>CANCJZ010000009.1 GCA_947378465.1 Flavobacteriaceae bacterium
TTTCGCTACTACGGGGATTTCAAATTGGGTAATAGCCTGGCTTTGAACTTCACTGATTAGTGGTAACCGAATTCTAATTGTTGTTTTGTGTTGTTTTGTTTTTTCCAACCCACGCAGGGGTTTAAACCCTGCGTGGGTTCGAGACGTGAATATCTATCGTAAATATAGCTGGTGATGTATGCCATCCCTGAGGGATTCCTTGTCTTTGTCTTTGGTATTTGCTACAGATATTTTGCCACGACGGGGCATTAAATTGGGTAATAGCTTGCTTTTTGACTCTTTGTTAATTGTCAATTGATTGCCTATTGCCTAAAATAGTTCTTAATTGAAAGATTGTTCTGTTGTGGGTATTTTATCTTATGAAATGGGATTCCGCGTGAGGGATTGAAGCGGAAATCCTTTTGTTTTTTTTCTTAAAAAAACAAAAGATTGAAGCGGAAAGCCCGACCCGCAGGGGCACGCACTTCTTATCGTTGTCGTTATTTTGTATATTGTAAATTGTATATTGTATATTGTCGTTGTGGGTATATTGTAGGTTGTATTTTGTATATTGTAAATTGTATATTGTATATTGTCGTTGTGGGTATTTTGTAAATTGTAGGTTGTAGGTTGAATATTGACATAGTGGTGTTTTTTGTAGAAGTTGTTTTCAATAGATTCTCTACAATAACTGTATGGGTCAGTTTTAACCGAGTTGTACTCTGATTACTGATCACTGAACTCTGTACACTGATTACTGCCTACTCCTTCCTAGGGTGAAAATTATTCATTACTTGAGTAAGGTGAGTGCGATCGAGGTGGACATAAATTTCGGTAGTAGTGATGGACTCGTGGCCGAGCATGAGTTGGATGGAGCGCAAATCGGCGCCGTTTTCGAGCAAGTGGGTAGCAAAAGAATGTCGGAAGGTATGGGGGCTGATGGATTTGTTGAGATTGATTGCTATAGCTAAATCCTTGATGATGGTAAATATCATTACTCGGGTCAATTGATTGCCACGGCGGTTGAGGAAGAGGGTGTCTTCACAGCCTTTTTTAATTGTTAGATGGGGACGCACTTGTTGTCGGTAGATTTCAATATATTTTTTGGTAATGGGGCCGATGGGAACAAAACGGTCTTTACTGCCTTTCCCGGTAACTTTTATAAAGCCTTCGTCAAAAAAGAGGTCGGAGATTTTGAGGCTTACCAATTCGGATACACGCAAACCACAACCGTAAAGGGTTTCCAAAATAGCACGATTGCGTTCGCCTTCGGGTTTGGATAAATCAACGGCAGCAATCAAGGCATCGATTTCCTCCACTGAGAGGGTATCAGGGAGCTTTCGGCCCACTTTAGGCGTCTCTATAAGTTCCATAGGATTATCGGATCTGTAATCCTCAAATACCAAATAAGAGAAAAAGCTTTTTAAACCTGAAATGATTCGGGCTTGAGAACGCGCATTGAGTTCCTTGGCAATGGTGTAAATAAATTGTTGAATGACCTCCTCTTTAATTACAATTGGGGATATGTCAATGGCATTTTGCTCCAGAAAAGCACAAAGCCTTTCGATGTCGAAGGTGTAGTTGTCGATGGTGTTTTTGGACAGTCCTCGTTCAATTTGAAGATAGGATTGAAAATTCTTGAGCAGTGGCTTCCATTTCATGGTATAAATATAGTAAAATGAAGCCATAAAAAAACCACGCCTAAGGCGTGGTTCTTAAAAAAAATATAATCTAACTTATATTAGAATTTGTATAATGCTCCGAAAGTTGGAGTATTAAAGAAATTGTTGAAAACATTTAAGTTTACATTCATATCAGAAGAACCTTTGTCTCCAGACATATCAGTTTTAGAAGTACCGTAGTTGATAACGTTACCTAAACCGAAAGAGATAGCAACTTTAGGAGTAACGAAATAGTTCATTCCTAAACCAGCACCTAAATTAAAAGTGTTAGTAGTAACTGTAGAACCTACACCTACTTTTTCACTACCTACATTGAAACCAAATTCAGTGTAAGTTTTGAATCTTTGACCTAATTCTAAGAAATAGTATCTTCCAAAAGCACCAACATTGAAAGAACTTGTTTTGTTAGTATCAGTTCCAGATGTAGTAGATTTTCCTGAACCAAAACCAAGATTTAAACCAACTGCAAATTTGTCAGATAATAAATAACCTGCTTTTGGAGAAAAATTCATTGAACTAGTTTTTACTTCAGTGTTTTTGTCGTTTGTAGAATTCATAGTTAAGCTACCTTCAACAAAGATATCACCTTTAGAGAAACCGAATCCTTTAGATTCTTTTTTGTCTTGTGCGTTAGCAAATCCTAAAACGAATACTGCCGCAACTGTTAAAATAATTTTTTTCATGTTTATTTTGTTTAAAATTAAAGGACAAATTTAAGTCTTAATTTCTGCTTAAGATTAAACGTTTGTTTTATTGTTATTAACAAAGTTATTAACAAGTATTGATTTTAAAGGGGTTAGCAACCATTTCGAAATGATTTAAACTGTTGATAAACAAATATTAGTATGACAAAAATCATTTTTAATACCACTAATAGTTAAATGATTAGCATATAAAAGCACAAAAAACACTGCTTTTTTTGGATAAAGAATTTAAAAGAGCTTCATTATTAAAAAGGGATTTTATATTTTTACGAAAAACACAGCAAGATGAGAATCGCAATAATCAATGGCCCTAACCTAAACCTACTTGGCAAAAGAGAACCGGAACTGTATGGCGGAATGACGTTTGAGGAATACTTTGAAAATTTGAAAAGCAAATATCCAACTATAGAGTTATCGTATTATCAAAGCAATATTGAAGGGGAATTGATTGATAAAATTCAAGAAATAGGCTTTAGTTATGACGGAATCATTGTGAATGCCGCAGCCTATACTCATACATCAGTAGGCATTGGCGATGCCATAAAAGCCATTACTACTCCTGTTGTGGAAGTACATATTTCCAATACCTTTGCCAGAGAGCCCTTCCGTCATCAATCCTACTTATCTCCTAATGTAAAAGGGATTATTGTTGGATTTGGTTTACAAAGTTACGAACTCGCCTTACAATCTTATATTTAATACGCCTTATGAAAAACTATTTATCACTGCTCCTATTGTTAATAGGTATTACAAATTATGCTCAAATCAAAGGTACCGTAACCGACAACAATGGTAAACCGATACCTTTTGCCAATATTTATGTGAAGGACACCTATATAGGAACCACCACGAATGATCAAGGTAAATACGAATTAAGTTTAAAAATTCCAGGCACCTATGTTATACTATATAAATACTTAGGATTTAAAACAGAGAAAAAAGTAGTGACCTACGACAATGGAACGCCACAGATTGTTGACGTCACCTTAACCGAAGAAGAAATCGAGCTAAAAGAAGTGCATATTGATAAAAATACCAATCCTGCTATTGAAATTATCAAAAATGCGATTGCTAGCAGAAGAGATAACTCCAAGAAAACAGCAAAATACACCGCTGATTTTTATTCAAGAGGGATATTTAGAGTAAAAAACCTACCAAAATCCATCATGGGTCAAAAGCTTGATTTTTTTGATGAAGTGATTGATTCGAGTAGAAGTGGCATATTGTACTTATCAGAAACGGTTTCAAGGATTACTTTTCAGAAACCTGATAAAATGAAAGAAGTCATAATAGCTTCAAAAGTAAGTGGTAAGGACAATGGATTTAGTTTTAATAATGCCGCTCAAGCCGAATTTGATTTTTATGAAAATTATTTAGAATTCAATGCGCAGGTCGTATCACCTATAGCCGATAATGCTTTTAATTATTATAAATACAAATTTGAAGGTTCCTTTGCAGATGAGAACAACCAACTCATCAACAAAATCAAAGTAACTCCGAGAAGGGATTCTGAACCTGTAATGGAAGGCTACCTATATATAGTAGATGACAGTTGGGCGATTTATGCCGTTGACTTAAGTATCACGGGAACCCAAATGCAAAATCCAGCATTGAATAAGCTTACTATCAAACAAAGCTTTTCCTATAATAACACTAATAAAATTTGGACCAAGAATACACAAACCTTGGATTTTGAAGCCGGAATGTTAGGAATCAATATCAATGGAGGCTTTACTTATGTATATTCAAACTTTGAATTTCCAGCACAATTCGAAAAGAAAACCTTTACAAGAGAAGTATTGCGATTCGAAGAAAATGCTAACAAAAAAGAAGATTCCTTTTGGAACAGTATCCGACCGGCACCATTAACCGCAGAGGAAAGCGGCGACTATATTAAGAAAGAAGTGTTGCAAAACAAAAAGAAATCAAAAACTTATTTGGATTCCATCGATAGTAAAAGAAATAAATTCAGGGTAATGGATATTATTTCAGGCTATCATTACAATGACTCCTTTCATAAATGGTCATTAAATTATGAAGGCCCTTTGTTGAGCACCCAATTCAATACGGTGCAAGGATGGAATACTAAAGTTGGATTTAGTTACACCAAAAGAAATGAGGAAAAAAGAACCTACACTAATATAGGTACAAAAATCAATTATGGTTTTTCCGATAACAGATTAAGAGGAATTGTAAGCTATACCCAAAAATTCAACAATACCAACAACTGTACTTTGAACATTATGGGAGGCAACACGGTTACTCAATTCAACAATAACAATCCTATTTCGGCTAGTGTGAACTCTGTTAGCAGTTTGTTTTTCAAAAACAACTTTATGAAATTGTATGAGAAAAACTATGTGTCCGCTAATTTAAACCAAGAAATTGTAAATGGGATTTATTTAGGCATCAATGCGGAATACGCAGAAAAGAAACCTTTATGGAATACAACAGACCAAAGTTCTGTAAAATCATCCAATACTTATACTTCTAACAATCCATTAGCCCCGAATGACTACAGTACCTCAGCCTTTGACAAATACAATTTAGCAAAAGTGGGAGTAGCTTCTCGAATCCGATTTGGCCAACAGTACTGGACACGTCCTGACGGAAAATTCAACTTGGGCGACGATCATTATCCAAGTCTTACTTTAGGTTATGAAAAAGCTTTCGCAGGCTCAGACAAAAAATACGAATACGATTATGTGTCAGCTAAAGTCACTCAGGATTTAAGCATTGGCAATAAAGGAGTGATCAAATACAGTTCAAAAGCAGGGAAGTTTTTCAATGCTGCTAATATTTCCTTTGCAGACTACAAACATTTCAATGGAAATCAAACACACGTTGGCTCAGGTGAAAGCTATACTAATGTATTCAACAACTTACCCTATTATACTGCAAGTACTAATGACAGCTATTGGGAAACTCACATAGAACACAACGACAAAGGATTTGTGATGAATAAAATTCCAATATTAAACAAATTACAATCGCAATTGGTATTGGGATTCCATAACTTGGCGGTACCCCATAGAGCTCCTTATCAAGAATTCACTATTGGATTGGATAATTTAGGATTTGGAAAGTTGAAACTATTCCGCTTTGATTATATCCGTTCGTATCAAAATGGCTACCGAGGAGACGCGGTATTGTTTGGTTTAAAAATCCTTAATATAATGGAATAATGTTGTTATATAAAAGCATTAATTTTTATATAAATCGTAAGCAAAACGAAGCAATGTGCTTACCACAACGATTAAAAAAAACAATCTGATAAATGCATTGCCTTTGCTGATGGCTACCTTGGCTCCCATCCAACCACCAATAGCATTGCAAACGGCCATTGGAATTGCAATGGCCCAGATTATTTTACCTTTTAAAACAAACAAACAAATCGAACCAAAATTAGTGGCTAAGTTGACCATTTTGGCATTGGCAGATGCGTGAAGAAAATCATATCCCAAAAGAGAAACAAAACCCAGTACTAGAAAACTTCCCGTTCCAGGGCCTATAAAACCATCGTAAAAGCCAATTACCACACTCATCACTACGGCTAGCAAGTATTGCTTAGTAACACTTAAATTCACTACTTGATGGGTGCCGAAATTCTTTTTGATAAAAGTATAAACAGCAATTAAAGACAACACCACCAACAACAACGGTTTCATAAAGTGGTTACTGACCAAAGTCAATAAATTAGAACCCATAAAAGCTGCTGAAAAAGCAATAACCGCCATCATTGCCAATAATTTCCAATTGATTTGAACTTCTTTCAAATATTGCTTGGCGGCAAAAAAAGTACCGCTAAAGGCTGGTATTTTCAAAGACCCAATGATGGATGACACTGCTAAATTAGGCAACAATACCATCGCAACGGGAGTTTGAATCAAACCTCCCCCTCCTACTATGGCATCAACAAAGCCTGCAAAAAAAGCAGCCAAACATAATAAAACAACAATATAGGTTTCCATCATTATAAATTAAAAAGAGGCACTAAAAGTGCCTCCATAAATTATAGTATTTCGCGATTATACACGAATAATATTAGCTCCTAAAGCGCGAAGACGCTCGTCAATACGTTCATAACCTCTGTCGATTTGCTCGATATTTTGAATTGTACTGGTTCCTTTAGCAGAAAGCGCTGCAATTAACAATGAAATTCCCGCACGAATATCTGGAGAAGACATAGTTGTCGCTTTTAATTGCGACTTGAAATTATGTCCCATAACCACCGCTCTATGCGGATCGCATAACATAATTTTAGCTCCCATATCAATCAATTTGTCCACAAAGAACAAACGGCTTTCGAACATTTTTTGATGGATCAACACATCACCATTGGCTTGAGTTGCAACCACCAGAACGATACTCAACAAATCAGGTGTAAAACCAGGCCAAGGAGCATCAGCAATAGTCAGGATCGAACCATCGATATCGGTTTTGATTTCATAGCCATTCTCATGAGTTGGAATATAGATATCATCTCCACGACGTTCCAAAGTAATTCCTAACTTTCGGAATACATTAGGAATCACTCCTAAATTATCCCAGCTCACATTTTTAATTGTAATTTCACTACGAGTCATAGCCGCCAATCCAATCCATGAACCGATTTCGATCATATCAGGAAGGATTCTATGCTCACAACCTACAAGGCTTTCTACACCTTCGATGGTTAATAAATTGGAACCTACTCCGCCAATTTTGGCTCCCATAGAATTCAACATTTTACACAACTGTTGCAAATACGGTTCGCAAGCAGCGTTATAGATGGTCGTAATACCTTCCGCCAGGACTGCCGCCATAACGATATTAGCAGTACCAGTTACTGAAGCTTCGTCCAATAACATAAAGGCACCTTTCAAACGGCCTTCATTTTCTACACCATAAAAATGGTCTTCTTTTTCATAACGGAATTTAGCACCAAGGTTGATAAACCCTTCAAAATGGGTATCCAAACGGCGTCTACCGATTTTGTCCCCCCCTGGTTTAGGAATATAACCTTTTCCAAAACGAGCTAAAAGCGGACCAACAATCATAATTGAACCTCTTAAAGAACCTCCTTCTTTTTTGAAGGCTTCAGTTTCAAGGTAAGCTACATTAACTTCATCGGCTTGAAAAGTAATAGACCCAGGGCCATTCTTTTGCATTTTCACTCCTAAATTCCCCAATAGCGCAATCAATTTATTGACATCGATAATGTCCGGAATATTGCTAATTGTTACTTTTTCTGGAGTTAAAAGTACGGCACATAGAATTTGCAACGCTTCATTTTTAGCTCCTTGTGGTGTAACATCACCTTTTAGTCTAATGCCTCCTTCAATTTTAAAAGTTCCCATATTTTTATTTATAGTTGTAAGATTGGTTTTGTGTTTTTATTTTAATAAAATAAAAAAATGACCTCTACTTGTCTTTATTTTGGATTATTGTTATTGTTTTTTTTGATAAATGGTTTCTTGCCATTTTGAGGTTTTTTAAACCCTTGAATTTTTAGATTCTTTTGTTGAGGCATCAAGGTTTTATTAGAAACTTTTTTATTGGTACGAATCAAATCGTTAGTAGTCGAAAGTTCTTCTTGACTTTGGATTAAATTAATCTTTCCATCAGAAAGCTCAAATAAATGTTCAAATATAACCGCATCTGTAACGGTGTCTTTATTCCAACTCAAATAGGATTTTTTCATGTGATTGGCAATAACCTTAACCAAACCGCTTTTCATATCTCCATCTTCCCATTTGTTGGCAACTTCAATCATATATTTGATATTATTACCATAAAAACGATACTTAGGGTTTTTTTGAGGATATGCTAATCGTTCGGGTTTCAAATTAATCACATCCCGTGTTGGAATTGGATAAGGAGAGTCGACATCCAATTTGAAATCAGACATAATAAAAATCTGATCCCATAATTTATGCTGAAAGTCGGGCACATCTCTCAAGTGGGGATTCAAACTTCCCATAACTTGAATAATGTAACGAGCTGCTTTATTGCGCTCATCGCGATCAGCAATCAAGGTTGCTTGGTCGATCAATTTTTGCAAATGACGGCCATACTCAGGAATAATCAAATGAGAGCGTTCCGCGTTGTATTCCAAATACTGCACGGTGTCATTGGCATTCTCTTTTATATATTTTGGAACCATTATAGTGATATTATACCTTCAATATTAGAAACTTCTATATATTTTTCGACCACATCCTGAGGTGACTCCATGGTCACATTAACAGATAAACTGGTATATTTTCCGGTTTTGGATTGATGTGTTTTAATTACTGCTCCCATATTATCAAAAGCATTTTCAACTTCTTCAACTTTCTTGGGATCAGTAGGAACAATAAATTTATAGAGATATTCTGAAGGCCAATTTGATGTATTATTTAACTCTTCTTTCAGCCTAATGTAAAATTCTTCAGTCTTTTTATCCATTCTATTACATAAAAATAAACGCAAATATACGTTTTTTGAAGTTAGATTATATTGTTTTTAAACAAGAGCGGATTATTTTTTAAAATTAAATTCTAGAAATTAGTATTTAAAGGACAAGTTCCCAGAGGAAACCGTGACAATAAAAATAAAATAATCCAAAACACCTTCCATTATCTAAATAGATTCAATAAATTTGCTCCTTATTTTAAAAAAGTTTGAAAAAAGAAGTTGTGATTATTACCGGGGGACCTGGCACAGGAAAAACCACCATTATCGACAAGTTAATCGAATATGGTCACGTGTGTTATCCTGAAATATCACGTGAAATAACCCTTGAAGCAAAAAAACAAGGTGTAGAACAACTTTTTCTTGAAAAGCCTTTACTATTTAGTGAACTACTATTAGAAGGCAGAAAAAAACAATACCAAAAAGCCTTAGCTGAAGAAAACAATACGGTATTTATTGACCGAGGGATTCCTGATATTTTGGCGTATATGCATTATATTGGGGACAGCTACCCTGCATTCTTCGACCAAGCATGTAAAGAGAATCAGTATTCCAAAGTATTCATTCTTCCACCTTGGGAAGAAATATACATTAGTGATGAAGCGCGGTATGAAAACTACGAGCAAGCAAAACTAATTTTTGATCACTTGAAAGAAACCTATCAAAGTTACGGATACCAACTAATTGAAATCCCAAAAGGAACGGTTGAAGAACGTATTAACTATCTCTTAAAAGAGCTCCACGCCTAAACAATAATAATTTGTTTAAATTTGTATTATGGTGTTCATCAATTGACGCTGTAACTATACTATTATAAGATGCCCAAACCTATAGAGATTCTTCAAAAATATTGGAATCACAAAACCTTTAGAAGCCCACAAGAAGAAATTATTCAATCCGTTTTGGATGGAAAAGACACCTTTGGATTAATGCCTACTGGCGGTGGAAAATCGATTTGTTTTCAAGTTCCAGCATTACTAATGGAAGGTATTTGTATTGTCATTTCACCATTAGTGGCTTTGATGAAAGATCAGGTTCAAGGTTTACAAAAAAAAGGAATTAAAGCTATTGCCTTAACGGGCGGGATTTCTACCAATGAAATCATTAACTTATTGGATAATTGTGAATTTGGCGATTATAAATTCCTTTACCTTTCCCCTGAAAGATTACAAAATGATTGGATATTGGAGCGTATCAAAAAACTTCCTGTAAATTTAATAGCTATTGACGAAGCACATTGTGTGTCGCAATGGGGACATGACTTCCGACCGTCCTATTTAAAAATTGCTCAATTAAAAGAATATTTCCCAAAAACACCCTTTTTAGCATTAACGGCATCCGCTACCAAAGCGGTCCAAGAGGATTTGATTCAGCAATTACAATTGAATCAGCCTAACATTTATTTCAAATCATTCCGTCGAGAGAATTTGGCTTATATGGTTTATGAAGTGGAAGACAAACTTCATTTAGCCCAACAGATATTAGAAAAAAACCCTGCTCCTTCAATAATTTATGTAGTCAACAGAAAAAGTTGCTGGGAACTAGCCAATCAATTGCGTAGTTTAGGATTTACGGCTACTTATTATCACGGTGGATTATCGTATAAAGAAAAGGAAACCAATATGAATCTTTGGATGGATGAAAAGGCACAAGTAATGGTTGCTACCAATGCATTTGGAATGGGGATTGACAAAGCCAATGTCAAAACTGTGCTTCATTTGAATTTGCCTCTAAACTTAGAGAATTATTATCAGGAAGCAGGAAGAGCGGGTAGAAATGGAGATCGCGCTTATGCGGTATTGCTCACTAGCCCTTCCGATTATATTACTATTCGTGCGCAATTCATCAATGTATTACCTGACAAAGCTTTTTTGAATACTGTTTTTGTCAAATTGTGTAATTTTTTTCAAATAGCATACGGCGAAGGAGTAGATGAACAATACAACTTTAATTTGAATTTTTTCTGTGTGAAGTACAACCTCAACACTATAAAAACCTTTAATGCGATACAGTTTTTGGATCGACAAGGCATCATCACCATGTCTCAAGAATTTTCAGAACGAATCAAAGTACAGTTTACCATAGCTTCCAAAGAAGTGATACGTTATATGAGTTTGAATCCAAATGACGAAGAAATAGTATTGGCTATTTTGCGCACCTATCCTGGTATTTATGAAAATGCCATTGCTATTAATCCTTCTTTAATTTCAAAAAAATCAAATCGAAAAGAAGATGAAGTATTGATTTTATTAAAAAAATTAAACGAAAAACTAATTATTGATTACAACGCCAAAACCAACGACACGACAATTACTTTCAATGAACCACGAGAAGACGAAAGAACAATCAATCGAGTTTCGAAATACCTTGTAGCTCAAAACGAATTAAAAGTAAAAAAATTAAAATCGGTGTTGTATTACACACAGGAAAAGGATACTTGTAAAAGCCGATTGTTACTTCGTTATTTTGGAGAAAACAGTGATGCTAATTGTGGCATTTGCTCCTATTGTTTATCACAAAAAACAAAAAGCAAACCCCAAAATATTTCTGAGGAAATACTATCTCTTTTGGAAAATCAAGAATTAAATTCAAGAGAACTTCAAAAAACACTTCAATATCCTAAAGACGCTATTATATTTGCACTTCAAAAATTATTGGAAGAGGATATCATCATCATCCAAGCTTCTAATAGGTATTCAATAAAAAAATAATGGAAAAATTGCGCATCGTTTTTATGGGAACTCCCGAATTTGCAGTTGGGATTTTAGATACAATAATCAAAGCTAACTACACAGTAGTAGGTGTTATTACGGTGGCTGACAAACCCGCAGGGAGAGGTCAAAAAACCAAATATTCGGCAGTGAAGGAATACGCGCTTGAAAACAATCTACCGTTATTGCAACCGACCAATTTGAAGGATCCTATTTTTTTAGAAGATTTAAAAAAATGGAATGCTAATTTGCAAGTGGTGGTTGCTTTCCGAATGTTGCCTGAAGTAGTATGGAAAATGCCAGCCTTAGGTACTTTTAATTTACACGCCTCCTTGCTTCCTAATTACCGAGGAGCAGCGCCTATCAATTGGGCTATCATCAACGGTGAAACCCAAACAGGAGTTACAAGTTTTTTTATTGATGACAAAATTGACACTGGGGCAATGATATTGAGTAAAGAAACACCTATAGACAGTAATGAAAACGCTGTAGAGCTGCACGATCGCTTGATGCATTTGGGAAGTGAAACAGTTGTTGAAACACTTTCCTTGATTGAAAAAGGCACTGTCAAAACACAAATCCAAAAGGATCATCCTGATATTAAAACAGCTTACAAACTCAATAAGGAGAATTGTAAAATAGATTGGAACAAAAGCGCTGAGGAAATTCACAACTTAATCCGAGGACTTTCCCCCTACCCCGCTGCCTGGTGTTATTTCAACGATGCAAATGAAAGTTACAGTGTTAAAATATACGAAGCACAAATCCTTGAAGAAAAGCACGATTTGCCTGTTGGAAAAATAATTACTACAAAGAAAGAAATAAAAATTGCCGTTAAAGGAGGGTTTATAGAGGTATTAAGTTTACAATATCCAAATAAAAAGAGAATGAAGACGTCAGAATTCTTAAATGGAATGCTCATTTCCGAGGGAACAATAGCGCTGTAAGCCATATAAACACAGAGAAATACCAATAATAAGCGTTTTATTTACTGTTTTTATCAACAAAATAAGTGAGTTATCAACAAAAAGTCGAAAAATGATGGTTATCACTTGTGTAGTGTGTATTTTCTACTAAATTTGTTTTGATTAACAAAAAAATGTTTAACCAACAATTAATAACTATTCTTATGAACAAATCAGAATTAATCGATGCTATTGCTGCTGATGCAGGAATTACAAAAGCTGCTGCAAAATTAGCCTTAGAGTCATTTTTAGGAAACGTAGGATCTACTTTGAAAAGTGGAGGTAGAGTTTCTTTAGTAGGATTCGGATCATGGTCAGTTTCTAAAAGAGCTGCTAGAGATGGAAGAAACCCACAAACAGGAAAAACAATCAAAATCGCTGCTAAAAATGTAGTTAAATTTAAAGCTGGTGCTGAATTAGAAGGTTCTGTAAACTAATAAAGCTTTAATTTTTGATATAAATTAATCACGTCTTAGGGCGTGATTTTTTTTGTTAGTAGATTATTTTTTTATATTTTTATTAAAACTTTAAGTGTATGACCACAGAAAACAACATTCAGAAAGGGCATTTACTAATAGCTGAACCCTCAATAATAGGCGATGTATCCTTTAATAGAGCGGTAGTTTTATTGGCCGACCACAGTAATGAAGGAAGTATAGGGTTTATACTCAACAAACCATTAAGCTATACTTTAACTGAGCTTATCCCTGAGATCGACGCATCATTTAAAATTTATAATGGTGGCCCTGTGGAGCAAGATAATTTATATTTTATACACACTATCCCAGATCTAATACCTGATAGTATTGAAATTGCTAACGGCATTTATTGGGGAGGTGATTTTGAAACCACTAAGAACCTCATCAATCAAGGCGCAATAGAAAGAGATAAAATTCGATTTTTCCTTGGCTATTCTGGATGGAGCGCCCTTCAATTAGAGGAAGAATTAGAAACCAACTCTTGGATTATACAACAAAATGATTCTCGGAAAGATTTATTAAAAATACCTTCGATAGATTTTTGGAAAAAAAGAATCATTGCCTTAGGAGGAGAATATGCAATTTGGTCCAACGCGCCGGAAAATCCTATTTTGAATTAAATGCTAATTGTTTGATTTAATTTTCCCAAAAGAGTTGAAGCAATAGCGGTTGAAAATTCTTTCTTTCTGTATTTAGTGATGGGTTGAATTCCAAGAATGATATTGGTAACAAACAATTCATCGGCTTTTTGTAAATCAAAAGGGGAGATTGATTTTTCAACAACTTCAATGTCATTTAAACTTTTAGCCAAATCGAGAATTTGTTTTCTCATTATTCCATTCAAAGCTCCATCGGAGATTGGGGGAGTAATCAAGACGTTGTTCACTACCATAAATAGATTGCCATTTAAGGCTTCTATAACATTCTTTTCGTTATTAACCAATAGACAACTGTTCAGATTGTTTTCTTTGGCAAAAACACCCGCTAATACGTTAACCATTCTATTATTGGTTTTGATTGTTGACAGCAGTTGTTTGGGAACCATAAAATCCTTGTATAAATCCACTTCGTAGGGAGTCGAAGTATTCATTTGATAAGCGACCGAATCTAAGGCGGTGGATTGGATAATGTAGGAAACAGAGCGGTCTTGAGGAGTGTACAAGCCGTCACCATTTCTAAAAACAGTCATTCGGACTCTTGCTGCGAGTAGTAATTCATTGGTTTGCACTAAATCAAGAATGGATTGTTCTAAAAATTCTAAGGTAAAATTCATAGGGATTTCCATTCTGACAATCCTCATCGAAGCCATTAAACGAAAATAATGATCTTCAAAAAATAATATTTTGTTATTAACCACTTTAATTGTTTCAAAAACGGCATCACCGAAAAGAAAACCTCTATTAGCTCCTAAAACATTCGCTTCCTCAGGAAGTAGCGTTCCATTAAAATTTACCATAAAAAAATCCCGATTAAATCGGGACAAATATAGTATTAAAAAAGCTTTTAAGCAGAACCAATAACGTGTTTCAAATCGGAAACTTGATTTTCCCATAATTGCTTTGACTCTTCAATTTCATCTTCCGTGGCAAAATCGATTACCATAAGGGAAACATCTTTAGTAATTTCATCTTCTAAGATGCGCAATTCAAAGAAATATTCAGTATCTTTTTTATTGTCGTCTATCCACTTGAACTTGACTTTTTCGCCGCTTTTTTTAGAAGCTAATCGAGCATTTTCCTCGGTATCATCCCACTCAAAAGTA
This sequence comes from Flavobacteriaceae bacterium, assembly GCA_947378465.1. Lineage (GTDB taxonomy): Bacteria > Bacteroidota > Bacteroidia > Flavobacteriales > Flavobacteriaceae > Flavobacterium. The sequence continues at coordinate 14,718 of CANCJZ010000009.1, forward strand.
AAGAATTCACCGCGCGAATTAACTGTATTAGCAAACCACTCCTGTAATCCAGAAGGTGTAGAAATATATTGATATAAAAGTTGTGGGGAAGAATTGATTGGGAATTCTATTTCGTATCGGACTTTTTCTAACATGTAAGTAATTTTTGGCGAAATATATAATTTTTATTTCTAAAAAGTAACCAATAAAAAATATTTTTTTTTTGCTCATATATTTGCATCCTCTGATATAAGTTTTATATTTGCACCCGATTTGAATACGACTTCAAATAATGGCGAGGTAGCTCAGTTGGTTAGAGCGCAGGATTCATAACCCTGAGGTCACGGGTTCAACTCCCGTCCTCGCTACAAGAAAAAACCCTTAACATTTGGTTGTTAAGGGTTTTTTGGGTTTTGGATTGTAGGTTCGGTGTGGTAATAGGACGTGAGCAGTACGTTAGTAATTTAGCGTTAGTGTTATAGTAAACAGTGGGAATTATAACATTGACTGCGGGAATTATAATGTTGACGGTAGGAATTATAACGTTGACGGTGGGAATTATAACGTTGACGACGGGAATTTTAATGTTGACGACGGGAATTATAACGTTGACGACGGGAATTATAATGTTGACGGCGGGAATTATAACGTTGACGGCGGGAATTATAATGTTGACGGCGGGAATAATAACATTGACGACGGGAATTATAACGTTGACGGCGGGAGATTTTATATTACTGCTAGAGGTTCTAAAAGTTTTTTCTTTATCTTTTTTATCAAAAAAGTCTTTCTTCAAGTAAATTTTTCCAAACAACAAATCCTTTTCTATCTGCAGAATAATCGTGGAGTGTTTTGCTGAAATTAATTGGCTGCTTTTCTATGAAAAATTGTCGGCCATTATTCTTGATGTCATTTAGATCACTGTCAACTTGAATTAAGTTTTTTTGGAAGTTTTTGTTTGTTATTATCAAAATGCCATACATAGGTTGCTTCTTCAGTGTTTAAAGTTTCTAAAACAATATGATATCCGTTTTTTCCTGCAAGTAGAAACACAAATGAAAAAGGATTAAAATAGATTTGAATAGTTGGATATTATTTGCTTCTTCTGTTGGCATAATGCATTTATCTTTAGTTCTATTGGTCTCAATAAGACAAATTTGTTTTCTAAAATATAACTTTCTGTGAAGTCAAAATTCATAATTTCTATTTAGAGTGTGGTTATAAATGCATAATATTTGGTGAAACAACATTAGCAAATATGAAAAATAATTGAATTTTTGTTTCACTTTATTATCCAAACAAAAATACAAAAATCACACTTGAGTAGCCGTATCAAAAAACCTACAATAATTCCCACCCCTATTTGTAGTAGTTCTTTTTCAGAAAAACCTATTGACAATAACGAATCTGCAACCGTTTATAACAATCTTCTTTAGCAATCCCTCAACTTTCATTGTTCCTTTGGGGATTTAGAAGAACTAAATCACTTGCAATTGAAGTGGTTGTTGAAAATTTTCTTTGTGACCAATCTTTTTAATTCATTTTAATCATATTTAATATTGAGTATAGGTATCTCAAGTATGTTGATTAAACTTTTAAATTCAATTCACTCAAATTAATCTCACATCAATAAATTCCAAAAAAGTATTAATTCAATAATTTAACAAATATTATATAGTTCATCTTACAATAAATACTTATTAGATAATTTCAAACAAAACAATTACAATAATCAAATTAGAAAGTCATTTTGATATTATTTGTAAATTCAAAATTAGCTCAAAGTTAATTTATGATGATTTTTTCTTCAAATCCATTAACTTGTTTTTAATTAAGATATTACATAATACATTGTAGAATTAATTTTACAAACAAAAAATAGATTTTTTACGAAGTTTTTTTCTTACAAAATAAAATATATTTATATCTTTGTCGACTATTTAAGTATTTCGTCGGTAAAAAAATTATAAATCATCATTCAAAGCGTACCTTTGTGGGCTAGTTATTAAATAAAAATTAAAAAAATTATTTTCCAAACTAAAAGTTTCAAAACCCCCAAATAGTTATGAAAAAAATTCTACTTATATTCACTATGTTAATAGGCTCATTTAGTTTTGGGCAAGCTATTACACAATCATTCACCTCAAGTGGTTCCTACACCATACCCTCAGGCGTTACTTCTATCACAGTAGAAGCATGGGGTGGCGGTGGAAAAGGAGGCGCTAGAGCTACTTCTACTGGAGCTTGTGGCGGTGGCGGTGGCGGCGCTTATGCAAGAAACACCTTTACCGTGGTTCCTGGTAACAGTTACTCATTTGTAGTTGGAGCTGGAGCAACGACCTCAAGCCCTGGCGGCGATACCTATTTTGTCAATACAACTACCCTTCTAGCAAAGGGAGGCTCTAGTGTAGCCGATAATACTACCACAGGTGCAACAGGAGGTTTAGCTTCAGGAAGTATTGGATTAGTCACCTTTAATGGCGGAAATGGAGCAACTGGTTCAGGTACTATTGGTGGTGGTGGTGGTTCATCAGCAGGAAACGCTTTGTCTGGAGTAAATGCCACAAATGCCACAGGGGCTACTGCTCCAACAGGAGGAGGAAGCGGAGGAGCTGGTAGAAGTGGCTCCACAGGAGTTGGTACTACGGGTTCAAATCCAGGTGGCGGGGGCAGTGGCGCTTACCGTTCTACTAGTGGCTCAAGTGCTGGTGGTGCAGGGGGAAGTGGTCAAATAACCATCACTTGCCAAATGCCATATATGAATGTAAAAGGAAATAACAATATCATTGTAGATGATGATACATCACCTATAACAACTGATTGGACTGATTTTATTTCAACAAACGTTAACTCTCCTATTGCACGTACTTTTACAATTGAAAACATTGGAAATACAAGTTTAAGCTTATCAGGATCTCCAATCGTGAGTATCTCTGGAACTGACTTTACTATAACTACTCAACCAAACGCAACTATAGCCGCTGGAAGTTCATCGACATTTGTAGTGACTTTTAATCCCTCATCAATTGGTGTAAAAACAGCAGATATTAGCATCACCAATAATGACCCTTCAGCAAACAAAAACCCATACACCTTTAGAGTTACTGGTGTTGGAGTTCAGGCATTTCCTGACACTGATGGAGATGGAATTTACAACAACTTAGATAGTGATGATGACAATGATGGTATTCCAGATACTGTTGAACAAAATTTTGCTTCGGGATCAGCCACAGGAACGAGTTTGAATGTTGTTTTATTAAATGAAACATTTGGTGTTGGAACAACAAGAGCTCGTATTAATGTAAATGTACCTACGGCTTCAACGACCTATTGTTATGAAGACGGAACTACAGCTCAGGCAGCAGATGAATGTGATACAGCTATTGATGTAAATGATGGTCAATACACCGTTAATTACGAATCAGGTTCTTTAGCAGTAGCTTCATGGGCACCTCAATATTGGTACCAAGGAACGGACCATACAACCGACACTAATGGTAGAATGGCCATTTTTAATGCTACTAGTAATATTACCGACGAATTTTATAGAACCGTATTTCAAGGGGTTATTCCAAATGCTCCATTAACCTATAGCTTTTGGATATTAAACTTAGACCGTGCCGATGCTCCAGGGATTGCAACGCGTTACAGACCCAACATTACGGTTGAATTTAGAGACCTAAGCAACAACTTAATCAGCACCATTACTACTGGAGACATTGCTCCAAGTGCCGCTACACCAACAGCTTCAGATTGGAAACAATATTCCGCAACATTTACTCCAAGCACTACTGGATTTTCAATTATTTTCAAAAACAATCAGGTAGGAGGAATTGGAAATGACTTGGCTTTAGATGATATTTTAATTACTCAAAAATTAACAGACACCGATCAAGATGGTGTTGCCGATGTATTGGATTTGGATTCTGATAATGATGGAATTGGTGGAATTATAGAAGACGGTTGGGCTGCATTAAGCAACGGAAAAGACAAAATGGATATGACTGCTGGAGTTTGGATCGACAACAATTACAATGGCTGGCATGACACAGTGGAAGCCTATTATGCTTCACATACTACAAAAGATTTTGATGGCGATGCGGTTCCAAACTATTTGGACTTAGATTCTGATAACGATGCAGTATTTGATGTTGATGAAGCTGGTTTAACCAACGGAGATGGAGATATCAATTGCGACGGACAAGGAGAAGGAACTGATGCTGATTCTGATGGTATCTTAGCTCCATTTGACAATTATGTTGGATTTGGAAACAGTTCAAAAACGACCCCAACAAATACTTTAGGTTCAGGAAATCCTGATTATTTAAAAGTGAGTTCTAAAACAGCTGGAGTTTATGATATTTCAACTACACTATATGCTGCTTTAGATACCGACAACAATGGTACAATTGAAGGATCAACAGATATTGACAAAGATGGAATTTTGGATGTTATGGACACCAACACCAGTTTATACGGATCACCAAGAGACTTTAATCGCAAACTATTTTTGGATTTTGACGGCAGAAATGATTATGGTCAAGAAAACGTTCAAATTCTTGATGGTTTATCAAATGCTACTTTAATGGCCTGGATTGATTTGAATAGTACTTTTTCTTCAACAGGGGTTATTGTTGGACAAAACAATTTGCAATTGCGAATCAACAGTTCTAAAAATATAGAAGCAAATATTAACTCAACTACTTTATCTTTTTCTACTAAAACATTAAACACAAATCAGTGGTACCATGTTGGTGTTGTTTATGGTGGTGGAAGTTTGAAATTATATTTAAATGGATTAATGGTAGCGAGTACCTCTGCTTCCGGAACAGTTACATCTGATGGTTCTAAATTAACTATTGGAAAAGACCCAAGCACTAGCACTAAGTACTTCAAAGGAAAAATCGATGAATTGCGTATTTTCAATGTAGCATTAACTGATGCTCAATTACAAAAAATGGTGTATCAAGAAATACAAAACACCAGTTCACAAGTTAGAGGCGCTATCATCCCGATGGATATTGGTTCGCTTCCTTTCAGTAACCTATTGCGTTATTTCAAAATGGACGTTTACAAAAATGACATTATTGATGATCTAACCACTTCAACCATTGATGTGGGTACTGGAATGAAAATTTACAATAATAAAAACATCAATTACCAACAAGCACCATTACCTTTTGTAACTAAACAAACGGGGAATTTTGCTACTGCAGTAAATGACACATCCAATGATGTTAGAGGAATGGATATTATGGATCAAGATTGGTCTATCGTTCAAGTAAAACACGACATCACTGAAACTTCTAACAATATCGATTTGGGTATGATTGTCGATGCTGGCAAAACAGTAACGATGAATAACGATACCAAAATTCAAAATGATTGGTATTTACAATTAAATGGAAAAATTGATTTACAAGGAGCTTCGCAATTGGTACAAACTATTAATAGTGTAGTGGATGCAACTAGTGCTGGATCGATTGAAAGAGATCAACAAGGTCAAAACAACATCTACAATTACAACTACTGGTCATCACCAGTAGGACCAATTAACAACACTACAAACAACAATGCATATACTGTTGCTGGGGTAATGAAAGATGGAACCACCTCAACACCACAAAACATTACTTGGACTTCTGGATTGAATGGAAGCCCAACCTCTCCTATTACTCTAAGCAGTTATTGGATATACAAATTCCAAAATGTTTCTAACAGTTATGCCAATTGGCAATCAGTAGGTTCTTCTGGAAGTTTGAATCCTGCTCAAGGATATACCATGAAGGGAAGTGGTACTGCAAACACAACTCAAAACTATACCTTTGTTGGAAAACCATACAACGGGCCTATCACTTCTTCTATTAGTGCTGCTAATTTGAATTTGTGTGGTAATCCTTATGCTTCAGCTATTGATGCAAATGCTTTTATTAATGCTAACTTGACTTCAACAACTGGTACATTATATTTCTGGCAACATTACAGCACCAATACAAGTCACAACTTGATCGCGTATCAAGGTGGTTATGCTACTCGAACTTTGGTTGGAGGAACTCCTCCTGTATCACCAGCGGGAATCAGCGGATTAGGAAGCAGCTCTCGTACTGCTGGTCGTTATATCCCTGTAGGGCAAGGATTTTTCGTGTCTGGCTCAGCTGTAGGAGGAACGATTACTTTTAACAATGATCAAAGAATCTTTGTAAAAGAGAGTGATGCCAACTCTAATTATATGTTCAAAAACAGTAATTCAGTCGTAGTTGATCCTAGTCAAGAAGCTTATCCTTTATCAAACAATGCTGAAGATCCACATGAAGCGGCAATTACTTCATATAGAAAATTACGATTAGGCTTCACCGATAATGCTAATTACCACAGACAAACTCTTCTAGGGTTTATGGAAAACAATGCTACTAGCGGCATTGATGTTGGTTATGATGGGGAGCATATTGACAACCAACCGAACGATATGTATTTTATCAATAATGGCGTTCATTTGAATATTTCTGGAGAAGGATTTTACAATGAAAACAATGTATATCCTTTAGGAGTGGTTACAAATGTAGCCGGTACGGTTCAATTTATGGTCGACGACAAAGAAAACTTCCAAAATGGCGATCGAATGTACATTTATGATAATGTTACTAATGTATATAATGAAATCACCAACAATGCCATTACTCTTGATTTGCCGTTAGGAACTATTGAAAATCGCTTCTTCTTAACGTTCAAAGAAAATGCCTTAAGTGCTCCTAGCTTTGATTTAAACTCTAATATTCAAATTGCATTTAGTTCTTCTAATTCAATGTTGACAATTAAAAATAGCGCTGAAGAAACTAATATAACTTCAGTTGATTTAATCAATATTTTAGGTCAAGTAGTTTCAACTTGGAAAGTAGACCAATCTGATGATCAAAGCTATCTTCAATTCCCAGTAAAACAATTGAGTGAAGGTACATATATTGCTCGAATCAATACTACTGCAGGTAGCTTAAGCAAAAAGCTAATCATTAAGTAAAAAGCTCTTATCATAAGTCCATTAAAAAAAGCCCCTATCGGGGCTTTTTTAATATATCTAAATTCAAAACTATTGAAGTATAGTGACAAGCTCTTTCATCGTCACTTTCTTTTGTTCTCCTGAAATCAAATTTTTAAGTGTGAATTCCTCATTTAAAATCTCTTTAACTACAAATGGAATGCCTCTTCTTTCGGCATGTTTGAATTGTTTGTCAATTTTAGCTGCATCCGGATACAACTCCACTTTAATATTTTGATTTCGCAATTGCTGTATCGCTTTCATCGCTTCAAATGCAGCGGCTTCATCAAAATTTAGGAAAAGTACTTGCGTTCCATTAGTAACCGTTTCTGGAAATAAATTCAATTCATCTAATACCAAATAAATTCTATCCAGTCCAAATGAAACTCCTACACCACTCATATTTTTCAAGCCAAATATCCCAGTTAAGTCATCATAACGACCTCCACCTCCTATTGATCCCATAGCTACTCCTGCAGGTGCCGCTACCTCTATTATCGTTCCAGTGTAATAATTCAATCCACGTGCTAATGTCACATCCAAATCCAAATTCGCCTTTATCAATCCTAATTGCAACACCTTATCACATACAAATTGCATCTCTTGAATTCCTTTTTGACCTTCTTCAGAAGTAGCCAAAAGCAGAGACAACTTCCCTATTTTTTCTTGAATAGAACCATCGAATTGAAACAAGGGTTGTACTTTCATTAAGGCATCTCCTGAAATTCCTTTTTCAAGCATTTCTTTTTTAACGCCCTCTTCACCTATTTTATCAAGTTTATCCAAAGCAACTGTAAAATCAATTAGCTTGTCCGAAGCACCAATCACCTCAGCAATACCGGAAAGAATTTTGCGATTATTGATTTTGATGGTCACTCCATTCAAACCTAATGCTGCAAAAACCGCATCATACAACTGAATCAATTCCACTTCTTGCCATAATGATGTTGAACCAACGACATCGGCATCACATTGGTAAAACTCTCTGAAACGCCCTTTTTGAGGTCGGTCAGCACGCCAAACAGGTTGGATTTGATAACGTTTAAAAGGAAATTCGATTTCTCCTTGATGTTGCACTACATAACGAGCAAAAGGCACTGTCAAATCATAGCGAAGTGCTTTTTCAGATATTTTGCCTGTTAATTTTTTATAATTTATTTCCTGTAATTCTTCAGTTGGTATTTTATCTAAAAAATCTCCTGAATTAAGGATTTTAAAAATTAATCGATCGCCTTCTTCTCCATATTTACCCATTAGGGTATCTGAATTTTCAAAAGAAGGTGTTTCGATGGGTTGATATCCGAATTTTTCAAAATGATTTCTCATAATCGCAATGATATAATTGCGTTTCGCTACTTCAATAGGGGAAAAATCTCGGGTACCTTTAGGGATAGATGGTTTTTGAGCCATGAATGATTCGTTAAATGTTTAAACTAATCTTTTGAAATATATTTCAATGATTAGCCCACAAATTTACATATTTAAATAGCAATTACAATAGGATTTCTAAAGCAAGAAAACATAATGCTACTCATATCGAAGTGCTTCTATAGGATCGAGTTTTGAAGCCTTAAGTGCGGGATAAAGCCCTGACACAATAGCCACAATAAAACTAGTGATAAAAGCAGCCATAATCGCCTTCCATGGAATTACAAATACAAAGTCAAGTCCCGTGGAAATTCCAAAGCCAATCAATATTCCCAACAACACACCTAACATCCCTCCAAATTGACTGATCAAAAGCGTTTCTACAAAAAACTGCCAAGCAATAGTACTCTTTTTTGCTCCCAATGATTTACGAACTCCAATTTCACGAGTACGATCTGTTACGGATACAATCATAATATTCATCAAGGCTATCGATGATCCTAATATTGTAATAATTCCAATGACCCACGCAGACCAACTCAATACTCCTGTCATTTCTGCAATTCGATGTACCAAATCATCACTTCTTGAAATGGCAAAATCATCATCCTCAACTGGATTTAATTTTCTAATTTTTCTAAAACTTACAGTCGCCTGATCAATCGCTTGATCGAGCAATTCTTTCTTATCCACCATCGAACTAACGGTATAATTGATATTTGGAGCAGAAAATAAGGATCGAGCCACTTGAATAGGAATCAACATTCTTAAATCCTGACTATTCCCAAAAGTAGATCCTTTCTCTTTCAACACTCCTATAACACGGAATTTAGCTCCGCGAACAGAGATGATTTTATCTAATGGATTGACATCTTTAAGCAAACCTTTGGAAGCAAAATCAGAACCTAACACACACACATAATCGTTATTGCTAATTTCAAAAGGATTAAAATTTCGCCCTTGAGCCACTTCAAGTCCTGAATTAACTGTGAAATAGTCATCAACACCCAATACTTGAATTTCAGGATCTGTTTTAGTAGATTCAAATTTAACCTCAGCAGCAGTAGTTGCTGTAAAAGATAGAGAAGTATGCGTTAATGGAAATTTGAATTTTTCTTTAAAAGCTCGTGCTTCAGGATAGGATATAATTGGATTGATTTTCTCAATTTCATCGCCTCCGTGTTGACGAGTTTTAAAAGCATATTGATTGATATTAAAAGTATTCGCACCCATCGATGCAAAATTGGAATTCAAAGTGTTCTCCAAAGCGGAAACTACTGTCAAAATTCCAACCAAAGCCATAATTCCAAAGGCAATAATTACAACTGTTAATATCGTACGAAGAAGCTGTGTTCGAATCGAACCAAATGCAATTTTTACGTTTTCTTTAAATAATCCTACCATAGACGAAGTTTGACACTAAAGTACAGCTTTTGTTACAATTATTCAACAAAGTTTTTTAGAAGATAGAGGATAGAAGCAAGAAACAAGATTGTGTGGTTAAATAGTAGAAAAAGAAGAAAGATTTTGTGGAATATTGTAGAAGTTGAAAGTCCATCAGGGGCGATATCCATCAAGAGCTATAATCACGGTAACTATTCACGTCTCGAACCCTCGCAGGGTTAAAACCCTGCGAGGGTTGGATAAGATATAAAAAAAACTATTAGAAATCGGTCAACATTAATCAGGGAAGTTCAGCAAGAAGCAAGATTTTGTGGAATATTGTAGAATTTGAAAGTCCCCTCAGGGGCGATATCCATCAAGAGCTATAATCACAATAGACATTCACGTCTCGAACCCTCGCAGGGTTTAAAACCCTGCGAGGGTTGGAAAAAACAAAACAAAAACAATTAGAATTCGGTCAACATTAATCAGGAAAGTTCATATAGATTTTATGGAAACAACCTATGTTCATCCATAAAGCAACCCAATAAGGATTCAAAAAAAATGCCCATCCAACAAAGATAAGCACAATAGTAATTCAGACCCTAACCCTAACTCCAACCCTAAAACCTAAAAAAAACCTACAACCTAAAAACACAACACACCATCCTATCATTTCCATAAAAATCCTTCAATAGTTGTATTTCTGTAAAATTCAAATCGAGCAACAATTCAACAGTTTCCTTACCCAAATATTGATTAATTTCAAAATACAATTGTCCATTAGGAAGCAAACTCTTTTTCGCCAATTGAGCAATTTTGCGATAAAATAAAAGCGGATCATCATCCGAAACAAAAAGAGCCAAATGAGGTTCATATTCCAATACATTCGATTGAATTTCCTCTTTCTCTAACTCACGAACATAAGGAGGATTCGAAACAATAATATCGTAGGAAGCAGTTAATTCTTCCGTTTGCAAAATATCTTCAAGCACAAACACAACCTCAACATTATTTTGAATTGCATTTTTAGAAGCAATTACTAGAGCTTCTGGGGAAACATCAATTGCCGTTACTTGCGCATTGGGCAATTGATGCGCTAAACTTATCGCAATACAACCACTTCCTGTACCTATATCCAATAGACGTCCTGTAAATTGCGGGTGTTCCTTAACAATAAGCGAAACCAATTCCTCCGTTTCAGGACGTGGAATTAAAGTGGACGGCGTAACTTCAAACTTCAGTCCGCAGAATTCAGTTTGTCCCAACAAATATTGAATAGGTTGTTGTTGTAACAAATCCAGTTGTAACCGTTCCCACTGCAACAATTGCACTTCGGAAAATTCTAATTCAGGCTGTAAAGCCAAATCAATACGCTTTAATTGCTGCCATTGTTCCAAGGCAAGATAAAAAAAACTCTCGGCCTCCATAGCATCGTATACGGGCAGAAGCCTTTGTATAAATTTTTCTTTTAAAAGTTTGATTCGCATATTGAGTTCAGGCAAATTTATTTAAATCCAACAACATCCAAACAGGACAACTGGAATGTCCCGTATTGCCTAATGGATTGCAAAGGTATTCAAATCCAATCTTTTTATAGAGCTTTTGTGCTGCTAACATATCCGTCATTGTTTCCAAATAACACGAATCAAAACCAAATTCTTTAGCCTTTTGCAAACACAAACGAATCATCTGTTCTCCAATACCACGTCCCCTTGCAACTTCCAAAAAATACATCTTTTGCAATTCACAAATATTCGCATCGGAGTTTTCTAAAGGACTAATTCCAGCTCCGCCAATGATACGCCCCTCCTCTTCCACAACATAATAAACCGACCGAGATTGCTCATAAGCCTGACACATATAATCCAATTGTGGATCCGCATAGGCCGTCCCTACCTTAGGAACATCATGCTCTTCCAACACCCCTCGAATAAGCGCCGCTACAGAAGCATTATCAGCTATTGCTATTGGACGTATTTTCATAAAACAAGATTTTTTTTCAAGAAGGAAAGATACATTAAATACAACATATCCAACTATTTTTTTTACCCACCGATTCATGATACGAGTTAAGCCAGCAACATCATTCGCCGTAAGAGTAAATTCAAAAACCCATCCCCAACAAATCACAATCAGGAGTTACAACCAAAAGTTACAACCTCAACAGCTCGCTTCTCGCTTCTCGCTCTTTCATCTACTCAATACACTCCCCACTCCATCCTCTATTCTCTATTTGAACTTCTCTGATTAGTGTTGACCGATTTTAAACTGTTTCTATATTTTGTGTTTTTTAGTAAACCTGACAGGTTTCGAGACGTAACTTTCTATCGTGATTTAGCTCTTGATATATGCCGTCCCTACGGGGCTCCTTGTTATTATCAATCATTTTGCTACCAATATGTCTTCCGCAACATTCCACAAAATCTTGCTTCTTGCTTCTTGCCTCTTTCTTCCATTCCGTTTATTTGTCTCTATTCTCTATTCTCTAACCACAACATCTTTCTTCTTGCCTCTTGCTTCTTTCCTCTAAAACTAAGGTTTCACAATCAATATTGAAGGCGAGTAATTCAACCAAACATGCTGGGAATCGATTAACTTCTTCCAATTCTCCAAACTGATAATCATCAAATCCTGTTGCTCTAAAAACTCTTTTTTAATCATTCGTTCTTGTCGAATCATAATATGATTTGGAGCAATTTGCTCAATTGCACGAATAGATTCTTGCAAACTAGTAGTGTTTTTTATTTGATCCTGAACATCCAAAATGGTAATTTGAGAACCATTGTTGTGAATTAATTTTTGTGCAAATTCCATCAAAAAAGCATCCTCATTCCCAAAAATCGGAATAAACACCGACTCCATTTCCTGCAATCCCTTATCCACTAATATCCCAACAGGCATTTTACAATTAGCAATGATATGTCGAGTGCTTTCATCAAAAGGCGAATTTTCGAACAAACCTTCTTTCCCTATAATCTTATCAATTATTCGATCTGGATTAATAATTCTAGTAGTAAACCCTAACACTTTCCCCAACAAAGTCCCATCAAATATCGACTGTCCCAACCCGATCAACAACAAATCGTAATCGCCTTTAGTCGCTGTATCAACAATATCATCATTGATATCGTTGGAAACTTTAAAATGGGTATATATTTTTTGATTTAATATTTCCGACTCGTTCAGTACTGGCAAAAAAGCTTCTTTTTCATAATCTTTCCAATCAAACGAATGCAATTCCGAACTCAATGTCAAATGCATCGCAGTAACCACCGAATTCGTCGTTTGCTTTTTGACCAAACTATGCGCAACTTTCAGCAACGCCTTTCCTTTTTCAGCCGTAGCAAATGAAAGTAATATTTTATATTTATTTTTATTGACTATCGTATTGGGTTCAAAATGCGTTTTAGTCTTGAACACATAATTGATCAAATCCAAAGCCGGCCCTGTCATAAAGGTGGTCACCAAAGCCATAATCACCATCATCGTAAAAACCTCAGCCGTCAACACTCCTAAATCATACCCAATATTCAACACCACCAACTCCATCAAGCCGCGCGTATTCATCAACGCTCCAATCGATAAACTATCCTTCCAACTATGTCCCACAAATTTTGATGCCAAGGCACTCCCGAAAAATTTCCCTACCACTGCTACCACGATAATCAAGCCCGTTACCTTCCACAAATTAGCATCTTCCAACAGTCCAATTTGAGTACGAAGTCCCGTAAATACAAAAAACAAAGGCAACAATATCACCACCGATACATCTTCTACTTTTTCAATAAATATAGATCTAAACTTAGCCGTATCAGGCATGATGGCTCCCGCCATAAATGCCCCAAACAAGGCGTGAATCCCTATCAACTCTGAAGCATAAGAGGACAACAATAAGGTTAAAAAGAAAATTGCCACTACCGGTTTACTCAAACTTTCCTTAGTGCTATTGATGTCTCCCACTCGTTTCAAAAACGGACGCACTACCTTCAACATCAACAACACATAAGCAAGTGCCAGCCCTATCACGTACAACGAACTCGTAAACGAACCCGCCTTAACAATCGCAATTACCGCCGCTAAAATACACCAAGCCGTAACATCATCGGCTGCCGCACAAGTAATGGCTATTGTCCCCAACTTGGTTTTGTGAATCCCTCGTTCCTGCACAATTCGCGCCAAAACAGGAAA
>CANCJZ010000010.1 GCA_947378465.1 Flavobacteriaceae bacterium
AAGAAGCAAGATTTTGTGGAATGTTGCGTTAGACATATTGATTGCAAAATGTTTGATAATGAAAATGAGTCCCGAAGGAACGGCATATATCAAGAGCTATAATCACGATAGAAATTCACGTCTCGAAACCTGACAGGTTTGCTAAGTACATAAATTATACAAACAATTAGAAATCGGTCAACACTAATCAGGGAAGTTCAATACTCTATTCTCTAACCGCAATATCTTTCTTCTTTCTTCTATTATCAATTATCAATTAATAATTAATACGCTTTTTTAATTCTATCAATATCGCGTTTCGTATCTTGTTCTTTTAAAGACTCTCGTTTATCATAGGTTTTTTTACCTCTACACAAACCTATTTCTAATTTTGCCAATCCTTTTTCATCTGTAAATAAACGAAGTGGAATAATAGTCAAACCTTTTACTTGAACATCGCGTTCGAGTTTCTTTAGTTCTCTTTTATTAAGGAGTAGTTTGCGTTCACTTCTGGATTTGTGATTGAATTGATTTCCAAAAGCATATTCTTCTATATAGGTATTGATCGCAAATAGTTCGTGATTGTTGAATTCACAAAAACTTTCAGCTATTTGTGCTTTCCCTAATCGAATAGATTTTATTTCGGTTCCGGTTAAAACAATACCCGCAGTGTAAGTGTCGATTATTTCATAATCAAACCGAGCTCTCTTGTTTACTATATTAATGGTCTTTATCATCAAGGCAAATGTAATAACAAATTCACGAAAGAAAAAATTGAAATAAAAGGCTGAAAAAAAAATTAAACTATGATTTATATCAGTTTTTCTCTCAATTCTAGCCCTTAAATTTGTCCTATAATTTTAAAACTTAAAACAAAATGAAAAAAATTTTATTACTTGCAAGTGTAGTTTTATTTACTTTAACTTCAAATGCACAAGAGAAATCTAAAGGTTTACAAGGAGTATGGTTTGTAGGTGGTCAATACCAATTCAGTTCTACTAAAACGGGTGATGTAAAATCTGATTCAAACACTATTTTACCAGTTGTTGGAACATTCATCGCTCCATCTGTAGCTATTGGATGTGGAATTGGAACTATTAATTCTTCTGATACTAATAGTGCTGGAGTTAAAACTTCTAATGCTAGTACTTTTGTTTTCAAACCATTAGTAAGAAAATATTGGAACGTTGCTGGAAATTTATATTTCTTTGGACAAGCTGCTTTACCAATTATGTCTGGAAAAGAAACGGTTTCAAATTCTAAAACTTCATCAGTTGCTTTAGAAGTATCTCCTGGATTTGACTACATTATCAACAAATGGATGACTGTTGAAACTTCTTTCAGTATCTTAAATGTTGGTTCTTCTACTTCAACTCCTAATGTTGGTGATAAAACAACTACATTCGGATTTAATGCTAACCCAATGAATACTGTTTCTGACAGAAATTTAGGTGGATTAATGTTAGGTGTTAAATTCTTATTCTAATAAAAAATAAGTTATTGGTTAGAACTGGTCTTTGACCAGTCGAGAAAGCCGCTGTTCTTAATTGAATAGCGGTTTTTTTTATTACTTTTACAACATGGAAAAAGCCAAATCTAATGATCCCCTTCACGGAATTACTCTTCAATCAATTCTTGAGCAATTAGTCGCTTATTACGGTTTTGATACTATGGGGGAATTAATCAACATTAAATGTTTTAAATCCAATCCAACGCTTAAATCAAGTTTGACCTTTCTTAGAAAAACAGATTGGGCACGAAAGAAAGTAGAAGAACTCTATATTAAAACCTTACCTAAATTATAACAAAAATCCCTCTCTATTGAAAGGGATTTTTCTGTTTTAGCTTTCTGCTATTCCGCGCCATTTTTTGATTTTAAGCGTATAAAAGAACATCATTAGAAACACAAATAATAAATTGATGTAAAACAATTCAAGGGTATTGTTTTCTAAATAATCTAATAAAGGATTTGGATGAAAACGATACGTATTACTGTAATAGTCGTAGCGGTCTTGTAATATTTTTAAAACAATTGCATAGAGTAAAGGTAAAAAAACAGGAGTACTCCACAACATCCCATTAATAGTAATGCCAGATATTGATTTGCCCGTTTTGCGGTTTATTACAATTAAAAAATAAACCACTAATGAAATTGGAATTAAGGCTGTTGCTATCAAATATAAATCTTCGGTCCTTGATAAAGCACTAATTATTCCTAAAGCAATATTGATAACTCCCATTGAAACTAAGGCAATCAGCCAGTTTTTACCCGAGGTAACTCTAAATGAAAACAAAACGATAGAAACTCCAAAAGCTACATACAATAAGATGACTAAGAATTCAAAATCAATCTTTGGATTATTCCAACTGTTTGCTACTGTTTGATAAGATTTTTCTAATGATTCAGCAGGAACATAATATTTGTTAAATAAATATTGTTCTCCGTCTATAGTTTGAATGTATTGATAAGTGGAATCAATTTTTGTTGTTGCTGATTGAGTTTTTTCATAGGCATAATCCGTTGAATTATAAAATTCTTTCTCATTTTTAGCGATCGTTTTGTATTTTTCAAAATTAGGATAATCATAAACTAACGAAAACCATTCCTCTTCATTGATACTCGCCTTTAAGTGATGCTCTTTTGCAATAGCTAAAAAACTTTTAAATAAAGCCTTTACGGAATCCTTCTGATCGTTTACCAACCAATCTCTAACCTCATTCTTCTGTAGAGAATCTCCATTTTGATCTAAAAAGCTAAATCCATTTAAGTTTTTGTTTATCAATGAGCTTAATGAATAATTTTTTCCTTTATAAGTAATATGATTAATCTTAACATCTAAAGTAACTCCAGCACTATCTATTGTGGTATACTGGCTTTGATCAAACGATCCATCGTAAAACAGGGAAGCTTTACTGATAATGTCACATCGTTTTTTAGCTTCTTTTTCTGTAAAATAACTGCGTTGACGCAGGTCTTTTCCATAATAAAACGAAAAAGTAAATGAACACAATAAAAAGCATCCCCATAAAAGAATCAACCATTCTTTAAATAATGCAAATTTAGTTTTAGGATAGAAGATTTTAAAGGAATTATTTTTGAAATAATAGATTAACCACAGTATTAATCCCAATATGGAAATCAATATACTAAAGAAAATTATTGGACCATCTGAATCATATCCATTGTAATTTGATCGAATATCACTAAAATCAATTGCACCAGCGACTAATCCGATTCCAAAAAAGATAATATGAACAATAACCATTACTATGGTCAATGGAACAATCTTAGTGTTCCAAAGCAAGGGATGGCTTACTAATAATTTATTTTGAATTTTATTAAACATAATGAATAGTATTAGGATACAAAGAATCGTCTTGTTGAGTTGGAAATATTTCTAAAGTATAATAGTGGAACTTGATGCTCAATGATAATCTTCATAAAATCGTGGACACTTACTTCCTCAGGGAACGTAGCGATAAAAGTCCCTCCATTAAATTGTAATGAGATAAGGCTATGAGCTTGGAATAAATTACCTAAATCTTTCTGTGTCCATTCGCTTTCAAACTCAATGATTAATTCTTGCGCTACTTTTTGTTCGTTTTCTATAGCTTCTTTTTGATGCAAGTTCTTTTGTTTTCCATGTTTCAAGAAAATAACCTGATCCGAAGTTTTTTCCACCTCATACAATTGTTGTGAACTCAATACAATACCAATTGGTCTAAATGGCGATTTAGCGATGGCTTTAAAATCTTCCAATACCGTTTGTTGTGCCAAGATATCCAAGTTGGCCAATGGTTCATCGATCAACAAAATTTTCGGTTTGCGTAGTAACATTCGCGCCAATTCAAATCGCATTTTATAACCTGAAGATAAACTTTTCCAACTGTGGTTTCTGAATTTTCGCAAGCCTAATCGAGCAATGATAAGCTCTACCACTAATGCGTTCTCTTCTGGTTTATAACCATAACTTGCTGCAGTAAACTGTAAGTTTTCAAACATTGATCCGTGCCAACTTTCTGTTCTTTGAGGAATATACACCAGTTGCGTTCTTAAATCGTATTGGTCATCATACTCAAAATGGTAGTTTAACTTTCCATCGGTAGGATACAGTTCTCCACATAACAGTCGAAGCAAGGTCGTTTTTCCATTGCCATTCTCTCCAACCAATCCTAATATTTCTCCTTGTTTAAGCTCCATATCAATTGGGCCTAATGAAAAAGAGGAGTAGCCATACGATTTTTCAACTTTATTTGTTGAAACTAATACGCTTTTTGGAGCTAGTGTTTTTGTGGATAATGAAGTATATAACTCCCCTAATAATTGCGCAAAACGCTCTTTTTTACCTTCAATAACAGCTTCATTTACATCATACCAATCTAGAAATGTTGCCGTCTTTTTGTAAAATTCAAGATCTTCTGTATCCAGCGTCAAATCAATGATTCGCTTCACTAATATCGAATAATCTTCAAATTCAAGAAAGGATTTTAGCTCTTCATATTGTTTTTCAAATTCATTCATAAGATTGATTTATCGTTTAAAATTTCTTTTTAATAAGGAAAAGATGGCAGCGTCTATAAAACGACCATCATAAAACTCGTTTTCAATAAAGTGCGCTTCTTTTACAAAACCGTTTTTTAATAACACACGTTCGGAAGCAATATTTTCCGGGTCTATTACAGCCTCTATTGAATGCATTTGCAAATCGTCAAAACCATACGCTAAAACTGCTTTTACAGCCTCAGTAGTAATCCCTCTTCCATTATATTCGGGTAATATCATATACCCAATTTCACAACGGTAATGTTCTGGTTTGAGTCTGTAATGTCCAATTATTCCAATCAATCGGTCTTCTCCTTTTATAGTGATGGCCCAATTAATCCCTTCATTAGAATCAATTTTGTCATTAATCATTTGAATATGTGCCAAAGCCTCTCCTTCTGTAGTGGTAAGTGGTCTTGGAATATACTTCATGGCTTGTGGATTACTTCTTAATGCAAATACTTCTTGTAAGTCATCAACTGAAACTCTTCTGAGTAGTAAGCGTTCAGTTTCTAAGTTTTTAAACGGATGGAAATTAATTTCTAGCATTTTTATTAATTTATTAGTTCAATTGTAAATTGACATTCATAGGAACCCTTCGCTTTGACAAATTGGATACTTTCTTTTTCTTCTAAATTACCTGAGGCTTCTGTTCCATCGGAATAACCCAACCAAGGTTCAATACAAATAAATCCTGCACCCACTTTTGTCCATAATCCCAAGCTTTTAAAGTCAGCAAAATTTACTTTAAGCATCGCTTTATCATTTTCCATAATTGTCACTTTTTTTGATTGCAATTCTTTGAATATTAAAGCGTCTTTTTTAAATAAACTGTATTCTAAGTCAAGCTTTCTATCCTTTAACTCAATAATGAAAGGATTATTGTCGATTAAATCCTCTTTTAAGGGATAACAATTCAAGGTTTCTTGTTCCCCAAAGACCAATGAATATTGATTAAATGGTTTATTTAACGCAAAGGCAGGATGAGCACCAATAGAAAACGGCATGTCAACTGCTCCCTTATTTATGATTGTATAACTAATGGTCAATACCTCTTCATTCAGCGTATAGCCAATTTGTAATTCAAAGTCAAACGGATATTGTTTTTTTGTAGCATCATTTGATTTTAAAGCATAAACAAGTCTGCTTTCCTCATTTATAATCAATTCAAATTCATTGTCTCTAGCAAATCCATGTCGCAATAAATGATATCCAACCCCGTTATAGTTATACTTGTTGTTTTTTAAGGTCCCTACTATTGGAAATAACACGGGGGAGTGTTTTCCCCAAAATGCTGAATCACCTTCCCAAATATATTCTTTAGCAGTGGCTAAAGACTGAAGTGAACACAGTTCCGCTCCTTTTGAAAGGACTGATAATGAAAGAAAAGAATTTGAAATAGAGGCTTTCATGGATTTAAGTTAAAATTAATCTAAATAAAAAGTAAGCGTAAATATATTTCATTAATTTTATTCTACCCAATAATAAAATAATATTAAATTAATTCTCACCGCTATGGAAACAAATTTTGAAATAATTGAAAAAGAAATAATCATTGATTTATCTTTTCCTAATGTAGAGGTCTTAGATGACCCAACTGAAATTAAACAACGCTTTTTAGATTTGAACCGCGCCTTATCCTTAGGCAATTTGGAACATTCCAAAATCAGAATTTATTTTGAAGATAACGCTTCTAAAAAAGTAGTAGAAACAACCGTTTGGGGTTTGACCGATCATAGAGTGATTCTTAAAAAAGGTTATGTGATTCCAATTAATAGAATTTATAAATCAGCCTAAACCATTGACGATTGTTAAATAAAAAAGAAAAAAAATGCTTTCATTAATTTGAAAGCATTTTTTTTCTTTTATTTGCTTATCATTAATCGAAATTCTTAATTTATGAAAAAAATTATCAGTAGAGCGTGTTCTTTTGGAGCACTATTGTTATGTATTTATACTGCAAATGCTCAAGAGGTAAAGTCAACTTCGAATTACAATTACAACGAAGCTTTTGGCAACAACTTTTATTCTAAAGGAGCAACTGAAACCCGTTCCGCTAGTGGCCAACCTGGCGCTAAATATTGGCAAAACCGTGCCGATTATTCATTAACTGCTAATTTAAATGACTCAAGTAAAGAAATTACAGGTACTGAAATCTTAACCTACACCAACAATAGTCCTGATAAATTAGGATTCCTTTGGTTGAATGTTGACCAAAATCTTTTCAAAAAAGACTCTCGTGGAAATGCAATTATTCCATTAAAAGGGAGTCGTAATGGTGCTAAAGGACAAGACTTTGATGGGGGATTCAAATTCAAATCAGTTAAAGTGTTGTCTACCGTTGCAGGTAAACAAGTAGAAAAAGACGTTAAGTATACCATCGTTGATACGCGTATGCAAATTGATCTTCCGGAAGAATTAAAAGCTAACGGGGCTTCAGTAAAAATCAAAATGGAATTCTCTTTTGTTTCTCCTGACTACGGTTCAGATCGTATGGGAGTATTAGAAACCAAAAATGGCAGAATATTTACCGTTGCGCAATGGTATCCTCGTATGTGCGTATATGATGATATGAACGGTTGGAACACTAAACCTTATATGGGTGCAGGGGAGTTCTATTTGGAATATGGTGATTTTGATATTGCAATTACAGCTCCTGCGAACCACATTGTAGTGTGCTCAGGGGAACTACAAAATCCTAGTGAAGTATATACTGCTGAACAACAAAAAAGATGGGCGGATGCTAAAAACAGCGATAAAACGGTTATGATTCGTAAAGCAGATGAGGTTACAAATGCTGCTTCTCGTCCTGCTGGAAAAACAACTCTTACTTGGAAATTCAAGATCAAAAACGCTCGTGATGCTTCTTGGGCTTCTTCCGCTTCTTTTATCATCGATGCAGCTAGAATCAATTTGCCAAGTGGTAAAAAATCACTTGCCGTTTCTGCATATCCTCTTGAAAGTGATGGGTCAGCTGCTTGGGGTAGAGCTACTGAATATACAAAAGCCTCTATTGAAAATTATTCCAAAAGATGGTTTGAATTTCCTTATCCTGCAGCAACTAACGTTGCTGGTAATGAAGGTGGAATGGAATATCCTGGTATTGTTTTTTGTTCTTGGACGGATAAAGGGGCTTCGCTTTGGGGGGTTACTGACCACGAATTTGGGCACGGTTGGTTCCCTATGATTGTAGGCTCAAACGAAAGATCATTCGCTTGGATGGATGAAGGATTCAATACATTCATTAATGGATTAAGTTCTCAAGACTTTAATAAAGGGGAGTACAAACAACCAGTAACGGATATGCATCAAGCAGCGGATGCCTTAATGAATCCTGAAATGGAACCTATTATGGCAGCTCCTGATAATTTAAAAGAAGCCAATCTTGGAATTTTAGCTTATTTCAAACCAGGTTCTGGTTTGGATATGTTACGCAATCAAATTTTAGGTCCTGATCGTTTTGATAAAGCATTCCGTACTTATGTAGAGCGTTGGGCTTTCAAACACCCAATGCCAGATGATTTCTTTCATTCTATGGAAAATGTTGCTGGGGAAGACCTAAGTTGGTTTTGGCGTAGTTGGTTCTTTAACAACTGGCGTTTAGATCAAGCGGTTACTAAAGTGAAATACGTTAAAAATGATGCTAAAAAAGGAGCCGCTATTACCGTTGATAATTTAGAGAAAATGCCAATGCCAGTGATTGTTGAAGTGAAAACCAAAAGTGGTACAACTTCTCGTATGACGTTACCAGTTGAAATTTGGGAACGCAATAAGTCTTGGACTTTCAAATTCAATTCTACGGAAGAACTAGATACGGTTACTATTGATCCGGATCACGTTTTCCCTGATGTAAATGAAGAAAACAATGTGTGGACCAATGCCAAAAACGGTATCGCTCAAAGTCCTAATTACGATGCTTATATAGGAGACTATTCAAGTAAACAAATTCCAATCAAAATCAATATGACTGATGAAGATGATTCATTAGTACTAAATGCAGCTGGACAACCTTCAGTACCCTTAGTAGATAAAGGAAATGGAAAGTTTGCTTTGGAAGAAGCCGCTTTAACAATTCAATTTTCTGAAGATAAAAATGGTTTTGTTTTAAGTGTAAATGGTCAAAGTTTTGGATTTGCTAAAGACCCAAAATAATATCAAATAATATGAAATAAAAGGTGCCAGTAGGCACCTTTTTCTTTTACTAAATATGACATAAATCCACAGATAGTATAGAACTTTAATCAAAAAAGGTTTTTATATAGTGTACTTTATTTTGTTTTTAAATGTCATATTGTCATATTTTTTAAATGTTTTTCAAAAGATTTACTGACATACTATTGATTATCTTCACTTGGCACAATCATTGACTAACGGAAATAGAGTTTTGAAAAGAATTCAACAATAAAAAAATATAATTAAACAAAATGGGAAAAATTATTGGAATTGATTTAGGTACTACCAACTCTTGTGTATCCGTTATGGAAGGTGGAGAGCCAGTAGTAATTGCAAACGCAGAAGGTAAAAGAACTACTCCTTCAGTTATTGCATTTGTTGATGGTGGCGAAATTAAAGTAGGAGATCCTGCTAAAAGACAAGCGGTAACCAACCCAACAAAAACCATAGCGTCTATCAAACGTTTTATGGGTAACAAATATTCTGAAAGTGCTAAAGAAGCATCTACAGTTGCATATAAAGTAGTTAAAGGTGATAACGACACGCCTCGTGTTGATATCGACGGTAGACTATACACTCCGCAAGAATTGTCAGCGATGACTCTTCAAAAAATGAAAAAAACAGCTGAAGACTATTTAGGTCAAACAGTAACCGAAGCTGTAATCACTGTGCCTGCTTACTTTAATGATGCTCAACGTCAAGCGACTAAAGAAGCTGGTGAAATTGCAGGTCTAAAAGTAATGCGTATTATCAATGAGCCTACTGCTGCGGCTTTGGCTTATGGATTAGATAAAATGGGTAAAGACCAAAAAATCGCAGTGTACGATTTAGGTGGAGGTACTTTTGATATCTCTGTTCTTGAATTAGGGGACGGTGTTTTTGAAGTTTTATCTACTAATGGTGACACTCACTTAGGTGGGGACGATTTTGACCAAGTAATCATCGATTGGATGGCGAACGACTTCAACAGCGAAGAAGGTGTTGATTTACGTAAAGATCCAATGGCATTACAACGTTTGAAAGAAGCTGCTGAAAAAGCAAAAATCGAATTGTCATCTTCTACTCAAACAGAAATTAACTTACCTTACGTTACCGCTACGGCTTCAGGTCCTAAACACTTAGTGAAAACCTTAACTCGTGCTAAATTCGAACAATTGGCTGAGTCGTTAGTAAAACGTTCTATGGATCCAGTAGTGAAAGCATTAAAAGATGCTGGTTTATCTACTTCTGATATTGACGAAGTAATCTTAGTGGGTGGTTCTACTAGAATCCCTGTTATCCAAGAACAAGTAGAAAAATTCTTCGGTAAAAAACCTTCTAAAGGAGTAAATCCTGACGAAGTTGTTGCTATCGGGGCAGCTATTCAAGGTGGTGTATTGACCGGTGATGTAAAAGACGTATTGTTATTAGACGTTACTCCTTTATCTTTAGGTATCGAAACTATGGGTAATGTAATGACTAAATTAATCGAGTCAAACACAACCATCCCTACTAAAAAATCTCAAGTATTCTCTACAGCTGCGGATAACCAACCAAGTGTTGAAATCCACGTTTTACAAGGAGAAAGAACGATGGCGGCAGATAATAAAACAATCGGTCGTTTCCATTTAGATGGTATTCCACCAGCTCCAAGAGGAGTTCCTCAAATTGAAGTTACTTTTGATATCGATGCTAATGGTATCATCAAAGTTTCTGCAACAGATAAAGGAACTGGTAAATCGCACGATATCCGTATCGAAGCTTCTTCTGGTTTGACTCCTGAAGAAATCGAAAGAATGAAAAAAGATGCTGAAATGAACGCTGAAAGCGATCGTTTAGCTAAAGAAAAAGCAGATAAATTGAACGAAGCGGATAGTATGATTTTCCAAACTGAAAGTCAATTAAAAGAATTAGGGGACAAATTATCTGACGATCATAAAGTAGGTATCGAAGCAGCTTTAACTGAATTGAGAATGGCGCATCAAAATCAAGATTTAGAAGCGATCCAAAAAGGTTTAGACAATGTAAATGCAGCTTGGAAAACAGCTACCGAAGCAATGTACGCTCAAGGTGATCAAGGTCAAGCGCAACAAGCGCAACCACAAGCTGACGCTACTGGCGATCAAACTCAAGACGTTGACTTCGAAGAAGTAAAATAATCTTTGATCGATCCATCGATGGTTCTTTCCATCGATTAATATAACAAAACCGAGCTAGCAATAGCTCGGTTTTTTTGTTGTTATATGTTCTATGTTATTTGTTGTAAAGGTTAAAGTTGTAGGCTTTGTATAGATTAATTACCCCCTTCGTGTGATACTAATTACGCAAACCTAGGTACACTATAGAAAGTAAAGCGCCTTAATTAACACCATCTGAACTATGTATCTATGCGGACTATGCGGTAAATAGATATATTACTCATCGAATTGATGGAATTTCTCAATACGGAAAGCATAATTAGTGTAAAACATACTATCATTATAATCAGTGATTTCCCGGTACATAAAATTTAGTATTAACAAGAAATCAATTTAAATTCTTTGTACATTTTTTTTTATTTAAAAACACAAGCAACCAATAAAGGTAGAAATCATCATCATAATCTCCCTTTCAACTTTCATCTTCCCAACAATAATTCATAATTAATAATTCATAATTATATTCTAAGGACATACAAACATATTCAAAGGGTGTGCAAACATTTCCTAAGGCTTTCCAAACATATAAAAAGGATTTGCAAAAATTTTCTAAGGCTTTAGAAACATTTTCTAAGGTTTTGCAGATAACTTTCATTTCTTCGACGATAAATCCCGATTCTACATAAACATCTTTAAGGTTTTATATGAAAATGCTGTTTCTTTAGCTAGAGATTGCATTTCTTTAAAGAGAGATAGCATTTCTTTAGAAAGAGATGCCATTTCTTTTGAGAGAGATGCCATTTCTTTAGCAATAAATGCTTTCGCTTTAAAAAGTCCCATCAAGGTGTTACAAATCATTTTATGGTGTCGTCAAACATCTTTATAGTATTTTAAAAAAAATCGTATATTAGTACAATCAACTAACCAATATAATACCATGAAAAAAGTTCTTTTATTACTCTTTATTGCTGTCAGTACTTTGTCCTTACAAGCGCAGAAAGGCAAATCCAAATCCCCTAAATCAAATCCTCCTTTAGCAAAGCTCGATAATTTAAGCGTTGAGGTTAAAGAGGGAAATTATCAAATAACCATTAATGAAAATAACGCTCCTAAAGATGCAATAGTAATTAAATCTGTGGATGCTAAATTTGCTCCTTCCAATTGTCTATTAAAATCCTTTAAAGCCAACGGAGTAACACTTTACCTATTAACATGGTCGGAAAAAGTCACTCTTAAAACCGATTTGAAAACAGAAGTGAGCACCATAAACAATTCCAATATTTATGATATTACTGCCAAAAAACAAGTGTTTACAAATGCTCAAACTACCACTGATGTTACCGAAAAAGTTTTTTTAGATAAAAATAAAACCGTGAGTGAAACCCAACAGCGCAAGCGAAAAGAGGGGTTAGAATTTGTTTTAAATCCTGATGGGACCGTAATTCAAAAAGGTAAGAATCAAGAAAATAAATGGACTTACAACTCTACAAAAATGGAATATGTAGACGCCAAAAAGAAAAAATAATCGCATAAAAAAGCCCTTCTAAATTTTACTTAGAAGGGCATTTTTTATTTAAATAAAAATCAAATGAATTAATTGATTTTAATCTCAAACATTTTATCCCAGTTTTTACCAGTAACAAAGAAAGTTTTGGTCTTTGGGTTGTAGGCAATACCATTTAATACATCAGTATCAGGTAGGGGAGTAATCTTCTTTTTTAAATCGGCCAAATTAAGGATGCCTTCTACGGAACCTGTTTTAGGATCGATAACAATAATGACATCTTTCTGATAAATATTACTATATATTTTTCCATCAACCCATTCTAATTCATTGATAGAAGTAATTTTTGTTCCTTCAGAATATACATTGAAATAATCCAATTGCTTAAAGGTTGTAGGATCAATCACGTGGATTTTTTCGGAACCATCATCCATATATAGGTTTTTCCCATCATTGGTCATACCCCATCCTTCCATGGCTTTATAATAGGGTAGTGTTTTTTCTTTAGCAAAAGTGTTTACATCGTAAACATAAGCCTCGTTTTGTTTGTAAGTCAATTGATAGATTTTGCCATTCAAAATGGATATTCCTTCTCCAAATATTTCCGCAGGATATTCTACTTTTTGAAGCACTTTACCTGTTTTATAGTCTACTTTACGCATACTTGAAACGCCTCTTGTTTGTGTGTCATTTCCTTCTCCGTTTCCAGTTCCTTCGTATAAAGCGTCATTATAAAACTCCAATCCTTCTATATAGGCAGAATGGTCGTGAGGATAAGTGTTGACAATAGTATACGAAAGCATTTTTGGAACTATGGAAGATATTACTTCAATTCGAGTTGAATCCATCTCTTTTTCTCCACCAAAAAAGGTTGTAGCAACTAAGTTTTTATAACCTAACTTTTCATTGCTTAATTTGTATTCAAACTGATTGGCAACTTTAGTTGCGCCAATTCTTTTTCCATCCATACTATAAACAACACTGTCTATTTTTTCTCCTTTTGGATTGGAAAGTTCTAACTTCAAAGCATCATTTGTGGTGTATTGTGCTTTTAAAACCTCTTCATTGATGCTAAATAAATCCTCTTTAGTCCCTCCACAACTCCCTATTGCAAGGCCTAAGCAAATGAGAGCTAATGTATTGTATTTTTTCATTGCGTATAAATAATTTTAACATCACAAATATATTTATATTGAGGCTAAATTCTTGTAAAAAAATAAAAAGATTGTATATTTGCAACGGCAAGTCCTACACGACCAGCTCCTGCAGAATCCTCCAGGATGGGAACATAGCAAAGGCATGTGGTTGTAGCGGTGCGATGTAGGTCGCTTGCCATTTTTTACTAATCTCCTTTCGGAGATTTTTTCTTTTATAGAGCTTTCATCCCTTTATTTTCCACTCTCTATTTGATACCATATTCTTTTTGTTACAACAGATTTCGGAAAACAACACATTAATTACTACTCACTGACTACTGATCACTGCCCTCTGATTACTGAACTCTAATCACTGAACTCTGATCACTGAACACTAATCATTGCCCTCTAAATACTCCAAAATAATCTGTATCTTTCCCCTTTAAAAACTATTAAATTATTCTTATGAAATTTCAACCCATAGTCCCTATGATTTGGACACGTGAGTTACAGGAAACTGTTGATTTTTATTGCAATGTTTTAGGATTCTCTAATCGTGAATTCAGTGAGGAGTGGGGATGGGCCTTCATCCATAAAGATGAATGTGAAATGATGATTGCACAACCTAACGAACATACCCCTTTTGAAAGACCTTATTTTTCAGGAACCTTTTACATCAAAACCGATGATGTGGATGCCCTTTGGGAACAAATCAAAGACAAAGTCAAAATAGCCTATGATATTGAAGATTTTGACTGGGGAATGCGTGAATTCGCTATTTACGATAACAATAGTTATATGATTCAATTTGGTCAAGAGCTTAAAGAACAATAATAGGTTTATTATTCTTAAATAATAAATACTTTTGCATATCAATTGTAATTACAAATTACACTTTAATTTTTTATTTTATTAAAATGAACAAAGTTGTTCTAATCACTGGTGGTTCCTCTGGAATCGGAAAGTCAATAGGTGAATTTCTTCATCACAATGGGTATACTGTTTATGGAACCAGTCGAAATCCTTCTCGTATTGCTGATTCCCTTTTTCCTTTAGTTCAGTTGGATGTTAGGGATACTCTTAGTATTCAAAATGCCATTCAGGAAATAGTTCATAAATCCCATAAAATTGACATTTTAATTAATAATGCAGGAGTAGGGATTACAGGACCAGTGGAAGAAATTCCAATGGAGGAAATCAAAAACAATTTTGAAACTAATTTCTTTGGCCCTATTGAGTTGATGAAAGCAGTATTGCCTCACATGCGCCAACAGCAATCCGGATTGATCATCAATATCACTTCCATTGCAGGTTATATGGGATTACCGTATCGCGGAATTTATTCGGCTTCAAAAGGGGCTTTGGAGTTAATCACCGAAGCGATGCGTATGGAAGTAAAAGATTTTGGTGTAAAAATCACCAATGTCGCACCGGGTGATTTTGCTACTAACATTGCTGCAGGACGCTACCATGCTCCTGTTTTGAATGGTTCTGCCTATGAAGTACCGTATGGGAACACTCTTAAATTAATGGACGATCACGTTGATTCAGGAAGCAATCCTAACCAAATGGCGGAAGCTATTTACGCCATCATCCAAGATTCAAATCCAAAGATTCATTATAAAGTAGGAGCTTTTATGCAAAAGTTTTCTATTGTTTTAAAGCGAATTTTACCTGATAAAGTCTACGAGAAAATGCTTTTAAACCATTATAAATTGTAATTTTGCGCCGAATTTAAATTTTAAACACACAACTATTATAAATACATTACATTATGAAATTTTTTATTGACACTGCCAATCTTAACGACATCAAGGAAGCTCAATCTTTAGGGATATTAGATGGAGTTACAACTAATCCATCCTTGATGGCTAAAGAAGGAATTACTGGAAAAAACAACATTCTCAAACATTATGTGGACATCTGCAATATCGTTGAAGGTGAAGTGAGCGCTGAAGTAAACGCTGTTGATTACGACGGAATGATTAAAGAAGGCGAAGAGTTGGCTGATTTACACGATCAAATCGTGGTGAAATTACCAATGACTAAAGAAGGAATCAAAGCTTGTAAATACTTTTCTGACAAAGGAATCAAAACCAATGTTACTTTAGTATTCTCTGCAGGTCAAGCATTGTTAGCGGCTAAAGCAGGAGCTACTTTTGTTTCTCCTTTTATTGGTCGTTTAGACGATGTTTCTACAGATGGTTTGAATTTGATTCAAGAAATCAGAGAGATTTATGATAACTACGGATATGAAACACAAATCCTTGCTGCTTCTGTTCGTCATACCATGCACATTGTAAATTGTGCTAAAATTGGTGCTGATGTAATGACAGGACCTTTATCGGCTATTTTAGGATTGTTAAAACACCCTTTAACCGATATCGGTTTGGCTCAGTTTATAGCTGATTTTGAAAAAGGAAATAAATAATTCTCCTTTACATTGTCAAACAAAATAATTTCATCCAAAGATAATCTACAAGTTCTTTTCGAGGACAATCACCTTATTATCGTGAACAAACGAGTAGGGGATATTGTTCAAGGAGATAAAACAGGAGATACGCCTTTGAGTGAAGTGGTCAAAGAATACATCAAGGAAAAATACGACAAACCCGGTAATGTTTTCCTTGGTGTTGTTCACCGACTCGATAGGCCCACCACTGGGATTGTCGCTTTTGCCCGCACTTCCAAAGCCTTAACGCGATTGAATGAAATTTTTAGCTCTCGGGAAGCTCAAAAAACCTATTGGGCGGTAGTAAAAAATCGTCCTTCTAAATCCGAAGATGTTTTAGTACATTTTATTAAAAGAAATCCTCAAAACAATACTTCTAAAGCGCATCTTAAAGAAGTCCCTGACAGTAAAAAAGCAAGCCTTGACTATAAAATCATAAAAGAATTAGATCGTTACGTTGCTCTAGAAATCAATCTCCATACCGGTAGACACCATCAAATAAGAGCGCAACTTGCTGCTATTGGTGCTCCTATAAAAGGAGATTTAAAATACGGTTTTGATCGAAGTAATCCTGATGGAGGGATCCATCTTCATGCTCGAAAACTCGTTTTTACGCATCCTGTAACTAAAGAATCAATACAAATTATCGCTCCTACACCAAATGAAGTGATTTGGAATTTGGTTTAATACTTTTTTTTTGTACATTTACTACACAATCCCCGAATAATGCAGTAAATTATGAAAAACCTATTCTTATTATTAGCAATTTCCTGTTGTTTTTTAGTAAATGCTCAAGAACATTTCTCTGGCTTAAGTACCTCAAGTAGAGTGGGAATTATCAATGCTTCCATCAATCCTTCTGAATTAGTAAACATGTCCAATGCCTTTGAGTTCAATCTCTATGGCTTTAGTGTCAATGTGGCGAACAACAAAGTTGGCTTCAGTGATATAGTGGCAGGTAATAATATTCAAAATTTGATGTTCCAAGGGAGTGACCCTGTAAATATGCGTTTTAATGCAGAAGTATACGGACCTAGTTTGGCCTTTAAATTAAGAAGCTGGGCCTTTGCAATTACTACTAAAGCCAATGCTAAAATGGATGTAGTGGACGTCGATACCAAGATAGGTGATGCCATTACCAATTCTAACATTGGATCTCTAATTAGTACTACTGCTATCAATAATAATTTTAACCAAAGGGTTAATGGTACCAGTTGGGGAGAAGTAGGATTGTCCATCGCTCATAATTTATTAAGTAAAGGAAGCCATCGCTTGAATGGTGGGGTAACGTTTAAATTACTTTTTCCAGGAGCCTATGCCAACCTTGGAGCGGATAAATTTTATGGAAATGTAGTAACTTCAGGAGGGCAGTCCTATTTGACGCAAACCACAGCTAATATCAATATTGCCTACTCAGGAAGTTTGGCCAATAGCTTTTCCAGTGTGAGTGACTATTCTAAATCTATTTATGGAGGGTTAAATGGTTTCGCTGGGGATATTGGAGTGAATTACCAATGGAAAGACAATGCCGATACCAGTACCTCTAGATATAAAAACAAATACCGGATTAATGCAGGGATGTCCGTTCGAAACATCGGAAGTATGACTTTTAAAGATTCGAATAACTCTTCTACCAATTATACCTTATCCATCCAAGGTGCTCAAAGTTTGAATTTAAATCAATTTGACAATACTCATAGTTTGAAAGATATTGAAACTACTTTAATCAATAGTGGTTTCTTGACTAAAGTCACTTCTAATAAAGATTTTAAAGTAAATCTACCTACTACCTTTAACGCTTATGTTGATATTAAATTGGTAGCAAAACTATTTGTTTCCGGATATATTCAACAAAAAATGAAAAGCGATAACGATAACGATCAAATTACTGCTCAAAATATTGTTACCCTTACACCTCGTTTCAATACAGGCTTCTTCGAAGTATACTCACCGATCTCTAATAGCAGTGTTTCAGGATTCAATACAGGATTAGGATTTCGATTAGGCGGCTTTTATTTAGGCTCCGGCTCTATTGTCACTGCTTTAATTAGAGATAGTAAACAAGCCGATATCTACACTGGTTTCCGTTGGTCATTTCTTTAGTCTATAGTATTTATGGATTACAAGAACAGTATAAAATACCGCAAACAATCGCTTATTAAACTCTTGCAATGTCTTATTGTTAATGAAGAGGCTATTGTGCGCGCATTATTCGATGATTTCAAAAAGCCTGCTTTTGAAGCAGTCGTAACCGAAACGAGTTATGTAATTGCTGATTTGAAAAAGACCATCAAAAATATCAATCGTTGGGCAAAACCCAAACGAGTTTTTCCTTCCCTTTTAAATTTTCCTTCTTCGGATTATATTTATAGTGAACCTTACGGTAAAGTATTAGTGTTTTCTGCTTGGAACTATCCTTATCAGTTAGCCCTTTGTCCTTTAATTGCTGCCGTGGCAGCTGGGAATCAAGTAGTGTTAAAGCCTTCTGAAGTGGCTCCTAATACCTCTCGAATTCTAGCAAAGATTATTGCTGAAGTATTTGATCCGAATCACGTAACCGTGCAAGAAGGAGGAGTAGACGTCGCTCAACAGTTGCTAGCTCAACCTTGGGATTATATCTTCTTTACAGGAAGTACTACTGTGGGTAAATTAGTAGCCCAAGCAGCTGCTGTTCACTTAACTCCTGTAACCTTAGAATTGGGAGGAAAGAATCCTTGTATTGTGGATAGCACTGCCGATTTAAAGCTCGCTGCTAAGCGAATCGTTTGGGGAAAATTTATCAATGCAGGTCAAACCTGTATTGCGCCTGATTATTTATTAGTTGAAGACTCGATAAAAGATTTGTTTGTCAATTATCTGAAAGAAGAACTAATTGCTACCTATGGCGAGGATATGGAAGCTTCCCCCGACTTTGCTCGAATCATTAATCACAAAAATTGGTTGCGTTTAACGCAATTAATGGAAAATAATAAAATAGAATTTGGCGGTGCCACAAATGAATCCGATTGTTATATTGCACCTACCTTAATTAATGAACCTTCTTTAGAGAGCAGTATCATGAAAGAGGAAATTTTTGGTCCTTTATTGCCAATCCTCTACTATAAAAACACAGTGGATATCAAAAACACTGTCTCAAGGTATGGAAAACCCTTAGCTTTTTATGTGTTTTCTACCAATAAAAAGTTTTCTAAAGAGTTGATTCGCGACTTTTCTTTTGGTGGCGGTTGTGTCAATGATACAGTGGTTCATTTTACGAATCATCGACTTCCTTTTGGTGGAGTTGGCGCTTCTGGTATAGGTGCATATCACGGGAAACGAAGTTTTATGACGTTTTCACATCAAAAGGCAATTGTAGTTAGAGCCAATTGGTTGGATGTTTCTATTCGTTATGCTCCCTATAAAAATAAATTGAAAAGTATTAAAAAATTATTAACTTGGCTCGGATAAAAATATAAGCAAAAACATGGAAAAAAATTACTCTAAAGTAGATGAAGCTATCAATTATGGCTACAACCTAGAATTTGGAATTGTATTAGACAAAGCCTTTCAAAATTATAAAAAAATAGTTGGAATTTCAGGGCTTGCTATAATACTTGTGGCTATTGTTTTCACAATTTTATATGCAGCAGTAATAGGAGTGTTGTTTGGATTTGCCGATTTTGCACAAACCATGAGCAACTTTAAAATCGAATTTATGTCCAGTGCCTCTATAATCGGATTATTGCTGTTTGGAATGTTAGTTTCTGGTATCTCAGCTCCAATTAAAGCAGGCTTTATTAGTATTGCTTGTAATGCGGATCACAATGAACCGTTTGGAATTGAAAACCTATTCGAATATTATAAAGAACCTTATTTTAAAAAATTATTTATCGCCGAAGTGATTATGACTTTGTTCACTTCTGGTTTATCCATGGCTCTTCAAGCTTTTGGTCATGTTTTTATTGGAACATTCATTTCTTACCTATTAATGTTTTTGTTCTTTTTAACAACTCCATTGATTATATATTCAAATCTTGAGCCTATTGAAGCGATTATCACTAGTGTAAAATTAGTAGTTAAAAAACCTATAAGCTTATTTGGATTGTTGTTAATAGCTTTCATATTTGTTTTTTTAGGATTAATTGGACTATGTATAGGGATCTTTTTTACCGCTCCTTTATTCATATCAATGGTTTATTCCGTCTATAATGAAATATTACCTATCACTCAAGTAGATGAATTGGATGAAATAGGAACATTATAATACATTAACATGTTATTCATTACCCCATTAGTTTTGATTGTTCAATCCGTAAATTCGTTATTTACGAGTTTACTCTATGGTGTTTTGTTTAACGAATTACCCCATAAAATAATAGGGGAGTCTTTTTATAAAAATGGCTGGGTGTTCACTGCAGTCTTAACTTTGATTTTGTATTTAGTCTATGTAATTGCATCTAAATCTAAAATCATTGATCATAGATTTGACGAAAGCTTTTCTGAATTTGAACCCAAACACGAACAGTACAACCTGTATTTTTTATATTTAGGGATTACATTGCCTTTAATTGAGTTCATCTTATCATCGTATAAAATACGAGAAGGGCTATTGATTCCTAATTTGGTTCTTGGGGTTCTTTTTGTGTCTATTTACATAATAAGTATCAAAACAAAGTTTCTTTCGAATTGGCTGAACACTATTTTTATAGTACTATATCTTCTCTTTTTTGGTTTTACCTATTATAGTCTGATCTTTAATCATTTTGAATTAGCTACTTATTTAGAACTCATTATTACTTTTTTCTTAGCCTATAGTGCTTTCAAGAGTTTTATTCAATACTGTGTCTTTGTTTTTATTGTTTTACTTTTTACGATTAGTATTTACGACAAAACTTTATTAACCACGGATTTGGTGATTCTATTATTTTGCTCTTTTGTAGTTACCTTCTCTATTCATATTGCGCGTCACGTTGCTTTAGTGAATACTCGAAATAAATTCTTATTTGCTAATGAAATAGTGAACAAAGGCAACACTTTAACGATTGCTACAAATCGTAAAGGGGAAGTGTCTTTCTGTAGTGATCAAATAATGGATTTCTTAGGATATAGTCCTTTAGAAGTTATGGGATTTAATTTTTGGAAACTTACCGAAGACCCTGATTTTATTGGGGAATCCTATCACGATCATTATGTGGATAACCGCCTTTATGTGCGACGGTTGAAAGCCAAAGACGGTCGTTATAAATACATTCAGTGGAAAGACAAAAAGTTTTCTGATGACTTAATTATAGGGATTGGTCAGGACATTACCGAACAAATCCATATTCAAAATCAGCATAAAAATTTAATTGAAAATGCTACCGATATTATTTATGAAACGGATAATAAAGGGAATTTCACCTTTATCAACCAATATTCTCAAATGATATTAGGGTATACAATTGATGAAATGTATGATAAAAAATTCACTGAATTTATTCGAAAAGATTACCAAAAAACAGTGAATGATTTTTATGTCAACTTTCCCAAAGAGACCACTACATTCCCGACTTTAATTTTTCCTATCATCAATAAGTTTGGCGAAATATTGTGGCTTTCTCAAAATGTTTCTATCAAACGCAATGAGTTCAATAAAATCATTGGCTTTACTGCAATTGCCCGTGATGTAAGTTTGATTAAAAAAATTGAAATAGAAAACCAAAGAAGAGCCAATAAGAGCAGAAAATATTCTGAATTAATCAAAGATGTTACGCTTAAAAGCTATTCCAATTATGAAAACTTCGAAGCGTTTTTAAATAATTTATTAAAAATTATTGCTCAAAAAGTCGACATCAACCGAATCAGTTATTGGGAATATCAAGGCGATAGTATTAAATGTATCAAGCTCTATACTGCCAGTAAAGATAGCTTTGAGGGCGGCTTTGTATTGTATAAAAAAGACTTTCCTGTCTATTTCAAAGTAATTGAAAGCGAAAACCAAGTGGTGGCTTCGGATGTGTATAAAAGCTATCAAACCACAGAATTCCACAATGACTATTTCCCTAAAAACGGCATACTCTCAATGCTTGATACTTCTATTTTCTTAAATGGAAAACTCATCGGGGTATTGTGTTTTGAATCCAATACCAAACCAAAAGAATGGGATTCGGAGGATATTAATTTCTCTCGCTCTATAGCCGACTTTATTGCGGTATCTATTGAAACAAACTATCGATTAATTACTGAAAAGAAATTAGCTTATAAAAGTGAGATGTTGTCGGTGATTGCCAAAAATGCAGAGCAATTCCTGATCAATAGAAATGAAGATGAAATTTTTGTTCGAACCTTAAACTCTATTGGGAAAGTTACGAATGTTGATCGTATATCCTTCTTTGAAAATATCACAGAGTTAAATGTTTTCCGTCAAAAATACCGTTGGCTCAATGAAATGAAAGGAATGGCGGAACCCAATCCTTTATTACAAAACATCCCTCATGATTTACTCAAAGAGATAATGCCTTTGTTTGTCAGCAACAAACATTATTTTTCTTTGATAGGAAAAATGTCAACTTCTAAACTTAAAGATTTTATGAACTATATGGACATCAAATCCATATTGTTCTTGCCTGTTTTTGTTAAAAATTCCTTGTACGGTGTCTTGGCTTTTGACGATTCTACTCGAGAACGTATTTGGTCCGAAGATGAAATCAATATTCTTCAAACACTGACCAACAACATTTCCTTTGCTTTGGATCGAAATATGAACGAATCCATTATTTTGGAAAGTGAGGAACGATTCCGTTTGATCGCTAATAATATTCCGGCTACAGTATATCTTACTCGTTTTGATGACTATTCTACTAAGGTTTATGTCAATGATGAAATTGAAAACCTTACAGGTTATCCGAAAGCGGATTTCCTTGAAAATAAAATTTCCTACCTAAATCTTATTCATCCGGATGAAAAAGATGAAATTCTTTCGGAGCAAATCCAAAACATTAAAGCCCATAAATCCATACATTCCGTATACCGTATCAAACGCAAAACTGGGGAGTATGTGTGGGTAGAAGAATTCGCGGATGTGATTGTTAAAGACAATCAAATTGAGTATGTTGGTGGAATCTATTTCGATATTACAGTTCGTAAACAAACCGAGGATGCCATCAAGGCTAAGGAATATGCTGAGGCTGCTAACAAAGCCAAATCCGATTTCCTTGCCAATATGAGTCACGAAATCCGTACGCCATTAAATGGTATTATTGGTTTTACTGATTTGTTGAAAAACACTAATTTGGAACAAATTCAAAGGAATTATATGGATACCATCAATCAATCGGCGCACAGCTTGATGAGTATCATTAACGACATCCTTGATTTCTCCAAAATTGAATCAGGTAAACTGGAGCTTGATATTAAAGAATACGATATTGTTAGTATTGTCACTCAAGTTATGGACTTGGTGAAATACGATTCGAACATTAAAAAGATCGAGCTTAACTTGAATATCAATAGTAATGTGCCGAAGTATGTCTTTACCGATAGTATTCGTTTGCGTCAAATCCTGGTGAATCTGTTAAGCAATGCCGTGAAGTTCACTCAACGAGGGGAAGTGTCATTGATGATTGAAAGTTTGAAAAAGGTCAATGAAGAAGAATATCTATTGCGTTTTGCAGTAAAAGATACTGGTATCGGTATTGAAAAAGATTATCAAGGCAAAATATTCAGTGCTTTCTCACAAGGAGATAATTCTACTACCCGTCGATTTGGAGGTACTGGTTTAGGATTGACCATTTCCAACCAATTACTAGCCCTAATGGATAGTAAATTGCAATTAGAAAGTGAGTTTGGCAAAGGAAGTAAATTCTTCTTTGATATCGTTTGTAAAGCTTCTAATGAAACCATTGTTAAGGAGATTGAAACTTTTGAAGTGACCATCAACAACGATAAACTAGATGCATACGGTCAAGAGAATTTCAAAATATTGATTGTGGAAGACAATAAAATCAATATGCTTTTAGCCAAAACTTTGGTCAAAAAGATTTTGCCTAACGGTACCATATACGAAGCCATCAACGGTAAGGAAGCTGTAGATAAATATGATATCCTAAAGCCCGACTTGATTTTGATGGACGTTCAAATGCCTGTTATGAACGGCTACGAAGCCACTAAAGAAATAAGAAAACACAAAAAAGGCAAACACATACCTATTATTGCACTTACTGCGGGTACCATCGTGGGCGAAAGAGAGAAATGTTTGGATGCCGGTATGAACGATTACGCCTCTAAGCCTATCGTTAAAGAAGTATTGGAATCAATGATTTCTAAATGGATTAAGAATTAGTAGGAGGCGGTTAATACCGCCTCTCTTCATTTTATATCCGAAGTAGTCCGTAATCATAGACTCACAATTATAATATTCGAACCTATTCATTCAATTCCCCTTTCCTTTAAATACCTTACAAATAATCACAATTCCTAAGCTGCTGTGATCCACAGCTTGTATTTAATCTTTATGAAGTAGGATGTTTTTTATGTCCTAATACAGATAAGCTTCATTTTATTTTATTAAAATAAAATGACCACACTAATCAAGATCGAACCATAATGAAATAATTCAAGAACCACATAAAGAAATTTGTGAAATCAGAAGTTGTATTTGGAATGCACTACAAGTAATTCCCATCAATGATTATTTCTCTAGCGTCCATAATGTACAATAGGCATAGTACATCATACAATATACGAAATAAAGATAAAAAAGAGTATACGCTATACTACAAGAAACGTACAATATACTCTATACAAAATACAATATACAAAATAACCATAATGTTCTACTTAAGGTTGTCTTCAAAGTTAACATCAAACATATTCGCAAATCCATTTTTAATAGATTTGTCAGCGTTGACAATGATAATGCGGTGAACTTTAGTAATGGCCCATTTGTCCTTAATGTCTTCAAAGTTGGAGCAATGGAATTCCTTGGCAGGATTGAATTGGTAGGCGGAAAGGGTTTCTTTCCAAGTATCGATATTGCTATCCAAGTTGATAGCAATAAAATTATAGTTAGGGAACGCTTTTTCAAATTCCATCACCTTTTTATGTACAGCTACCAGATGCGAATTTAATTTTTCAGACCAAAAAAAGAATACCGTGTTTTTAGTAACCAAGTCATTTGTAGTTGTTTTTTTGCCATTCACATCCACAAGCTCTACGGAGGGTAGCGGTTTGCCAATGGTAAGTAATTGAATCGCTTTTTCTATTTTCAGAATTTCGTTCTTTTTACTTTTATCGGTTGAATAACGGCGATAGGTTTCTAAAAATGCTTTGTCGTTCACCATATTTTGGTCTTCTAACAAATACTGAAAAGCGATATTGTTCAATACAATATTTTTAACCTTTTGATTTTTAATCAAGGTATCCGCCACTTTTAGTTTGTTGATGTTTGTTTTCAGCGACATATCCGCTTCCGACAAATTTTTCTTAGTGTTCAAGGAAGCCACATTGTTCAGCATATGATTCAAGTACATCGCGAACGGAGAGAAGTCCGTAAGCGCCTCATTGCTGAAGTCAATTTGTTTTCGGAAGTCGTAATACTCTTTGGGCATTTTGCTTGCTACATCTTCTCCTGTGCGGATTTTATGGATAACAGGGTACACCTCTTTCTTGGTGTAATAAGGGAATTCTACCATTGCTTTGGCAAACACATCGAACTCTTCATCCCATTGGATTTCCTGTTTTTTTGCCTTATAGAACTTCAGGTTGCTTTTGTTTGTTTTCTCAATATTCGCATTGAATTTTTCAAAATTATAATCGAAGATGTCAAACATCTGATCTCTATCTTTTTCATTGCGCAAATACATTTCCATCAGGAAATTGTTCTTTTCGTCACCCCGTCCGCAAAACACAATAGAGTTGTCAAAATCTTTCGAGTTAACGTGTACCATCAAACTATCGTTTTTATCAAAATAAACATATTGATATTCGGGTTCGTGTTTGAAGGAATACAATCCAGGAGTTAAGGAATCAAATTTGATGAAGAAGGTATTGTCTTTTTTTAAAGGAATGGTATCGATTACAATGTTGTTTTTACAAAACAACACATAAGGATTGTTCGGATTCGCGACCTCACCACCAAAGTATGCGACATAATTGTCGCCTGAAAACTCTTTTTTACAAGAGGTCATCAGCCCAATTAGCGACAGTATTAGAAGGTATTTGGTAGTATTTAAAAGGGTTTTCATCAAATGGGTATTACAAAACAAATATATTTTAAGCAATTGAATAATTCTGTTAACCATTAGTTAAAGTTCAATAGCTCATAAATTTGAAATAGTACCACAAGCTCCTAATCCAATTATAATTGCAATTGAGGAGAAAATAAGTAATTGTATGCCGAATTTTTTATCGTCTTTTTGGAACAATACTTTATATAAACCAATAGCAAAGCTTATAATCCCAAATATTAAAAATAAAAAACCAAAGAGTAATATTAAAACCATAACGATTCAATTAAAATCCTCGACCGCCTCCGCAGCTGGTCATTAAGCTGTTCACTCCAATAATAAGTCCTACAATTCCCGTTAGGGCACTGTACAACATCATTCGCAATCCTAATTTAGAGCGCTGTTTATTGCCAATCAGTAATAGTAACCCGACGAAAAAGCACAGTATTAACAAGGCTAAAATCACTATAAAAAAAGAAAAACGCACCATTTTCCTGTATTAACTAATTCCTAATATATAAAGCGTGCAACCTCCAAAACCGATAACAAACATAATCACTCCTGTGAGGAGAATACGAACCGGTTTTTGAGTTGGTAGATGTTTAATATTGTTGTATATCAAATGGCCAAACCCCCACACAATCAGTAATAAGGTCAAGCTAATGTACAAACCCAAAAGTACTCCTATCGCTTCCATAATTAATTCATTTTTTCGCGTATTGCCTCTATCGAACCATCTCTATAAAATAAATTCATCGTTTCAAAAGGCACTATCTTATTGCGTTTGTCAACGATATGTACACAGGATTTTTTCACCGCACGTACATCAAAATCATTCGCATCCATAAAATTCATTATAATGATACGAAACAAATTGTCATAATGCAAATTATCCGATTGTACACGAGGTAAACAACACATCAATGAGCCAAACTCTTCTTCCGCGCAATCTACGGATATGCCGGTGCTGAACAAATTAATTAGGTGCTGCTTTAATTCAGTGTCGTTTTCATACACTATTGTATTTTTGGTGGTATTCAGCAAGTCTTCAGGGTTGAGCAAATTCGTCATAGGAATCACTTGGCCGTCCACTTTCAGTGCATAAGCCATACACAAAGCATCGGGGTTGCAAGGCACAGGAATCAAGTCCTGCGGGGTGAACAAAGGGTATTGTTCATAAATCTTTCTGCGCACTTCGGTTAGAGTGATGCGTCCAGTATGGTCGTCGTAATTGTCGTTGCGTCCTGCCACTTGTGTTGGTTGGAAAGTCACGCCTCGAACGCATTTTTGTTGCAAGGCGTATTCAATGATTTTGCCAATTTCATCATCATTTTCGCCCTTTTGTAGGGTGATGACTAGGGTAGTGGACAAATTGAATTGATTCAAATGATCGATGGCTTTTTTACGCACCTCAGTCAAGTCTTCCCCTCTTAATTTCTCCAACACTTCGGGCTTAAAACTATCAAATTGCAAATACAATTCGAAGTCAGGCATATAAGTGGCTAATTTTTCTACAAAGCTGATGTCCTTCGCAATTCGGATGCCATTGGTATTCAACATCAAGTGTTTGATAGGTTTGTTTTTGGCCATATCCATTATCTCGAAAAACTGTGGATGCACCGTTGGTTCTCCTCCTGATATCTGGACCACATCAGGTTCGCCTTCATTGGCTACAATAACATCAAACATTTTTTCGATTTCCTCTAACGTACGGTGACGACCGTAATTGGGTGCTGAGCTGGCATAACAAGTTGGGCAAGCTAAGTTACATCGATCCGTGACTTCCACTATCGTCAGGCAGGAATGCTGTTCGTGATCGGTACACAAACCGCAGTCGTATGGGCAACCGTAATGTACCTTCGTATTGAACTTCAAGGGCACTTCGGACTGCTTGTTGTAGTTGCGAATTTGTTTGTAGTACTCCACATCATCGGCTATCATGGAACGCATATCGCCGTGGGTTTTGCAATGTTTGAGCATCCAAACCTTGTCGTCTTCAAATACTATTTTGGCATCTACTAAGGCCAAA
This sequence comes from Flavobacteriaceae bacterium, assembly GCA_947378465.1. Classification (GTDB taxonomy): domain Bacteria; phylum Bacteroidota; class Bacteroidia; order Flavobacteriales; family Flavobacteriaceae; genus Flavobacterium. The sequence goes on from CANCJZ010000010.1 coordinate 28,118, forward strand.
CATTCGGGACAAAGACTTTTTGTATAATCGTAATAGATATAAGGGCGATTCGGCATATTGTTTTTTATTTACTTTCTTTAAAGAGGGTATAGTTCTTTATTAAACGGTTATAATTGTCGTTACTGATTTGTTTATTTTATAAAAATAAAAAGAGTCTTTCAATTTCAATTATGGTATTAAAAAAATCAATTCATTTCCCTGATTTAAATCAAATAAAATGAATTAATATTCATTCATTGACCGATGAAAACAGCATAGAATAAAATAGTTTTATTTCATTAATATACTTGAAAAGCAGACTATAAAATAATCTTTTTTTATCACTTGATT
>CANCJZ010000011.1 GCA_947378465.1 Flavobacteriaceae bacterium
AGGTATTTTCGCGCTAGGCCAAAGAACTTTCATAAAAGGCCTGTACTTTTCCCGCTAGGCCGAGTCCTTTTCCCTCCAGGCCGAGTCATTTTCGTATCGAGGAGCGTTATTTTCATAATAGGATGAAGTATTTTTGTGCTATCAACTGTGCCTTTTGAAGTATGGAACATACAATTCTCGTTGAGGAGTTTCCTATTTACATCGAGGAGTCTCATATAGGTGTTGTGGAAGTGTATTTTATTTTAAAATAAAAAAATATTGACAAATACTGAATTCTCCTGATTAGTGTTGACCGATTTTAATTGTTTTTTCTTGTTTTTTCCAACCCACCTAGAGTTTTAAACCCTGCGTGGGTTCGAGATGTGAATATTTAACTTGATTATTAATTTTAATTATATGTCATTCCTACGGGATTCCCTCTCTTTGTCAATACCATTTGCTACCAATATGTCGCCCCTAACGGGGCTTCCAAATTCTACAATGTTCCACAAAATCTTTCTTCTTTCTTCTTTCCTCTTTCGTCTATTCTCTATATTCTATTCTCCATCCTCTAATCGCAATATCTTGCTTCTTGCTTCTTTCCTCTAAAAAAAATCCACTTCATTAACTGAAGTGGATTTTTAAGATCTATAAGTATTTCAAAAAATGATTACATCATTCCTGGCATACCACCGCCCATTGGCATTCCGCCACCAGCGTTTTCTTCTTTAATATCGATTAAAGCACATTCGGTAGTCAAAATCATTCCTGCTACTGAAGCAGCATTTTCCAAGGCCACACGAGTTACTTTTTTAGGGTCGATGATTCCTGCTTTAAGCATATCAACATATTCATCCGTTTTGGCATTGTAACCATAGTTGTCTTTGCCTTCAGCCACTTTAGCGACTACTACAGATCCTTCCAAACCTGCATTTTCAACGATAGTACGCAAAGGCGATTCCACAGCACGAGATACAATTTGGATCCCTGTAGCCTCATCAGCATTGTCAGCTTTAAGAGATGCTAATACATTTTTAGCTCTTAACAAGGCCACACCTCCACCGGCAACAATTCCTTCTTCAACCGCTGCACGTGTCGCGTGTAGCGCATCGTCTACACGATCTTTTTTCTCTTTCATTTCAACTTCTGATGCAGCTCCTACATATAGTACTGCTACACCACCGGCTAATTTAGCCAAACGTTCTTGAAGTTTTTCACGGTCGTAATCAGAAGTCGTAGTTTCCATTTGACTTTTGATTTGGTTTACTCTATTTTTGATTAAGTCTGCATTACCAGCACCATTAACTACAGTTGTATTGTCTTTATCGATGGTTACTTTTTCAGCAGTTCCCAACATTTCAAGCGTAGCATTTTCTAAAGTGTAACCACTTTCCTCAGCAATTACAGTTCCACCAGTTAGGATCGCGATATCTTCCAACATTGCTTTTCTACGATCACCAAAACCTGGAGCTTTTACGGCTGCAATTTTTAAAGCACCACGAAGTTTGTTAACTACTAATGTAGATAAGGCTTCACCATCTACATCTTCCGCAATGATTAACAATGGTTTTCCTGATTGCGCTACGGGCTCTAATACAGGTAATAACTCTTTTAAAGAAGATACTTTTTTGTCGTATAAAAGAATGTAAGGATTGTCCAATTCTACATTCATTTTTTCAGGATTTGTCACAAAATAAGGCGATAAATACCCACGGTCAAATTGCATTCCTTCCACTACATCCACATAAGTGTCTGTACCTTTTGCTTCTTCAACAGTGATCACCCCTTCTTTACCAACTTTTCCAAAAGCAGTAGCGATCAAATCACCAATAACTTCATCATTATTCGCTGAAATGGATGCCACTTGTTTGATTTTTTCAGAAGAACTACCCACTTCTTGCGCTTGTTTACCAAGATCAGCAACGATAGCTTCAACAGCTTTGTCAATTCCGCGTTTTAAATCCATTGGATTTGCTCCCGCAGCAACGTTTTTCAAGCCTTCTTTAACGATCGCTTGTGCTAAAACGGTAGCCGTTGTAGTTCCGTCTCCGGCTAAATCATTGGTTTTTGAAGCTACTTCTTTAACCATTTGAGCTCCCATATTTTCCAATGGGTCTTTTAATTCAATTTCTTTAGCTACGGATACCCCATCTTTGGTCACTGTAGGTCCTCCAAACGATTTAGAGATAATCACGTTTCTTCCTTTTGGTCCTAATGTTACTTTAACTGCATTAGCTAAAGCATCAACTCCGCGTTTTAATCCGTCGCGCGCTTCAATGTCGAATTTAATATCTTTTGCCATTTTTTTTAAGCTTTAGGCAGTAGGCGGTAGGCTTTATGCCTGTGCGGTACTGCGTTGTTTGTTTTGTTTATTCTTTGTATTTATTTTTTTGTTTGATGTTCTTAGGCTTGGTAGTACAATTAAAGGATTTTAAAAAAATAATTATTCTTATTCTATCATAAACCCTAATTCCAATTCTTTGAAAGACTTGGACTATTGCCTAATGCCTATTGCCTAATAACTAAATAATCGCAAGAATATCATCCTCACGCATAATCAAGTAATCTTTCCCATCAAATTTTAAATCAGTACCTGCATATTTGCCATAAAGTACTGTATCGCCAACTTTAACAGTCATAGGTTGGTCTTTTTTTCCATTTCCTACAGCAACAACAGTTCCTTTTTGTGGTTTTTCTTTGGCTGTATCGGGAATGATAATCCCAGAAGCGGTTTGAGTTTCAGCAGCAGCTGGCTCAAGGATCACACGGTCTGAAAGTGGTTTAATGTTTAATGCCATAATTTTAATATTTTAAATTAATTCGATTTTTAAGATGTCCTCTAATTGACACAAATTGTGCCAATCCCAATAGACTGACAGGATTGCAGTTTTGACAGAGCAAAGCTAACCATTTCTAGCAGAGTCCGCGCTTATGTAAAGGACTAAAAACAAAAAAATCCCGAATACTTCCGGGATTTTTGGGTAGAATTATAAAATTCTTATTTTTTAGCAGGCGCTGGAGTCGCTGGCGTTTCAGTTGTTTTAGCTGCTGGTTTCTCAGTAGCTTTAGCTGGGGCTTCTGTTTTAGTGTCATCAATTACTTTAGAATTGTTGTCGCTTAAGCTTCCAGAGAAACTCAAACTTGATAACAATACTAATGCAATCAATACTGTAGCTAAAGTCCAAGTACTTTTGTCAAGGAAGTCAGTTGTTTTTTGAACTCCACCAAGCATTTGTGAACCTCCAATAGAAGATGATAGTCCGCCTCCTTTTGGGTTTTGAACCATAATTACGATGATTAGTAAAAAACAAACAATTGTTATTAATACTAAAAAGATTGAAAATGTACTCATTATTACTAGTTATTATTTTGTTGCAAATTTTTAATATCTGAAATTCGGTCTGCAAAGAAACTACTTTTTTCTGGATATTTCAAAATTAATATCTCATAAGCTTGAATTGCTTTCGAATATTTTCGTTGTTCTAAATAAACACGGGCTAAAGTTTCGGTCATCAAATAGCTTTTGTCCTCTATTTTCGGCTCAATAACCATTGCGCTGATCTCTTTTTTGATGGGAGGAATCTTTGGATTATTTTCGATGAATTTGTCGATGAGATCTAATTTCTTTCTTTTTTCTGCATCTTCAACCGGATTGTTGTCTGCTTTAGGTTGCGGTGTTCGTTCAATTGGACTCAATCGTGATAGCTGAAGCCATTCTTGAAAAGAATGTTTTTCATTTTGGGAAAATTCCAAAGGTTTTCCAATATTTAATTTTTCTTCCACTAAATCTTTAGCTCCATCGGCTTCATTGATGGAAGAAATAATGGATTGTTCCAATGTATTTACGGAGATGCTTTTGTCATACGTGACTACTTCCATTCCAACGACGTCAAAATCGAGGAGTTCCGCAATTTTTTGATCGTAAAGACGGTTTTGAATGGTTACAAAATTGTCAGAAGTGATAAAGTCAAATAATATACTGCGATCTGTGGTAAATGCTGCCGCTACTTTAAGGGCATAATTGTATTTAAAACTGTCCTGATTGTACAAATGTTTTAATCGCAAAACACGAGCACTTTGGAAATAAGGAAATTCCTCAATGATTTTTTCCAAGGAGTCGTTTTGACGCTCGTTAATGGCGTCCGGTTTGTTGATTAAATGGGTGAAATCAGTTAAGTTCATAAATTACCACTTCGCTAATGATTCGTTGAAAATATCTTGAGTGATACGGGTAAAGATAACATCGAGTCCAGTGCTCAAGTCCGCTCCAGTAAGCTGGCTAGTACCTGGATAATCGTAATAGAAGGAGAATTTTTTATCGGTAAAATTGTCTTTTTCTTTGTTTTTATTGGTATATCGGACATTTACAGTAATCGACAAACGGTTTTGAGCTGCGGTTTGACTTGCAGTTGCGGCCATAGGAGTGATTCGATACTCAATGATTTCTCCTTCATATACCAAATCGCCATTGGAATTGGTTAAATTCAAATTGGTTTGGTTTTGTAAAATTTCCTGTAGTTTTAAGGTAAATGTTCTTTCGATTCCTGGCTCTACTAAAGCAGCGACATTTTGAAAACGATTAACTTGAAATGTTTTGCCATCAATTTTACCCGTTGTTCCTGTGAAATTATAGGCTCCACAGCTGGATAAACATAGCGCTACGATAGTGATTAGGATTGTGTTTTTTATTGTTTTCATTTCTTAAAGAGAAGGTTCTAAATAATGTTTGCAAATTAGTGAAAATTGCGCTTACAAATCAAATTGTTTTATCTTTCGATACAAGGTTCGCTCGGAAATACCTAATTCATCGGCAGCTGCTTTGCGTTTTCCTTTGTTTTTATCTAAAGCCTTTTTGATGAGCTCAATTTCTTTTTGCTCTAATTTTAATATTTCTTCTTCTTCCTCAACGGTTTCGGCAAACAAATAATCATTGTCATCGTCGTCGCTATCAAATTCTTCTTGCTCGGTATGGTTTTCCACAGGTATAACTTCCATTCGAGGGGAATTATCAGTTATGGTTTCTTCGTGGTTGTTGCCGTATATTTTTTGAATCAATTGCGGATGAATGTCTTGTACTTTTGCAGCGCCATTTTTCATTAATTCTAAAGTGAGTTTTTTCAAATCATTCAAATCACTTTTCATATCAAACAATACTTTGTATAAGATGTCTCGTTCCGTTGAGAAATCGCTTTCACTTTTTTTGTCTTTGATGATACTCGGCAAATGGCTGCCGTCAGCAGGTAAATAGGAGATAAGGGTTTCTAAAGAAATCTCCCTTTTAGTTTCCAATACCGATATTTGCTCCGCAGCATTCCGCAATTGACGGATGTTTCCACTCCATCTGTAATTGATAAGGTATTTGACCGCGTTGTCCTCTAGTTTAATAGGAGGCATTTTATATTTATGGGCAAAGTCCGAAGCAAATTTTCGGAACAACAAATGAATGTCGTCTTTACGCTCACGTAACGGAGGTAAGGCAATTTCAACGGTGCTCAAACGATAGTATAAATCTTCTCGGAACTTGCCTTTTTCAATTGCGTCAAACATATTGACGTTGGTTGCGGCAACGATACGAACATTGGTTTTTTGTACTTGTGAGGATCCCACTTTGATGAATTCCCCATTCTCCAACACACGTAATAATCGAACTTGCGTTGTGAGTGGCAATTCACCTACTTCGTCGAGGAAAATGGTTCCTCCATTAGCCACTTCAAAATAGCCGTCACGCGCTCCAGTAGCTCCAGTAAAAGATCCTTTTTCGTGTCCAAATAGTTCACTGTCAATAGTTCCTTCAGGGATTGCACCACAGTTAACCGCAATGTATTTGCCGTGCTTGCGGTGGGAAAGCGAATGGATGATTTTAGGGATACTCTCTTTACCAACACCACTTTCTCCAACTACTAACACTGAAATGTCAGTAGGGGCTACTTGCATTGCTTTTTCAACGGCACGATTGAGCTTTGGATCATTTCCAATAATTTCAAATCGCTGTTTTATACTTTGAACGGTTTCCATAATTTAATAAATTTGGATTGAGGTGTAGAATGGTTATTGTTTAGTTGGTTTGCATATCGCTATATCCTAAAGCTTCTCCGATAAGGGTAGCAGTAGTACAGTCGTTAACTTTAACCAATACAAAATCACCTACTTTATAGTTTTCTTTTGGGAAAACGGCAACTACATTTTCAGAAATTCTACCGCTCCAATGTGCGGTTGATTTTTTCGATTCTTTTTCAATCAATACTTCTACAGTTTGATTCAAAAAGCGAGCAGTTCTTCTTTCGCTTATGATTTGTTGTAAATCCACGATTTCTTGCAAACGACGTTTTTTTACTTCTTCAGGAACATCATCTTCCATCTTTCTAGCGGCCATTGTTCCAGGGCGTTCTGAATAGGCGAACATATATCCAAAATCATAATCTACATATTCCATTAAGGATAAAGTATCCTGATGATCTTCCTCAGTTTCCGTTGGGAATCCAGTGATCATATCTTGAGAAATAGAACAGCCAGGAATGATGCGTTTGATTTTATCAACCAATTCCATGTACTCCTCACGGGTATGTTGGCGGTTCATTTCTTTAAGGATTCTAGTGCTACCACTTTGAACGGGTAAATGGATATAATTACAAACATTAGGGTACTTAGCAATGACGTGTAATACTTCTTCGTGCATATCCTGTGGATTGGACGTTGAAAAGCGGAATCGCATTTTAGGGAATTGAATGGCACACATTTCCAACAATTGAGCAAAGTCAACCGCAGTAGCTTTTTGCATCTCGGAAGCCTTGTCAAAATCTTTTTTTAGCCCACCACCATACCAAAGGAAGCTATCGACGTTTTGTCCTAGTAGACATATTTCTTTAAACCCTCTGTCCCATAAGTCTTGTATCTCTTCGATAATACTTTGAGGCTCTCTGCTGCGTTCTCTACCACGGGTAAAAGGAACCACACAAAAAGTACACATATTATCGCAACCTCTAGTAATAGAAACAAAGGCATTTACTCCATTACTGTTCAAACGAACGGGAGCAACATCACCATAGGTTTCCTCTTTGGAAAGTATTACGTTGATGGCATCACGTCCTTCTTCCACCTCTTTTAATAAATTTGGAAGATCTTTGTAAGCATCAGGACCTACTACCATATCGACAATTTTCTCTTGTTCGAGGAATTGATCTTTTAAACGTTCGGCCATACAGCCCAATACACCCACTTTCATGCCTGGATTAATACTGCGTTTTACGGCATTGTATTTCTCCAAACGTTTACGGATGGTTTGCTCTGCTTTGTCTCGGATGGAACAAGTGTTCACCAAAACTAAATCGGCTTCCTCTAAATTTTGGGTAGTATTGTAACCTTGTTCGGTAAGTATTGAGGCTACAATTTCGCTATCGGAAAAGTTCATGGCGCAACCATAACTTTCTATAAATAGCTTTTTTGAATTTTCTTTCTTTTGTTCAAGAACCAAACTTTGTCCTTGTATCTTTTCGTTAATTTCCTTTTCCATATCGATGATTAGTAAAAATCGGATAGCAAAGATAATACTAAATTGTATAATATGACAAGATGGCAGATAATGTTTAGTGTAAAATTAATAAAATACTGTCAGTAGCCCATACTATATATAGGTGTAAAAAAGAAAGATTGTAGGAGATTGAAGTCTGATTTCATAAAATAGTTGGTAAAAAAGAATTCAAAAACTCAAAATTTAAAAAAAACATATACTTTTGCCGAACAAACAAAAAGTGAAATGGCAAAGAATTTAGTTATCGTTGAGTCCCCTGCAAAAGCAAAAACCATCGAAAAATTTCTCGGTAGCGATTATCAAGTAGAGTCGAGCTACGGGCACATCGCTGATTTGCCTTCAAAGGAAATAGGGGTGGATGTTTTAAATGGATTTAAACCTAAATATGAAGTTTCGGCGGATAAAAAGGTTTTGGTAAAAAAACTCAAAGATTTGTCTAAAAATGCAGAAATGGTATGGTTGGCTTCCGATGAGGACCGTGAGGGGGAGGCTATTTCTTGGCACCTTTCAGAAGAATTAAAATTAGATCCGAAGAAAACCAAGCGTATTGTTTTTCACGAAATCACCAAAACAGCCATTCAAAAAGCCATTGAGAATCCTAGGGGAATCGATTATAATTTGGTAAATGCGCAACAAGCGCGTAGAGTATTGGATCGATTGGTGGGGTATGAATTGTCACCGGTGCTTTGGAAAAAAGTAAAAGGCGGTCTGTCAGCAGGTCGTGTACAATCGGTTTCGGTTCGTTTGATTGTGGAAAGAGAAAGAGAGATTCAGGATTTTAATGCAGAACCTTCTTATAGTGTTACCGCTGAGTTTACTAATGAAGCGGGGAAAACATTTAAGGCCAAATTGCCTAAGAATTTTAATACTAAAAAAGAAGCGGAAGATTTTTTAAATAAAAATATTGGATCATCCTATAAGGTGGGGGATTTAGAAACCAAACCAACAAAAAAATCACCAGCAGCTCCGTTTACAACTTCAACCTTACAACAGGAGGCAGCACGTAAGTTGTACTTGCCGGTAGGGATTACGATGCAAATTGCGCAACGTTTGTATGAGGCCGGACTTATTACTTATATGAGAACGGATAGTGTGAATCTTTCTCAAGAAGCTATGGCAGCAGCACAAGCTGAAATTACAAGCTACTATGGTAAGGAGTTTAGTAAACCAAGAAGTTTTAATACCAAATCCAAAGGAGCTCAAGAGGCTCACGAGGCGATTCGTCCAACAGATATGTCCCGTCATACGGTTAACGTTGAGAGAGATCAAGCGCGTTTGTATGAATTGATTTGGAAAAGAACTTTGGCTTCGCAAATGAGTGATGCTGAATTAGAACGTACTAATGTTAAAATAGAAGCGAATAATTATAGTGAAACTTTTACCGCTACTGGTGAAGTAATTAAGTTTGAAGGTTTCTTAAAAGTATATTTAGAAGGTAGTGACGACGACGAGGAAGAACAAGAAGGAATGTTGCCTGCTTTAAGAGTGAATGAAAAATTAATAAATAATTATATTACTGCTACGGAGCGTTTCTCTCGTCCACCAAGTCGTTATACTGAGGCATCTTTAGTGAAAAAATTAGAAGAATTAGGAATTGGTCGTCCTTCAACGTATGCGCCAACGATTTCTACTATTATAGCTAGAACTTATGTGGAGAAAGGGAGTTTTGAAGGGAAAGAAAGAAAGTACAACCAATTAGTATTGAAAAATGCTGAGGTAAAATCTCAAGTACTTTCTGAAAATGTTGGGTCGGATAAAGGAAAATTAGTTCCTACGGATATTGGAATTATTGTAAATGATTTCTTGGTTAAAAACTTTGAAACTATTTTGGATTATAACTTCACGGCGAAAGTGGAGCAAGATTTTGATGAAATTGCTGAAGGAAATGTAGATTGGGCAAAAATGATGAATGATTTTTATTCACATTTTCATCCTAATGTATTGAATGTAGAGCAAAATGCGGATAGAGAAAGTGGTGAGCGTATTTTGGGTGTTGATCCTAAAAGCGGAAAACAAGTATCGGTGCGTTTAGGGAAATATGGACCTATGGCTCAGATTGGGGATATTGATGAAGAGAATAAACAATTCGCAAGTTTGCGTCAAGATCAAAATATTGGTAACATTACTCTAGAGGAAGTGTTGGATTTATTCTTACTGCCTAAAGTATTGGGAAATTATAAAGGTGAAGAAATTGAAGTGAACAATGGTCGTTTTGGTCCTTATGTTCGTTTCGGGAAACAATTCATCTCATTGCCAAAAGGAATGGATCCAATGGATGTGACTTTAGAGGTTGCAGAGGAATTAATTCAAGAAAAAGAACAAGCAGATGCTCCTATAGGTACTTACGACAACCTGCCTATCCAAAAAGGGGTGGGGCGTTTCGGGCCGTTTATCAAATGGAATGGAATGTTTATCAATGTGAGCAAAAAATACAACTTCGATAATTTGTCTCAAGCAGATTTGAATGAATTGATTGAAGACAAACAACAAAAAGAAGTGGATAAAGTTATTCACGACTGGAAAGAAGAAGGAATTAAAGTTGAAAAAGCACGTTGGGGCCGTTCGGTTATTACTAAAGGTAAAATAAAAATCGAATTGAGTAAAGACGTGGATGCTACTAAGATGACTTTGGAAGAAGTGAAAGAAATGATAGAAAAGAAAACTCCAGCAAAAGCTGCTAAGAAAGCGCCAGTAAAAAAAGCAACAACTAAAAAGAAATAACAAATGGAATTTGATTTTCTTTCCCCATTGGATGATGATTTAATTATTGAAATTAAACAATTATCTTCTCAACATTTATCTAATAAGGTAGTATTTCATACTACAGAAGAATTTCCAATTATTGAAAAAGTAGATATTGCAATTATTGGAGTATTAGAGAATAGAGGAGCGGTTGGGGCAGGAAACTATAATTCTGTTGATTTGTATGAAATCAGAAAACAATTGTATCAAATGTTTCCTGGGAATTGGAGTAAAGGAATTGCTGATTTAGGGGATATCTTGCCTGGGAATTCGGCTAATGACACCTATTTTGCAGTCCAAAAGGTGGTGGCGAAGCTGATAAAGAACAAAGTTATACCTATTATAATAGGTGGTTCACAGGATTTGACTTATGCACTCTACAGAGCTTATGATGATTTAGAACAAATGGTTAACTTGGTTGCGATTGATAATAAATTCGATTTTGGCAAACAAGAAAATGCCATCTCCTCGGAATCTTATTTAACCAAGATTATTGTGGACGAACCTAACAATCTTTTTAATTATAGTAATGTGGGGTATCAGACTTATTATAATTCTCAAGAAGAAATTGATTTGATTGAGAAGTTGTTCTTTGATGCCTACCGATTAGGGGAAGTGTGTAATAATATTGTGATAGCAGAACCTGTTTTTAGAGACGCTGATTTGGTGAGTATGGATTTGAGTGCTGTGAAATCCTCTGATTCAGGGAATTTTGAAGTGTTTCAACCCAATGGTTTTAACGGAAAAGAGATATGTTCTTTGTCTAGATATGCAGGTATAAGTGATAAAGTTTCTTGTTTTGGAATTTTTAATCACAATAATACTCGACAAGAAGCGTTATTAATAGCTCAAATTGTCTGGTATTTCATTGAAGGGTTACATTATCGTTCAAATGAGTATCCTTTTGGGAGTAAAGAAAATTATATTAAATATACAGTTCCTTTTGAAGATGAGGATATTGTGTTTTATAAAAGCAATAAAACGGAAAGATGGTGGATTGAAATCCCGTTTTTTTCAAACTCGTACAATAAATTAAAGAAGAATACGTTATTACCATGTACAAATGATGATTATTTGGCGGCTTGTAATCACGAGTTCCCAGAAAGATGGTGGAAAGCACAACGTAAGAGTATAATATAGTAACGGCTTTCTTTCAAATTTAACATATAGCTTTATTTGTACGAAAAAAGTTATAAAAATAAAGAAATAGGTATTTAGACTTGATTTATTGAGTTTTATCGATATAAATGTTTTGATAATTCAGTTTAAATAGTATTTTTGAACAATTAAGATAAATTTTAAGAAATAAATAATTGTTTTTTTCAAAAATTATAGATAGGTTTACGCCCTCAAAAAAAGAATATATAATTAACCCAAGTTTATATGAAGAAGTTCATTGCATTTGCATCTGTTTTAACTCTTTTAGTTAGCTGCGGTAAGTCCGGAGATAAAGGTGAATTAGTAGGAGTTAAAGGAAAAAAATGGCACCCAGAAAAGCCTTATGGTATGACATTAGTACCTGGTGGTGCTTTTATTATGGGTAAATCAGACGATGATTTAGCCAATGTTCAAGATGCTCCAACTAAAACGGTAACGGTTAGATCCTTTTATATGGATGAAACGGAAATCACTAATAGTGAGTACCGTCAATTCGTGGAATGGGTAAAGGATTCTGTAATCAGAGTTCGTTTAGCGATACTTGCGGATGAGGTGGGTCAAAAACCTGGATCTGGTAAAGGTGGTAAAAGTGGTGGTAGTATCGGTGATTTCGCTTTTGCGGAACAAGATCCTGCTAAACAAACTCCATACGAAAAGTACATGTACGAGAACTATTATAGTGTAGGTACTGCTGATGACCCATATGCTGGTAGAAGATTAAATAGAAAGACTAAATTAATTACTGATACTAAAAAATACCCAGACGAATATTATGTTGAGGTTATGGATACTATGTATCTTCCAGTATCTGAATCATACAATGGTTTAAGAACTATAGATGTAGATAAATTAAAATTCCATTATTCTTGGATGGATATTCAAGCTGCTGCTAAAGCAAAGGTGGGTAAAAGAAGTAAATTTATCAAAACAGAGGATACTAAAATCTATCCTGATACTACAGTTTGGATTAAAGATTTCGCATATTCTTATAATGAGCCAATGCACAATGATTATTTTTGGCACCAAGCTTATGGAGATTATCCTGTAGTTGGGGTGAACTGGAAACAAGCAAAAGCTTTTTGTGCTTGGAGAACATTAAATAAAAATGTATTTATCAAGTCTAAGAAAAAAGGTAGAGATTTAGTAAACTCTTTCCGTTTACCTACTGAGGCTGAATGGGAGTATGCTGCTCGTGGTGGTTTAGAATCAGGTAACTACCCTTGGGGAGGTCCTTATACTAAAAATGACAGAGGTTGTTTTATGGCAAACTTCAAACCTAGTAGAGGAGATTATGCAGCGGATCAGGCCTTATATACTGTAGAGGCTAAATCATACCAACCAAATGGTTATAATTTATACAATATGGCTGGAAACGTTGCGGAATGGACAGACTCATCTTATGATGCTGCTGCTTATGAGTATGTTTCTACAATGAATCCAAATGTTCCAGATTTATCTAACAAACGTAAAGTAGTTAGAGGTGGTTCTTGGAAAGATGTTTCTTACTTCTTACAAGTGGGTACTCGTGATTTTGAATATCAAGATACTGCTAGAAGTTACATCGGATTCAGAACTGTGCAAGATTACATGGGAACTCAAGTGACTGGTGGTAAACCAGGGAAAATCTAAAATTAACTAACTTAATTATATTAACTTAACTAACTAAAATTATTTTTTATTATGGCAATTTTAAGCAAAAAAACTATGAATTTCACCTACGGTATGGGAGCTGCTGTAGTTATTGTTGGAGCACTTTTCAAAATTGAGCATTTACCAGGTGCGAGTATCCTTTTGAAAGTTGGTCTTATCACTGAAGCTTTCATCTTTGCTTTATCGGCATTTGAACCAGTAGATCATGAATTGGATTGGTCATTAGTTTACCCAGAATTAGCAGGTGGTCAAGCTAAAGAAAAAGGCGCTAAAAAAGAAGAGGCTAAAGATGCTCAAGGATTATTGTCTCAAAAATTAGATCAAATGTTAAAAGATGCTAAAGTTGACAGTGCTTTAATGGAAAGCCTTGGAAACAGTATCAAAAACTTTGAAGGTGCTGCTAAAGCTATTTCTCCAACTGTTGATTCAGTTGCTTCAACTAAAAAATATGCTGAAGAAATGACTAAAGCTGCTACTCAATTAGAAACTTTAAACAGCTTGTACCATGTACAACTTCAAAGTGCTGAGAAAAACGCTAAAATTAACGAAGAAGTTGCAGAAAACAACTTAAAATTAAAAGATCAAATGCAATCATTAACTTCTAACTTGTCTACATTAAACAATGTATATGGTGGAATGTTATCTGCAATGAATAATAAAGGATAATTAGTTTTAAACTAAATTTTATTTTAACAATTAAAACTAATTAGAAAAAATGGCAGGAGGAAAATTAACCCCTAGACAGAAGATGATTAACCTGATGTACTTGGTTTTCATCGCGATGTTGGCATTGAATATGTCAAAAGAAGTATTATCAGCTTTTGGTTTGATGAATGAAAAATTCGAAAGTTCAAATACTGCTTCTATCGAAAATAATAAAAAACTTTTAATGACTATTGATCAAAAAGGTGCTGAAAATGCAGGTATGTTTGGTCCAGCTAAAAATGCTGCTGACAAAATTGCTGCTATTTCTAAAACTTTTTATGAATATGTTGGTACTTTAAAAGCGGACGCTACTTTTGGCGTTGAAGTAGATAAAGAATCTGGTAAATTACCATACGAAGCTATGGATAAAGGACCTCGTATTGATGATACTTGGTTTGCTGGTGATGGATATTCTGCTAAAGGAACTCAAATTGTTACAGCAATTAATAAATATGTAGCTGATATGAAAGCCGCTGCAGCTAGTGAGCCTTCATTATCTAAAAAATTAACTCCGCTTATTAAAAATCTTGAAGACAGATTTAATACAGCTGATATTAAGGATCACGAAGGAATTACTAAAAAATATTTAGAGTACCACTTTGCTCATTTCCCTGCGATTGCTTCGTTAGCGAAGTTAACTGCTTGGCAAAATGACATTCAAAAAGCGGAATTTGATATTTACAATTCATTATTAGGTAGTGCTGCGGTTGAGGCTGCTTCTATGAAAAACTATACTGCTTTAGTGGTATTAGATAAAAGTGCTTATTTCCAAGGTGAGAACGTAACTGGTAAAGTTGTTTTAGGGCGTTATGACGAAAACACTAAGCCAACATCGTTCCAAGGTCCTGGTAAAATCGAAAATGGTCAAGCTAAAATTTCGATGACTGCTGGTAGCGTTGGTGAGCAAAACATCTCTGGTAAATTTACGTTTATGGAAGATGGTAAACCAGTGCCTTTGGCTTTCGAAGGAAAATACGTTGTTGTACCTCGTCCAAATTCAGCTAATATTTCTGCTGATAAAATGAACGTAGTATATAGAGGTTTACCTAACCCAATGACAATCTCTTTTGCTGGTATTGGTGATAACAATGTAACTGCTAATGCTCCTGGTTTAGTTAAAGCGGGTGCTAATGGTAAATATAACTTGAACCCTGGTCAAGGTAATGAAGTTACTGTATCAGTTTCTGGTAAAATGTCAGATGGTAAAACTGTAAATGACAAAAAAGTATTTAGAATTAAAAACATCCCTGCACCTCAGACTGCAATTGGAGGAACTATTGGAGGAACTAAAGGAGCTAAGTCTCGTTTAGAAGTATCTCAAGTTACTGCTCAATTACCTGACTTCTTGTATGATTTAAAATTCCAAGTTACTCAATTCGCATTTAAAGTACCTGGTCAAGCTACAATCATCGTTAATGGTGATAGAGTAAATGCTCAATGTAAAGCTGCTTTATCTAGAGCAAGCAAAGGAGATCAAATTACGATTTCTGATGTTAAAACAAAAATTATTGGTGATGGAGCAAGTATTGTTACAAAAACTGCAGCACCAGCTATTTACGAAATACAATAAAAATTTAAGTTGGCCGTTATTAACTTAAATAAATGAATCAAATATGAAATTGAAAAACTTTTTATTAGTTGTTTTAAGTATTGCAGGAAGTGTTACTTCATTTGCACAATCAAATTTGTTAAATGCTAAAACTCCTGCTGAGATCGGTAAGAAAACGGCTGCTCAATTAGAATCTGATAATGATAAACCACTTCCTTATGGTTATGTTCATGACAGAGATGTATTGATGGGTAAAACTGTTTGGGAATTAGTTGATTTGGATGAAAGAATTAACTTTCCTTTATACTACCCAGTTGATACAGCATTCGTTGGAAAAGACAGACGTTCTTTGTTTTCTGTTTTACTTAACGGTATTAAAAGTGGTAAAATCACTGAAGTTTATGGTGATGACTATTTCAATTCTAAAAAGTCTATCAAAGACATGGAATCTGTTTTCAAATTTATTGATACTACAGATGCTGGTAAAGACGAAATGAATAATTACCTTGATGATTATAAAGCAGGTAGAAAAGTTTTAGACAAACAGTTTATCAATGAAACTGAATTAGCGGCATCTGATGTTACTGGTTATAAAATAAAAGGTTTTTGGTATTTTGACAAACGTCAAAGTGAGTTGAAATATAGAATGTTGGCTATTTGCCCTGTAGCTATTGAGGCTAGAGATAAAGCTAAAGGGAACACAGATGCTATCGAATTGTTTTGGGTATATTTCCCATCGATTAGAGATGTGCTTCATGAAGCCAAAGCTTTTAATGATAAGAACTCGGCCATGCCAATTACTTTTGATCATTTGTTAAATTCGCGACGTTTCAACGGTGTCATTTATAAAGAAGAAAATGTTTATGGTGACCGTGAGATTGAGAAGTATATGAGAGATAACGCTCAAATGCAGTTACTCGAATCTGAAAGAGTTAAGGAGAAAATCCGTAACTTCGAGCAAGATATGTGGAACTACTAGTTTTTATTAAAATATTAAAAAACTCCTATTGAAAGATAGGAGTTTTTTTATGCCTTTTATTTACCTTTACTCTTCTAAAATTCAGATAAGATGATTGATTATATTATAGTAGGAGCAGGTTTGGCCGGAATTGCTTTTGCTGAAACTGCTTTGGATAATGGGAAAAGCATTTATGTTTTTAACGATCAATCTCAAAATTCTTCTAAAATCGCTGGGGGCTTATATAATCCTGTAATCTTAAAACGCTTTAGTGAGGTATGGAATGCCAAGGAACAATTGGAATTACTTTATCCTTTTTATAATAAATTGGAAGTAAAATTAGAACAGAAGTTTGATTACAAATTACCATTACTTCGTAAATTTTATTCTGCTGAAGAACAAAATAATTGGTTTACTGCTTCTGATAAACCTAACTTAACTCAATTCTTATCTCCTGAATTAGTTACTAAAAAATGGCAACATATAGATTCACCTTTTAATTATGGAGAAGTATTATATTCTGGTTATTTAGATACCCCCCTTTTACTGGATTCCTATAAAAATTATTTAATTAAAAATTCTATTTATACAGAAACCACTTTTGATTATTCTAAACTTATAGTGAATGAGGATTATGTGGGCTATGATGGAATTCAAGCGAAACATATTGTCTTTGCTGAAGGCTTTGGGATGCTGGCTAATCCATTCTTTAATAGTTTACCTCTCGATGGAACTAAAGGGGAATTGTTGCTAATTAAAGCTCCTGAGTTGAATTTAGAGCTTATTGTCAAATCTTCTATATTTATCCTTCCAGTAGGTAATGGTTATTATAAGGTAGGAGCAACGTATAATTGGGAAGACAAAACAAATATCCCTACTGAAGTAGCTAAAAAAGAATTAACTGACAATTTAAAAGATTTAATCCATTGTGATTTTGAAATCATTGAGCATTATGCAGGAGTACGTCCTACGGTTAAGGACAGACGTCCGCTTGTGGGTACTCATCCTTTATATCAAAACATTCACGTATTGAACGGACTTGGAACCAGAGGGGTGATGTTGGCTCCAGCTATGGCAAATGATTTATTTAATCATATTGAACACCAAATGCCACTTGATAAAAATATCGATATCCTACGAATTAAGACTTTTGTTTCCAGTCTTTATCAAAATGGACAAAAATGTTAATATAACAGTTACGTGCTAATCGTGCAGTAACTGGCATAAGCACAATGATTCCCAAAATGATCAAAGCGAAGGAAGGAAGGGTAGGTAATCCAATGATTAAATTGGTGATTACAAATATGGCTACTCCTAAGGCAACAGTTAACCCATAACTTACGTACATTGCGCCGTAGAAAAAGGAGGGTTCTATTTTATATTGGGTATGACAATGGCTACAAGTGTCATTCATTTTGTATAAACTGTTCAATTTGTATGGGTTTTTTTCAATATACATACTTTCTTGATGACATTTAGGACAACTTCCTGTCAAAATACTATATAATGTGCTTCCTTTTTTTAACATTTGCAAAAAATTTCTGTAAAGGTAATTCATAGCAGAGTTTTTAATGTAACATTTGTAACAATTTATATGCTAAATATTCACAATTTATCGGTTTCTTTTGGTGGTTCATATCTTTTTGAAGAAGTAACATTTCGTTTGGGCTCTGGCGATCGAGTAGGACTTGTTGGTAAAAACGGAGCGGGTAAGTCGACCATGCTCAAAATACTTGCTGGCGATTTTAAACCGGACAGTGGAAGTATTGCCACTGAAAAAGAAGTCAAAATGGGTTTCCTTCGTCAGGATATCGATTTTGAACAAGGACGTACCGTATTGGAAGAAGCTTATGAAGCATTTACAGAGATAAAGATTGTTGAGAAGAAATTAGAAGAAATCAATCATCTATTGGTTACCCGTACCGATTATGAGAGTGAAGAATACAATCAAATCATTGAAGACTTATCAGAGTATACCCATCGATTTGAATTACTAGGAGGTTATAACTATGTTGGAGATACCGAAAAGATTCTATTAGGACTTGGATTTAAAAGAGAAGTTTTTAACGATCAAACGGATACTTTTTCAGGAGGATGGCGTATGCGTATTGAGTTAGCTAAGTTGCTTTTGCAATCCAATGACATCTTACTGCTGGATGAGCCTACAAATCACTTGGATATTGAAAGTATCATTTGGTTAGAAGGGTTTTTGCGCAATTTCCCTGGAGTTGTAGTGATTGTTTCCCACGATAAAATGTTCTTGGATAATGTTACCAATCGTACTATTGAGATTTCTTTAGGGAAAGCTTATGATTTTAATAAACCTTATTCGGAATATTTAGAATTGCGACATGAGATTCGTGAAAAACAATTGGCGACTCAAAAGAACCAACAAAAGAAAATTGAAGAAACAGAAAAGTTAATCGAGAAGTTTCGTGCTAAAGCCTCAAAAGCTTCAATGGCCCAATCATTAATCAAGAAATTGGATAAAGTAGAGCGTATTGAAGTGGATGAAGATGATAATTCTGTAATGAATATTTCCTTTCCAGTATCAAAAGTTCCAGGGAAAGTAGTGATTGAAGCCGAACACGTGACTAAATCCTATGGTGATAAAACCATTTTAAAAGACATCTCTTTATTAGTGGAACGCGGAAGCAAGATTGCTTTTGTTGGGCAAAATGGTCAAGGTAAATCGACCTTCATCAAAGCTATTGTCAACGAATTTGAATACCAAGGTAGCATCAAGATGGGACATAATGTGCAAGTAGGTTATTTTGCACAGAATCAAGCGGAATATTTAGATGGGGAAATTACCCTTTTGCAAACTATGGAAAATGCTGCGACTGACACGAATCGTTCCAAAGTGCGTGATATGTTAGGGTCTTTTTTATTCCGTGGGGATGATGTAGATAAAAAGGTAAAAGTATTGTCAGGAGGGGAGCGTAACCGTTTAGCATTATGTAAATTGTTGTTGCAACCGATCAATGTGTTGGTGATGGATGAGCCTACGAATCACTTGGATATCAAATCCAAAAATGTACTGAAAGCCGCTCTTCAAAAATACGAAGGAACCTTACTCTTGGTTTCTCACGACAGGGACTTCCTTCAAGGCATGTCCAATATTGTATATGAATTCAAAGATCAAAAGATCAAAGAATATTTAGGAGATATTAATTTCTTCTTAGAGCAACGCAATATGGAGAACATGCGTGAAGTGGAGAAAAAGGACATCGCTAAAAAAGAAGCTCCTAAGGAAACCAACAAAATTTCCTATGAGGACCAAAAGAAAAACAAATCCCTTCAAAATAGATTGAGCAAAATTGAAAGTCAGATTCAACAATTGGAGAAAGATATTCAGCACGACGACAAAGCACTAGCTTCCAATTACGACAAACACATCGAGGATGCTTCTTTCTTTATGGCATACAATAAGAAAAAGCAAGAATTAGACAAGCTGTTGGAGGATTGGGAAATCGTGCAAGGAGAAATTGACAGTCTTAAGTAAGTTCTTTAAAAGGATTGCGTTCCTTCCAAACGGTTTCGGGCTCTAAATAGCAGAATAATTTATCCATATACTTATTGATGGCCGAATTGTGATGCTGTATAAATCCAAACATTTTTACAGGCTTAGCCCCGACAGAACTTTTAATTTCTAAGGCGGTTCGGGCAAAAATCACTTCTTTAAATCCTTGATTTATGGAGTAAGCGATCATGTCATACAGCATATTCAAATAGAGCATTTTCTCTTTTTGAATGCTGTCGTCGTAACCAAGGAAATAAGTATCCATTGCTTCTCCGTTTTTTATTAAGGTATTAAAACCAATCAATTTACCTTCAGAGAAATAACCGTAAAAAAGAAAATCATCTTTTAAAATATCTTTAAAAGTGCGGAAATGATTTTTAGCAATAAAGAAAGTGTTAAAAGGAGCATTTTGCGCTACGTGATGGTACAAATCATAAATCACTTCCTCGTGTTCTATGATATCGTTCAAGTCCATTTTGCGCTTTTCAAGAGTGACAATCTTTTTTCGCGCGCGTTTGTATTGATCGCGGTATTTTTTAGAGAGCGCTCCTATATAATCTTCTTCTGTTTTCCAATTGGCATCGATTTCAAAAACCATATTGGGTTGTATGGTAAACTTATAATGATCATTTTCGAAATCGGTTTCCATTAGAGCCACTTCATTTTCATCAAAATCCTTAAATGTAGTGATGTGTACCTTGGAACCTTTTTTCTTAAAAATAATTTTTAATGCCTCAGCTGTTTCTTTCAGAAGGAGCATCGCTTTTTTCATATCCATTTCAGGCGAAATACACAAGGCGTTTTGTCCCGTCAACATATTATTGCCGATGAATAATACGTGGGAACAAAAGTTTTTAAACACAAAATTCCTTACTGCCGACTTCATACATTGGTCCCTATCGCCAAAAGATTCTAATTTATTGACATCTAAAAACTGTGATAGGGCAATACCTTGGAGATTATTGTTTTTGAACAGTCCAATAAAATGACAGGTCATATTGGTGGGAGCTGATTTTTCAAGAACTTCAAGATACCTTTTGGATAGGAAAATGTTGTCTACTGCCAAATCATCCCATCTTTGTGGGAGTTCAGCCGTAGTCGTGTAGATTGAAAATGTATAGGTTGTTTCCAAATAATAAAAAATCGCCCCACAAATGTAGAGCGATTCCTCTATAATTAAATGTTAAATTTATTTCATTTGGCAGATAATACCACCCATGATTGTGCAAGCTACAATCCAATACCCTCCAGCTATTAGAACATATTTCCAACTTCTTTTTTCAAATAGGGCACTAGTTCCAATAAATGGTAAGGCTAAGAACAATCCCGCGATAAATCCGTGAAGGGCTCCGTGCTTGAAGGTTCTGTAAGTGCCACCATACGCTTTCATATAGTTTTCAAATACTGAAGGATCTACTCCTTTGATACCTACAGTTGCTGATTCCGCCCCTGTTTGGTGAATTACCAAAAATTGTAATACTACTGAAATTAAAAAAGAGTATACAAATGCCATCCCTAGGATAGCGAACATATTCCCTCCTTTAACTTTTTCCTCACTCAATCCGGCTTCTTTCATCCAGATGGTTCCAAATACTTTTGGATTGTACCAAATAAATCCAACTACTAGCGCTGAGAACGCTGAAAGTAGAAATGTTAATAATGTGTGCATGTTTTTTTAGTTTTATTGATTAGAATAACAAATATATTGTTTTTAATTTAAAATGTATCTTTTGTAAGATATAGTATACAAATAATATTAATTTTATTTAAAAAGATGTATTTCGTCGATAATATTTGTCTGTAATCGATATTCTTGTTTAATTTACTTTAGAAAAATATAAAGATATGAAAACAATTTACGCCCTTTTTGTCGCTTTATTTGTGGTTTCTGCCTCTTTTGCAGAAGTTTCAGACTTGGAGAAAAACTCTTTGATTCAATTCAACCAATTTACTAACGGTAGTAATTGGACCAACAAATGGGATACTACTAAACCAGTAGCAACTTGGTTTGGTGTAAGAGTAATCAATGATAAAGTAGTGTCTATTGATTTGGCCGATAATAATTTGTCTGGCGAATTGCCTTCTTGTATTTCTAATCTTAAAAATTTAAGAACATTAAATTTGTTTCACAACGCTATTACAGGCGAAATTCCAAACGCTATTGGCGATTTAAAATCGTTGGAGCATTTGAATCTTTCCTTTAATAAGTTGTCAGGAGCTATACCACAAGCCATTTGCAAAGCAACAGCGCTTAAATCAGTGGAATTGTTTTTGAACCAATTATCAGGACCGATCCCAAGTGACATCAATAACCTTCAAAAATTAGAAGTACTGTCCTTATACAACAATGAATTGACAGGTCAAATCCCTGCCAGCTTGTACCAATTGAAAAGTTTGAAAGTATTGCAATTGAACAGCAACAAACTTACTGGGAACTTAAGCCGCGATATTTCGAATTTGGCTTCATTGGAAAGTTTGAGTCTTTTTGACAATCAATTAATCGGGCAAGTGCCTTTTGATATTGAAAACTTAGGAAAATTAAAAGAAATGAATATCTCCTATAACAGCTTTAATGGCATAGTATCAGAGAAGTTAGCCAAAAAAGATATGTTGAACCTTACGATGGTGAATCAATTTGGAGTAGCCTCGGTGATGAAGGTAGATAGTGATAAAAATAAAGCGATTGTATCAGAAGAATAATTTAGTTTTACTGTTTTTTTGAAAAAACTCTTTGATAATTTAATTTTTCAAAGAGTTTTTTGTTTAAATATTATACTTTTGACACGTCTAAACACCAAATGTGACATTCAAATATAATAGTATGAGAGCAGACTTGAAAATTTTACTTGTTGATGACCACTTAGTAGTTAGAAAAGGAATTGAACTTATCATTAATGAAGAGTTTAAAAATCCCGTCGTTTTTAATGCTGAAAACTATGAGGAAGCTATTGAAATAATGGAGAACAATTCAATTGATTTAGTGCTGTTAGACATTAATATTAATGGCGTTGAAAATATTAAAATTATGAAAAAGCTTAAGGACATTCAGTCTGAAGTAAAAATTTTAGTATTCTCATCCCACGATGAAAAGCAATATGGCCTACGATATATTGAGCAAGGAGCTGATGGGTATTTGAATAAATACTGTACAGAGGACAAAATTGTAGAAGCGATAGCGCTGATTATCAAAAAAGGATATTTTTATAGTGAAGCTATAAAAGAAAAACTATTATCCAAATCCAAAAGAAAAACTTTTGCTAATCCTATCGATAGCCTTTCCAACCGAGAGTATGAAATAGCGACGATGTTAATCAATGGATACGGTAACCTGGAAATTGCAAATAAATTAGACATCCAAATGTCAACGGTAAGTACGTATAAAAATAGAGTTTTTGAAAAACTAAATATTACAAACGTCGTTGCATTATCTGATTTATTCAAAAACTCTATTCAATAGGTGACTCAAAAGCAATTAATCTTCAGTGCTTTCTCCTGATTTGCGGTATAAAAAGTTACCGTAGATGTGTCTTTTAGCAAAACGGTTAGGCGATTCAGCATTTACCATTTTGATATATACATTTTTAGGAACTCCAATATATTCGTACGATACTCCATTTACATAAGTAACAAACAAGGTTTGTTTCTCCAAATAGTAATCTAATATGTTGAAGTTACCAATAGTTTCTTGGTATTCAGGTAGGTTTTTCTCTACCGTTTCATTGGAAATACTTACCAAAAAATGGTAGGCATTAATGATGTTTTTACTAGTTTCTTCCGCGATGCGTTTTCCTTCTTCATCATTTACAAATTTGTCAGGATGATTATCTTTCATACTGTTTCTGTAAATGGTTTTCAATTCTTTTAAAGTAACATTCTTGTCAACTTCTAGTAACTTTCGATACTCAATAACTCTTTTCATAATTTTTTTCAAAAAATAGCGCCACTCTCTTCTAAATGATTCTTTAAGTTCAACTTAGGAATCACTTTTTTGCTTATGACTTTTTATATTAAATGAAAAACAATACAAGCAAAGAATAATGTTTCTCAATTCAAGCGGCAAATATAGTAAATTAAACTCCCTACCATAATTTTAGATGCAGAAAGAGGAGTGAAGTCAATAAGTTATCTTCAAAATAGAATAAAAATACATCCATTAAGCAGCAACTTTTATCTAAAATACCCCTCTTTTTAGGTTCATTTGAGCGTCGTTTAGGTAAAATACCCAAAACTTTAGGTGATACTACCAAAACTTTGGGTCTTTTACATAAAACTTTAACTGAAACTGTCAAAAGTTTAGGTTCGTGTGATAAACGTTTAGGTTCGCAACCTAAAGTTTTACCTAAATGACCTAAAGCATCTTCAATCGAACCTAAAACTTCTTCAAATGAACCTAAAACGTGTTCTATTTTACCTAAAAATCGCGTTAATGAACCTAAACGGCGCTCCAATGAACCTAAAAGTTGTGTAATTCCACCTAAAGCATCTTCAATGGAACCTAAAAATTATAGTATTGCACCTAAAGCGAGCAATATTTTATTTAAAAAAAACAGCATTTGATTTAAAAACTCAATGGTTTGACTGAAAGTGTGTATTATTTTTTATAAAAATTACTGTCCTACTAATAAAAATACCATTTCAATACTCAAAGTTTCAAGTGTGATTGTAAATGATTTTGAAATCATTCTGATAGTCCTTTTTGTTTTTTATAGTAATCTTAAATCCATTACATTATTTATTTGAGTTTTTACCAAATATTCCAACTCAACTTTCAATATTTCCGTAATATTACAAAGGAGAATAGGTATGGGGAATGGCTAATTTATAGAATAATTGCTTCATAATAAATTAAATTATTAGTTGAAACTTGTACGAGTATTAATCAAAGATAATTCTAATTTAATACCAAGAATATTTTTACTTTATTATAGTTCAATACTTCATAGTAGTTAAACAAGTAAAATTATTGTTTTAAATTGTTATATTTGAATAGCACAATTTTTTTAATGATTGATAAAAGCCAAAATTTAGATGAAGAAAATAGTAATAGTATTCCTTTTTATTCAACAGTATATATTCGCACAAAATGTATTATTAAACCCAGCTTTTGGAAATGGTGGAATACTATTGGATAGTAGGGCTCTTGAAACCTATTTAGTGATACTTCCGAATCAAAAAATACTTTGCGGAAGTTCAATTCGATTGAATACAACAGGAACGCCAATTTATAATATGGGTCTTTTAGAATACAATCAGGATGGCACTATAAACGCGGATTTTGGCAACAACGGTTTGACGGTTAGTCCTATTGTTCAAAGTAATTTACTCAAAAGTATTTCTTTACAATCCGATGGAAAAATTGTTGCTTGTGGTATATTGACAGAAGATGGCAATTCGACAACAATACTAAACCATGGTTTTGTGATCCGATTTAATGCCGATGGCAGTTTGGATGCTACTTTTGGAACGAATGGAGTTTTATTATTAAATACTTCTAATTATGATTTTTATTCAGCGGATAGTGTGAAAATTGATTCTAATGGGAATATTATTGTTGCAGGGTCTACTCACGATTCACGAACTTTTATAATGCGTATTAAATCTGATTCAACTATAGATAGCTCTTTTTGTAATAATGGGGTGAAAATTTGCAATACGGTTCAGTTTGAATTTGTAATCGAAGACGACCAATTAACATTGCTTTCTGATGATTCAATGTTGTTAAATGGATTTGATTATTCAGATACAACGAATACCAATATGGCTCTAGTTAAATATAATTCAGATGGGACTTATTGTTCGTCCTTTGGGATAAACGGAATATTAAAGTTCGATTATTCTAATGGCACCTTTGAGTCAATTTATAAATTAAATAGAACCAATGATAACAAATTTATTTTATCCACAATTAATTATGATACAGGAGATAAATATCTAATCAAGATTTTAGCAGATGGTAATTTAGATTCAAATTTTGGAGTAAATGGTTTAATGAATTCCACGATATCCTCTTTTGTGGTGCTTAATGATAATAAACAGTTGTGTTTGTCAACAAATCCAAACAACACTAGTGATATAACACATTTTAGTAGATTAAATGAAAATGGGTCTATTGATGCATCGTTCAATAACAATACAGCAAGTTTTGATTTGGATCCAACCCAATATCAAGACCGTTTTTTTAATCTCAAATTACAAAGTGATGGAAATTTGATAACCAGTGGACAAGTGAATTCGTCTCCTGTTAGAAATACGATTGTAGCAAATATTTTATTAAACGATGCCTTGTCAGTGGCTGTTAATGCAGCATCCCCATCAAAAGAATTTATTTATCCAAACCCCAATAATGGCAGTTTTACAATTGCTAATTGTAATGCATCCTCGATTAAAATAGTTGATTTGTTAGGGCAAGTAGTTTATAATAAAATTTCATTTAGCACTGAACAAGATATTAAAACGAATTTAAAGTGTGGTGTTTATTTTGTTGAAATAACAAATGAAAATAAAAGTGATGTGATTAAAATGATAATTGAATAATAGTCCAACTAATAATTTATTTCAGTTCCCATAATTCACAACCCCCAGTTGGGAAATAGAGTTTATGGTTACAAATGACAGGAGTTGATAGTCCGTATTTAAAATTTTCTACAAAGGTCACTTTACCAGTTACGAGAGCAATATTATAGAGTTTTCTTCGCAAAGTCCCAAAGTAAAGTTGTTCTTTAAAAGCGATGATTGAAGTGTCAGCTTGATCATTCTTTAATTTCAATATCCAATTTGTTTTTCCATTATTGCTATTGATGGAAATGATAGTGTGGTCAGTAGCGTTAATAATGACATTGTCCCCCACAATACAAGGAGGGTAATAAGTATCACAATTATAGGTTTGCTTCCAGATGATTTTCCCTGTATCGTAATTCAATAATTGCATTTGACCCACTTTGTAATCTTTTGATAGTGACACTAAAATTCCTTTGTCTGTTGGTACTTGGTTTATTTCATTATATTCAGGGTAGCTATTTTCCCAAATAATTGATCCATCGTGATCTCTTATGGCTAAAAGTTTGGAAGCATTTTCAGCTACTCCTAAATAGATTTTATCTTTATAAAATGCTGCTTTGTTGGTCCTGGTATTTATTTCGGATTGGGGCAAATGCCATACGATGGCACCATCTGTCGAGTTTATTTTACTATATCCAATACCTTTGAGAGTGCCGTACAGATATTGATTTTTTGCGGTAATATCTTTGTTGATTGTAGTGTCACCTTGTAGGGTCCACTTTATAGTTCCATTGCTATAATAGCATTTCAAAGCAGAAGCATAGTTGGTTAAATAGTAATGCTCTTTATTGATGATGCCTTTATAAAATGGATTGTAATCTGTTTTTATTTTAAAATGAACAGCACCCGTAGTAATATCAACAGAGTAAAAATGATTGTTCAAACTTCCAAAAAACAAACTGTTTTGATCCGTTATTATAGAGGGAGTAATCCAATCAAAACGATTATTTCTCCAAAGCAAATTGATATGCTTTTTGGGGCCGTTTTCTTTTACTTCAGTGTTTTTCTTGCATCCAAGGAAACACAATAAAGATAGAATAAGAACTATATTTTGGATTTTTATTTTTTTCAAAATAGAAGCAAACGGATAAATAATTAAAAAGTAAATATATAAATAAAACCCTTCAAATCCTTTTCAATACTTCCTACCCCTTTTTTCTAACTACTTCATTTCCCTAAAACATTATTTCTATATTTGTAAGATAGCATTTTTGTAATAAGGAACATTTTATTATTACAAACGATCAATATAATTTCTATGAAAAAACAAATACTAATCGCATTAATTGCTACTGTACTATTCAGTTGTAATTCTTCAAAATCAACGACTATGGAAAACTCAAAAAAATCAACTGCAGCCAAAGACAATACTCCTAAAGTAACTGGAATAGGAGGGATTTTCTTTTTTACCGACAATCCAAAAGATACTAGAGAATGGTATGCTAAAAACTTGGGATTGGAAATCAACAATTGGGGCGCTTCCAGCTTTGATTCCAGAGACATCCATAACCCTGATCAAGTCAATACCCTTCAATGGACACCTTTCAAAACCGGAAACGAATATTTTGCACCTTCTAAAAAAGACTATATGATCAATTATAGAGTGCAAAATCTGGA
>CANCJZ010000012.1 GCA_947378465.1 Flavobacteriaceae bacterium
AGTTCAAATCTCTTATAGGTAAAATGTTAGGGAGACTATTTACATTGGTTGCATCAAATAGTACAATTCCATTATTTATTTCAACTCCTGCAATCACATAATTGAATGAATCAAAGCTTGGATAATAATATATTCCATTTTGTCGCGTACTTACAAGTATGGGATTGGCATTGATTTCAGCGAATCGCAACATCGCTACTAACATCAAATTGATTTCAGCTACATTTCCAACTTTATCTTGATAGGCTTTTTTTACTCCTTCTTTGCAAGTATAACCATATAGGTTATTCCAATTCATTCTAGATTTTACATATTCAAAAATGCTTGCTATTTTTTCTTCTTTGGTTTTGGTATTAACTAATAATAACTTAATATCATCTTCAAAATAATTGTCCTTTTTTAATTGAGCACCAAAATTGTCGTTTGCATATATTTTTTTTGCAACATCTTCCCATGAATTCGCGTAGGATTCGTATCGCGACATTGGCATTTTTGAACCTGTAAATTCATGTTCAATACTAGTAGCATAGTTTTTCAAATTGTCAACAAATGCTTCTTCTTTTAACGCAGGAACTTCTTTTAATATATAGGTGGTTTGGTTTTCAAGGTAATTTATGTTTTCAGTATGCTGATCTGTGCCTTTTGCAGTAATATAGGAAGCGTTAATATAAGCTTTGTCTTTGAGTGTAATAATTTTCGAAACAGAATTGCTTGTTAATAAGGGGTATAGACTCCCTTTGCTGTGGGAATTATAGTAAAAATATTCCGGAATATATGTGGAGTATTCCGAATACAGAACAGGGATAGTCTTTTGAAATTCCCAAGCTGGGAATGAAGAAAAATAAGGCGATTGTATCGTATATCGGTATTCAATAATACTTCCTTCTTTCACATTTGGCATCGTGATTTTTTTTAATGACCAGATGTTGTTTATCTTTTCAATAAATTGCCCCTCACTTTTAAGTTTTGTTTTTTCTATTTGTCCATTGACTAAATTGTATGTAACTGCTTTTGTGAAAATTACATCTTCACTAGTTTTGCCACCTATGTAAAAAGGGACTGCTTGATTTGCCCATTCATAGCCATCTTTTTTGTAGATTTTTATTTTTATATCCACTTCTGTACTTATTCTAAAACCATCATCTTGTGAATAAGTAAAGCTAGTATTGCCTTTTTCAAATAAAATAGCCGCCGCCGCTGTGGTGTCATTTGGATATAATTTTTCTTTGAGCTCTTCAATAGTTACTTTCCCTAATTCTTTGTTTTGAGCAAGTAGCATTTTTGTCCCTAAAAAAAGAAATAATACTAAGATGATTTTTTTCATTAATTTTTATTTTTTAGTGATCACTACTTTAGCGTTATCGTTTTTGGCTATTTGTTCTATAAAATTTCTAAAAGTATCGTATTCTTTTTTGTCAAAGGTTCCCGCATTGATCGAAAGACTACGGTTGAAAATTAATTTTTGTGGCGATTGTACAATGATTTCTGTTTTATAATCCCCGAACGCATTTGTAATTGTCGTGTTTTCAGGTAAGGCATCTACTTTGTATCCTTCTGGCAGAATTACTTCAATTTGGTCTTCATCATAAAATCCGCGTTGTATAACAAATGGTAGTTTGCGATTTCTATAGCGTTGCGGGATACTGGCAAATTGATTAAAGGCATTAATAGGGAATAACAACATCGTACCGCTCAGATTGGCATATCCTGGTGCACTCACTTGAAGGTCCTCGGTGAATTCGATAGCATCTTTGTCATTTTTGAATTTGTATTTTTCTAACTTAAGGTTGTTTATCCAAAAAAGATTTTTTTTGTAATGTTCGTCAATCTTGTCTTTTGATAAATTGGCTAAACTATAATCTTCGTATTGAATTCCTTTCGATTTTGAGTTTATTGAACCCACTAAATCACCTTCCTCATCTAAGGTATAACTACTCTTAGTGATTTTGGAATTGTCCTTATTGTTTTTTGGTTCGTTGGTTCGGATGATGATTCCCTTTTCAGGAGTAATCATCAAAGCATAACGGCCATCAGTATGGGTTCCTTGGTAATTAAAGGGATCCGTTTGACTGGTACATTCTAGAAAATAATATTGATTGTTCAGCGGAACAGTTAATATGACGTGATTTCCTTGTTGACGAACAAAGTCAGGACTGATGTCTTCTTTTGTAGCTCCTCCATTTATTATAGTCAGATAGGAGGTGATCCCCGCTTCTTTTAATAATACTCGAGTATAATTCGATAAAGCTTTACAATCGCCATAACCCAATCGATCCACATCCTTGGCGAGCATTGGTTTCCATCCACCAATTCCCAATTGGATACTCACATAACGGGTTTTGTTTTGAACATATTCGTAAACGAGTTTGATCTTTTTTATAGGGTCTTTTTCCGCTCCTACTAATGCTCTTATTTTTTGTTTGGTTTCTTCTGGTAGTTCCTCTGTATCGGCTAAGATGTTTTTATACCATGAAGCACCGTATTGCTCCCAGTTTCCAGCGGTAACTTCAACTCCTTCCAGTGTGAATAATTGTAAATTAAATTCAACTTTAGGGATTATTTTAATTAATGATGGTGCATAAGCTTCTTTTTTGATGGCCATTACATTTTCAGCCGTATAACTCAGTTTATTAGGCTCTTCTTTTTTGGTGATATTAGCTCCTTCAAAATTAATTTCCTTGTATTTAAACCCTAAATTACTAGGGTATTCAATAGAAAACGAACTTTTAATAGCGCTCTCATAATAATCGTCTATGGGAATCCAAGTGGGAATAAAGGCGGTGTTGCTGTCCTCTATTTCGCTATAGTAAATAAGGGTAAAAGGATATTGGGTAGGAGTAAAATCCAAATAAACCTTTCGGTTATCTGAAAATACAGAGAAACCATCCGCTACACTTTGGTCTTTAAAATCACTTTCTTTATACTTTTTTATTTCTTTGCCATAATAGTCGTAAATCGTGGCTTCCAACCATTTAATTTTATTTGATTTGTCGTAGTATTCGACGGCATCAATGTTACTCAGTCCTTCTTCATTATACACGCGAATGACCTTGTATTTTTTGATGCGCATTTGCTTTTCAGAAAGAATAGAAATTTCTATTTCCTGATTCAAAATAACGCTGTTAACGTTTTCTTTTAAAGCTTCTGGAACGGCTAGGGTACCGTAAACGATTTTTTGGGAGTAAGTTGTATTTAGAATAAATAGGCAGGTAATAATAAAACTAAAGCGCTTCATAGGGGATGTGTTTCTTCAAAAATAAAAAAAAATATTCGAACTACAAACTATTCTTTATGCTTTGAATCAATAATTATGGTTACGGGTCCATCGTTGATTAAGGAGACTTTCATATCCGCGCCAAACTGACCTGTGCCTACCTTCTTGCTTAATTCGGTTTCCATTTGTTGTACAAAACTTTCGTACAATGGAATGGCAACTTCGGGTCGGGCGGCTTTAATATAGGAAGGTCGATTGCCTTTTTTGGTCAAAGCGTGTAGTGTGAATTGGCTCACAATGATCATTTCTCCATCACAATCTTTGATGGAACAATTCATCACTTGATTTTCATCCCCAAAAATTCGAAGATTGGCAATTTTACTGCACAGCCAATCGATGTCCTCTTTACTATCGGCATCTTCAATACCTACAAGTACTAACAAACCATTATTGATTTGTGCTACTTGTTGGTCTTCAATGGTTACGGCAGCTTCCAGTACTCTTTGTATTACAACTTTCATAGGGTAAGGCAAACTAATAGTTGACAAAAGGCTTCACCTCAAGGGAAGTATAGCCTTTTAGAGGTTATTTTATCAATTAATTCTTTCTAGTTTCATCACTTGCAATGCGATCGTCATTGTAAATGTCGGTGCGGTAATGATCCTCATCACCTTCAAGTATTTTCAAATAACTATTGTAGCGTGACCATGCTATTTTATCTTCCTCCAAGGCCTTTTTAACGGCGCAATTGGGTTCTTCTTTATGCAAACAATTGTTGAATTTACACTCCTCTTTTAATTTGAATAATTCTGGAAAGTAACCGCTGATTTCTTCCTTTTCCATGTCTACAATTCCAAAACCTTTGATTCCGGGAGTGTCTATAATTTTGGCATCGAAGCTCAAATCGTACATTTCAGCAAAGGTTGTGGTGTGCTGTCCTTGCTTGCTTTGTTCGGAAATGGTTTTCGTCTTCAAATCCAATCCTGGTTCCAAGGCATTGACCAAGGTCGATTTGCCCACTCCTGAATGCCCAGAGAACATACTTACTTTTCCAATCATCATCGATTTGAGTTCCTCCAAACCTTTGGATTCCTTGGCGGAAACCAATAAGCAACGGTAGCCAATTTGGGAATAAATGTATTGCAAATACAATTGCTCCTCTTTCATTGCCTCGTCATAGGTGTCAATTTTGTTGAACACTAGTACAGCTTCAATACCATATGCTTCGGCAGTTACCAAAAAACGATCGATAAAGCTGGTTGTTGTGGGAGGATTGTTAATCGTTACCAATAGGAATACTACATCAATGTTCGAAGCAATGATATGGGTTTGTTTGGACAGATTTACGGATTTACGAACAATATAATTTTTACGGTCGTGAATGCTGTTGATTTGACCAATCACTTCATCCGTGGTCCTGTCTAATTCAAAATCTACCACATCGCCTACGGCTAGTGGATTGGTGCTTTTGATGCCTTTCATTCGGAATTTACCTTTGATTCGGCATTCGTATTGCTGCTGATCCTCTGTTTTAACAGTGTAGGAACTTCCGGTAGATTTATAAACGAGTCCTGTCATTCTTAAGTGTTGTGTTTTGACAAAGATAAAACATTAGGAATTAGAACTGAAAATTTTCTCTTGATGCATAATACTTTCCTGATGAATGGCTTTGAAGAGTTGTGTAATGAAATCTTCGCTTAGTCCTTTCAGTTGCCCTTCGGCGACCATTCGTTCCAATATTTCGTTCCAACGTTTGTTCTGTAAAACGGCTACATTTTTCTCTTTCTTTAAAGCGCCAATCTTTTCGGTAACCAACATTCGTTTGCCTAAAATATCCAGTATTTTAGCATCAAATTCATCAATCTTACAGCGTAAGGAATTCAATCGTTGTTGGTAATCGTCGGCCTCATCGGTTTCATTACGAATCGTTAAATCGGAAATGATTTGTTTCAATTGGGTAGGAGTGACCTGTTGAGCAGCATCGCTCCAAGCATTGTCGGGGTCAATATGCGTTTCAATAATCATCCCGTCGTAATTCAAGTCCAAGGCTTCTTGCGCCACTTGAAATATCATATTTCGATTTCCTGTAATGTGTGAAGGGTCGATAATCAATGGCAAATCAGGAAACTTATGTTGGAAATCAATTGCAATTTGCCACTCGGGATTGTTGCGGTATTTGGTTTTTTCATAGGTTGAAAAACCTCTATGAATGATTCCTAGGTTTTTGATACCGGCATTGTACAAGCGTTCCACGCCGCCAATCCAAAGTGCCAAATCAGGATTAACGGGGTTTTTAACGAGCACTATTTTGTTAGTATTTTGAAGGGCATCGGCGATTTCCTGAACCGCAAAAGGGTTTACTGTTGTACGGGCGCCTATCCATAGCACGTCGATATCGTGTTCCAAGGCCAATTTGACGTGGGCTGCATTGGCTACTTCAACCGCCATCAGCAATCCTGTTTCGGCTTTGGCTTTTTGCAACCATTTCAATCCAATCTCGCCCACTCCTTCAAATCCTCCTGGACGGGTTCGTGGCTTCCATATCCCTGCGCGAAATATAGACACTTTCGAATCTTTCAATTCTCGTGCTATTTGCATTACTTGGTCTTCCGTTTCAGCGCTGCAAGGTCCCGCAATAACTATCGGATGAGGAAGTTGAAAGTTGTCCAACCAAGTACGTAATGATTTTGTATTTTCCATAGCGCTATTCTTTTTTAAGGGGCGTTCCGTTTAATATTTCTTTTATTCTATTGGTATTGTGCATTTCAGTAAACACAGCTTCGTAATTGTCGGTTTCTAAAAGCTCTTTAAAATGAGTTAAATTATGAATATATTCTTCTAAAGAGCGCACTACTTGTTTTTTATTTTGTTTAAAAATAGGCGTCCACATTGCTGGGGAACTCTTCGCCAGTCGGACGGTACTTTCGAATCCACTTCCTGCCAAGTCAAATATATCTTGTTCTTCTCGTTCTTTTTCAATCACCGTTTTTCCCAGCATAAACGAACTGATGTGTGACAAATGCGATACATACGCCATGTGCTTATCGTGCGATTTGGGATTCATATACCTCAGGTTCATTCCTAAGCTTTTAAACAATTGCAAGGCGTTCTCTTGGAGTGTTACACTCGTTTTTTCTATTTCACAAATTATATTTGTTTTGTTTTCAAATAAACTTCGAAAAGCAGCACTAGGCCCTGAAAACTCCGTCCCTGCAATGGGATGGGTGGCCATAAAGTGCTTTCTTTTAGCGTGTTTATCGGCTACTTCACAAATGGGTAATTTGGTTGAACCTACGTCAAAGACCAAGGTGTTCGCTTCCGCTTTATCCAAAACTTGCGGCAAAATTACTAAACCAATATCAACTGGCACTGCAAGAATGATAAAATCAGCACCATTAATTTCAGTAATATTCGCTTTTTCATCGATTATACCTAATTCTATTGCCTCGTTCAGATGGTTTTCATTTGGGTCAATTCCCAGTATAGTGCAGTCTTTATGGAGCCATTTGATGGCTAAGGCTAGTGATCCGCCGATGAGTCCTGTTCCTATTAAATATATTTTCATAATGATGATGGTTGTCTTTTTATTTTATGATGCTATTCGTTCAATGGCTTCCTGAATTTCTTCCGCAGCAACGCAAAGCGAGAAACGCACATAGCCTTCACCTTGTGAACCGAAGATTGTACCAGGTGCCAGAAAAATATGTTTTTCATACAGCAACTGGTCAATATAGGCTTCGGCGGAGGGGCAAGAGGTGGGAAGCTTGGCCCAAACAAAGAGTCCGATGCTGTTAGGGTTGTAGGTCAAGCCCAACTTTGAAGCCAATTCAAATGTCAATTCACGGCGTTTATAATAAATGTTGTTTTGTGATTCGAACCATTTGACATCCAGTTGTAAAGCGGCAATCGCTCCCTTCTGAATGCCGTAGAACATACCACTATCCATATTGCTTTTGACTTTCAGTACCGCCTCAATCCATTCTTTTTTACCACTCAACATTCCTACACGCCAGCCTGCCAAATTATAAGTTTTGCTCAAGGAGTTGAGTTCCATAGCCACCTCCATCGCACCTTTTATTTGTAAAATAGAAAGCGGAGTATCATTCAAAATAAAACTATACGGATTGTCATTGACCAACATAATTTGATGTCGATGTGCAAATGCCACCAATCGCTCCAATACCGCTTTACTCCCAGCTGCTCCCGTGGGCATGTGAGGGTAGGAGAGCCACATCAATTTGACTTTGCTCAAATCCATCGCTTCCAATGCTTCCCAATTGGGTTCCCACGATTGTGCTTCGTTCAACTCATAGTATATAGGAGTAGCTCCTAACAACTGCGTTACAGAAGTGTAAGTAGGATAGCCAGGGTTAGGGATCAACACGGCATCGCCTTCATTTAAAAAAGCCATGGACAGGTGCATAATTCCTTCTTTGGATCCCATTAAAGGCAAAATTTCAGCATTCCAATCTAAGTGTACCTCAAAAAAACGTTGATAAAAGGCACTCATTCCTTGTCGCAATTCAGGCAAGCCTTGATAGCTTTGGTACTGATGGGCGCAGGCATCGGATAAGGAATTTTGCAGGGCTTGCAGTACTTCAGGGGCAGGTGCCAAGTCAGGACTTCCAATGCCCATATTGATGATGGGATTGCCTTGAGCTTGCAGTTGACGCACCTCTCTCAATTTGGAGGAAAAATAATATTCCTGTATGTGTTGGAGTCTGTTGGCTGGGGGAATCATAGGATTTGGAATTCGTTAATGGTTCTTTCGTTTGATATTTTTTATTTTATTAAAATGGACTTTCATTGGGATTAGGGCAAAAAAAAATCCCGATGGAATATCGGGATTGTCTATGCGAGTTATTTATTTTATTTTTTGATATAACACAACAGCAAGCCCTTTCTTCCGAAGATGAAATAATAAAGATTGCTATAATATGTTGCGAATTGTGTATTCATTTCTGTATTTATGTTTTGCTAAAGTAATAAAAAAAGGCAAAGTGTTGCAAAAAAATCAAAAAAAGTTACGGAAACGTTTTCGTAACATCATAAACGTTTTAATTTATCGTTATTGAGTGGGAAGTTTTCGACTTTCTTTATTAATTGTTACATTTGCTACAAATATTTTGTTATGTCTATAGAAGTTCAAAACGTTTCCAAGAGTTACGGTACTCAGAAAGCCCTTGACGCGATTTCTTTTTCCATTAAAAAAGGAGAGATTGTAGGCTTTTTAGGACCCAATGGAGCGGGTAAATCCACTTTGATGAAAATCTTAACGACCTATATCAATGCGGACGAAGGTACTGCAACCGTTAATGGGTTTGATGTTGTTACGGAGGCCAAAAACGTACAACTTTCCGTAGGCTATTTGCCTGAACACAATCCGTTGTATTTGGATTTGTATGTACGCGAATATTTAGAATTCAATGCGCAAGTCTATAAGGTTGCCAAATCGCGTATTGAGGAGGTTATTCAGCTCACCGGATTGAATGTGGAAAGTCATAAAAAGATAGGCCAGCTCTCCAAAGGCTACCGTCAACGTGTGGGATTGGCTACGGCCTTACTCCACAATCCCGATGTGTTGATTTTGGATGAACCTACCACAGGATTGGATCCAAATCAATTGGTGGAGATTCGTAATGTGATCAAGAATGTAGGCAAAAACAAAACGGTATTCCTATCCACGCACATTATGCAGGAAGTGGAAGCTATTTGTGATCGTGTCATCATCATCAATAATGGCAAAATCGTTACCGACAAAAAACTGGAAAAACTGGTTTCCGATATTAAAGAACAAATAATAGAAGTAGAGTTTGATCAAGCCTTGGATGTGTCTTTATTAGTAGCGTTCAGCGAATTGATTGCACACCACAATTTGCGTGACAACCATTGGGAGTTGAGCTTTGCCACTGAGGAGGATATGCGTCCTTTGGTGTTTGACTTTGCACAACAAAATCAACTTAAAATTTTACAATTGAGTTTGAAAAGCAAGAATTTGGAAGAAATTTTCAGAGAAAAAACAAAAGGGAAATAAGATTTATTATTATTTTAAAATAAAACAAAGGCCACAAGTTTATGTACAACTTGTGGCCTTTTTCTATAAATAAAAGTAGTATTGTTTTTTTAAAATATATATATCGCAACCTAAACGATTTTTATAACCTGACCGATTTGAAATGGCATTTTGCACAAAAACGCTACTATTTTTTAATTATAAATAATATGCCCTTGATACAATTGTTGTACATTGACCACAGGAGGGTTATTTTTTAAAATGATATTCCCAGTGCTGACCATTGTACCTGTGATTTGTTGAATTGGTTTAACAATCATATCGTTGGATCCTCTGTGATAAACAGCAATGTTTTGTGCGATTAAGTTTTCCCCTTCAATTCGGCTATCGCCTGCCCAAAAATTAAATACCGCATTGGTCGTTGCTCCTGATAAGTAAAAGCGCGATACATTATTGCTTTCAATATCGAGTGTGTTGTTATTGATGGTTAAGTAAAAATCGCCAGTTCCTGCTCCAACTTCCCCATCGCCATTTTTGTCTAACGAACGAATCGTTAGGTTGGGATAAGTTAATGGACCATTGGAACTAATGTCTCTATCGGTTTTGGAATAAATCTCCTCGATATTAGGGGCGGTGATATAAACGGTAGTTTGCCCATAGTCGCGAAGCCAATTACAAGTAGTGTTGTCTTTCAAAATAAGTTGATTGTCCACCTGAGTCACTTCGATATTATCGATAAGGTTTTGGCCTGATTCGATACTCACTGCACAAACGGGTCCTTGAGTCAATACAATGGCAATGCCTCGGTAGGCTTTGATTCGGGTAAATGGATTCACGGCCACCGTTCGAGTCGTTGTAGCTCCTGTGCTTTCGATACATTCACTTGGTTTTTCGCAGGATACTAAAGTGATGAATACACTTAATAGTAGTATGATTTTTTTCATAAATATCTTTTTATAATCGAACTCCTACTCCAAATTCTAAGGCTTCCGCCAAAAACAAATGGGTTTTAACAGAGAAACTGGTAAACATTTTTTTACTTAAATAATATTTGAAGCCGACACGGTCGTAAATAGCAATATCGTTTTTGAAAGGTTGGTACACATAATAACCCAATTGTGCTTCCAATGATATTTTGTTGACAAAGAGCTCGTATCCAGTAAACACACCCACACGTTTGTAATCCGTATTCGGGTTGAGGTTGAGTTCGGGATAGGCATTGGCTTTGTATTTTATAAAATCAATAAACGATGTGGTGAGGAACAACTCCGTTCCAAATTGAAGCGCGCTCTTTCGATTGAATCGTTTGTCGGCATAGGCTCCAATATGATAAAAAGGATGCTGACCGCTTCCAATAATAGGGCTTTCATTCACCCCAGTACGCAGGATAAAGTTGTAGTGAATGCGTTCTGCATAATTTTTATGCAAATCAGCTGTGTCAATCACTCTATTGTTTTTCTCGCTAAAGGCATAGTTTACTCCTACATTAACCAGGAAGGTATTGATGCCACTATTAGGTGATTTGGTGCGTCCGTTAGAGCAATGCGTGAATAGGAATCCAGCTTGTACACCAAATTTGTCGATGATATTTTCCTTTTTAAAAAACAATCCAATGTTTGTATTTGCCATTAAGGTCGATCCAAAAGCTTTGTTTTTGCTATTGGTTTCTTTGTCGTAAGGCGTAGTGGCGTAGGCCATTCCTTGGGATAATTTTAATTCCACATTGCGATGAAGGAAATAAAAATTATACTGCATTCCTGCCGAGATGATTTGTCCTAAATACTGATTTTGGTAATTTTGATACTCGATATAGGCACCATAATCCGGAAAATTGTAAGCCGAATGCCATTCCTTGGCGCCATGGGTTTGTTTTAGAAAACTCAGCATAAATCCCTCTGGATGTCCTCTCAAATGGTACAAATCTTCGGTGTGAGGCAGTACATTACCTCGTAAAATAGAGGCCTCAAAGGCGTAAGTATCCTTGTTGCTTTGTCCAAAAGAGGCCAAAGCAAACAAGATGATTATAAAATAAAAATTCCGCATAGCAATGGGTTAATGAGGCACAAATATAGCAGAATATCTGTAGCTTCAAAACTTAAGTTTTGATTTAGAAAGCAATAGTGGAAGGTGATTTTGTTTTAAAATGAACCGAAGCTTATTTTAAATAAATTATTTTACTTCTTTGATTAAAGGTTCAAAATTCTCTTCTTCTCCCATAATTCGGTAATCGTGATTGAATCCAAGGGAATCTTTGATTGAAATTGTAAAGTCGATTTTTTTAAGGGCTTCTTTTTCGCCTTTTACTATGATTTCATACGGATGAACACTTCCAGAATTGAGTTTTCGTAAGATGTTCGGAATTTCAACAGGTAAATTACAATTGTCCATTTCCCATTTTACCTCAGGATCGTTGCTTTTAAGAGCCGTGATTTCGCTAGGGATACCATAATTACTTACACTTAATCCAATATATTCATTGCTGTAAAGCGCGATATCAAAATGCAGCATCGGTTGATCCAATGAAAGTATGTTGTCAACAAAATAGCCTTCATTGGTATGCATCAAATTCAGTTGCTGTAGTTTTTTGGTCACAATTCCTACGGTATGTCCATAAGGTAATTGAGTATAATTGTTTAATAGTGCCTTTTGTAAATCGCTTTTGTTGAAGGTTATGGAATGACTTCCGTTTCTGTAAGTGCCGAAGGAACTATAGCGTTCGAGTATTTCACGATCGGAAGGGGTGCCAATTTCAATTTTGTCATAACGACAATCTATTTGGTTGCCACGAATGTTAACCACTTTAAGAATGCATTTTTTGTTTTTATCTTTAGCATAGGAGTTCAATACGATAAGGTCATTTACTGAAATGGAATTCAATTGATGGACAATAGTGTTATGGCGTTCACGGAAAAGTGCTTCTTGCCAATCATTTTCTTTTGCTTCATCATATCGTTTGATACAGGAGTATAAGGAAAGGCAAATTAAGGTAAGTAAGGGAATTAATAAAAGGTAACGAACTCCTGAAGCCCCGGTTCGCAACTCTTTATAATCATTGGTTTTGGATTGTCGGTCGTGAAGGTTGAATCCAAACAGAAACGTCAGTGCATTGAGTGGTATCATGCGCAATAAATTGCGATATAGTATTTGGCGCACTGAAGCGGTAGCACCAGTAGTGCTTAACACGGTAGTTTCGGACAACATCTTGGCAGGAGTAGCGCGGAATATTAATTCAAACAAGGTGTAATACAGCCAACGCGAACCAAGGATGATGATTAAAGGGATATAATGAATGCCATGGTTGTGATCCCAAAGAACGATGTCCTCATTGATTAATACAAATCGGCGGAATAATTCATAATGGGACAGATAAAGTAAAAACCAGATTGCCAAATCAATGGTAAAGTTCAAAAAACGTTGCCAATGATTGGCTTCTATAGGGGTGTTGTGAACCGATTGTCCTGAAATTTTTTCGGTGTATTGTAAAGGTTTGTCTTTTTTTAAAAAAAGTAGCGTACGGTACGAACTGTATAAAAAGAAAAATTGATAACAGAAGTACACAAATATTAAAGCGTGTATGTATTCAAAAGTATTTTTTTCATTCGGTGGGCCATTGAGGAATATATATGTACCATAAAAGCGCATTGGTAAGGCGATGAGCTTGAACATAAAAATAAAAGCTATTACAAATCGCAGGATGCGCACTTCTCTAAAATGAGAGAACCAGTAGAACAAGGCGCCCATGAGCCATAATACGTAAATGAATAAATTGAATACGTTGACGTTTTCGAAATGTTTGTTGTCGATTTCTAAATTGTACAAGTCCACGGTCGACACGAACCCCTTGAGTTGCCACAACTCAAGCGGTACTAGGAAAACACTACAAATCCCTATAATGGATAAGAGTATTGAAATAAATGCGACTGCTCTTTTCATAATAATTCGTATCCAAACATAAATAAAATATTTTACATCTTTAATGAAAAGCATTTGTTTTTTAAATTATTAATACGAAATTAAGTTTAATACTAATAAATATGTCGAATTTTAGTAAATATGCTTTTTGAATGCGCTATTGTCAAAAAAAGTTAGGAAAAAATAGTAATTTTCATTTTTGTGGTAATTGTCATTCGGTGAGTGCTTTGAATAATAGATAGATTGTTCTGGTTACTAAAACAGCTTTGTAGGCTGTATGTTTTTAACAAAAAGCTAATTTTATTTTTTTATATTTAACAAAAAAAAGTTATCGAACGTTTAAATACATATCTAATTGGATTGTTTGGGTTGGAGTTAGTAAGTTTATTTCTGCCTTTTAGTTCCAATTGCTGTATGAGGGATATTTTTTATTATTATTCTTTTTGGTTGATTGCTGTGTTTGTATTGAATCTGTATTTTATTAATCGATTGGCTATAGTGAAACCAAGGTTTTACGAATTTTCTATTTTAGTAGCCATTTCTTTTGTGTTGATTCCAATTGTGTTTTTTTTCTTCCAATTTTGTTCCTGTTATTTTCAATAATAATAGAAGTCTTCATTCTTTAATTTGCTTTGGACAAAAGGGGTTCTAGGCAGTGATTTGTGCTTTGTAAAGGGGTAGGGTATGCTTGTTAGGAGTAGGGTTTTCAAGCGGAAGTCCAGTTGATTGAAGGTGTTGAGGGATGATAATGGTCCTTTGTTTTTGTAAAAATACTCACAACACTTCTGATGAGTAGAGCAGTTAATAAAAAAGTCTTCTTTCATTGCCAACTTTGAACAGCAGTTAATAAAATAACATTTATTTACTGCCTTCTTAATTCGTCAAGCGATAAATTTATATTGATTCATCGGTTACTTAGCAAAGCATATAATGGATTAACGTTATTTTACTTTATGCTTATCTCGAAAGGAAATAAAAGAGGATTTTTTTATTAACTGATGTCTTCATCAGGAAATGAATTAATGTTTTTTTATTGCCTGATGAATACAATAATAAATAACGGGAAATTAATTTAATTTTTTCTGAAAAAATAAAAGTAAAAATAAGAAAAAAAATCTTTATAAAGTGTTAAAGTTTTGAGGGTTATAAGGGATATTAGTAATTTGGTTTTCTCAAATCAATAAAATTTTAAAGCTATGAAAATTTGGAATTTTTTGAGCAATACATTTGCTTTAATTGGTAAAAAAAGTTTTACCAAAGCGCTAAAGATAAGCACTTATCATTTAGCACAATTAGATCTGCGCAAAGCAGATCCGTTTATTTTACCGATGTTCACCTCTTATAGGGTGTTTCACGAAACCTTGGATGCGGCCTACAACCGATGGAAGATGCAGGGCGGCGTACAAAAAGGGAGTACTTTATCCGTCAAGCAGCTCTTGAAGCTGTTAGTAGATGGCAAATTGATGCAATGGGAGTACGCTATTATGGGATTGTATCTGCAAGGGACTCCTAATTTTGTGGCGTTATTTCCTAAAGGGCGTTCTTCTTTCAACAGTGGTACTATTGATTCCCGTATCAATGCTGTTGGACAGTTAGGAGAAGCTTTGGTAGGAATTACTGAATTAGCGACCACTAAAGCAGATGTCGATGATTTTTTTACTCAATTAATTAGTACTCGTAGTGTACAATTAGGACAGAAAGGAGGAACTGAAAGCAAAAGTGGCGAATTGGAAAATGCTGTTGAAGCTGCAATGGTGGAAATGTACGGCAATTTAGGGTTGTTAATGAACCATTACAAAACGGATGTGAAACAAATTGAAGCATTTTTCGATTTGCCTACCATTCGTTATCAAGAACAAACCTTGTATAAAAAGATGGTGGCTACTGAAGCGGTGGTATCCATCGTTGAGAATACCTTTTCAGAAACAGATAAAGTACATATTATTAACGACGGTGAGGTAACCTTAGGCTTTTACTTAGCCGCAACTGCCGATGCTCCTGCTCCTGAGCAGATGCCTCTAGTTATATTGTCACACCAAGATAGAGTAGTGTATGTATCAACTCTTGGAAGTTTGTCGAATCGCTTCTTAAAAGCTTCTAATGATTTTGGAGTTAAAGGCCATTGCATTATTGAATTGATGTAGGTAAATTAAAACTTTTACTTTGTTGTTATTCGTAGTAAATTATAAGTTTAACGTATAGATTTTGGTTTATAATTTGTTTTTATTGAGAAATAAGTAAAAATGTGTTAATTGTTTTGAGTAATAAAAATAAATGTCTATTTTGGTAAAAGTTTTTTAAGTTATTATCTATTTTAATCTTAATAGTTATTGGTCAACTGTCAGGAACTCCCTTCCTGACAGTTTTTTTTATAGCTTTTGTTTTAAAAAGCTAATAAATTCGCAATCATACAGGGTGTTTTTCCAAACATGCTTTGAAGTATTTAGGAAATCTTAAGATTGTAATTTTAAATTAATTATAAATTCTATCTAATTTTGTTCTCCTTACTACTGTTGCTCATAACAACAAGGAGTTTTAAAATAAATAAATAAAAAGCTGTTGGGATATTTTTCCTGACAGCTTTTTTGGTTTACCACTATAGCACAGCTTTTTTTTATTTTATTAAAATGTTTTGAAGTCGACGGATTAACATAACAAAAGGATAACGCTGGATTAATGATTTAAGAATAATTGCTGTTTAACTTTGTACTACCAAAGTTTTTTTCATGAACATAGGGTTTAAAATGAAATAATTGCTGCCAAGATGCTGTCTT
This sequence comes from Flavobacteriaceae bacterium, assembly GCA_947378465.1. Classification (GTDB taxonomy): domain Bacteria; phylum Bacteroidota; class Bacteroidia; order Flavobacteriales; family Flavobacteriaceae; genus Flavobacterium. Next base: position 15,914 of record CANCJZ010000012.1, read on the forward strand.
GGCAGTTTTTTTTGTAATTAACTTAATTGGTAACGTATTAAAAGCATTTAATAGGAAGCGCTTTTAATGAAAAGAAAGAAATCAACTACTCTATTTCGCTATATAAAGCTGTAAGCGCCTAATTTCATTATGATAAAATTAACGGCATTTATTTTGAAGGATTTTATATAATGTTTAATTTTACACAAACTATTTAGTTTTCTCATGAATTAAAGGGTTTTACATTTTTTGCTGTCAGGACTCCCCTCTTGGCAGCATCTTTTTTTTAGCCGATAGCTACTATTGTTTGTTTTTAATTGTTTTAAAATCAAAACTTTGCTTTTTTACTAAGTTTTGTTTTTTGTTTTATAAAATAATGAGCAGGTCGGCATTTTATTTTAAATAAAAAATAAAAGAAAAATCCTTAAAAGCATATAAAAAAATCCCCAATAAAGGGGATTTCGGGTTGAAGTTAAGTGGCGGTTGGTTATTACGGAGTGTAATAATTTAGGTTTATTATAAAATTTCTTCAATGTTAGACTAAACAAAAGAGATGCTTATAATTGAGTTTTATATTTAAATTAAAATATGGCAGCAGCTATTTTTTTGATATTTTCCGCTTTTCCCATCGAATAGTAATGCAATACGGGAATACCTGCAGCGACTAATTCTTTACTTTGTTCAATACACCATTCAATTCCAATTTGCTTTACAGCATCATTGTCCTTGGCTTTGACGATTTCCATAATCAAATTATCAGGTAATTCAATACTGAATCGGTGGGGAATTAGATTGAGTTGTTTTTTGGTAGCAATGGGTTTTAATCCAGGGATGATGGGAACAGTGATGCCTGCAGTTCGGCATTTTTGTACAAAATCAAAAAAACGTTGGTTGTCAAAAAACATTTGAGTGATGATATAATCCGCACCGTTTTTGATTTTTTGTTTTAAAAAATGAATGTCGCTGTCCAAGCTGGGTGCTTCCATGTGTTTTTCAGGATAGCCCGCTACTCCAATGCAAAAGTTGGTTTGTGCTGAATTCTGCAAATCTTCATCGAGGTAAATACCTTGGTTGAGGTTGTTGATTTGTGTAACCAGTTCGCTAGCATAGGCATTTCCTTCCTTTTCCGCTTTGAAATACGTTTCATTCTTTAGCGCATCGCCACGCAAAGCAACCACATTATCGATTCCTAGAAAGTCCAAATCGATCAACAAGTTCTCCGTATCTTCTTTGGTGAAACCGCCGCAAAGAATATGAGGAATGGCATCCACTGAATAACGGTTTTGTATGCCCGCACAAATCCCTACCGTTCCAGGGCGTTTTTTGACAATCTTTTTTTGCAAAAGACCGCTTGGAAGTTCTTTGAATTCGTATTCCTCACGATGGTAAGTCACATCAATAAAAGGCGGTTGAAACTCCATCAAGGGGTCGATACTGTCAAAAATAGACTGTATGTTCTGCCCTTTTAAAGGAGGTAATATTTCAAAGGAAAATAATGGCTTTCCGTGAGCGTTTTCGATATGTTGGGTAACTTTCATAGGACAATGGTGTTTATTGTATTCGGAATCGTTAATCTATTTCCGAAAGGGTACTTCTAATTAATAGTATGCTGCTTATTCGGATAGGTTAGGGGCTAGCCATTTTATAGCTTCGGCTTCACTGATGCCTCTTCGTGCTGCGTAATCTTTGACTTGATCGATTTTTATTTTTCCTAAACCAAAATAGCTGCTTTGAGGATGTGCAAAATAATAACCCGACACCGAGGAAGCAGGCCACATCGCCATACTTTCCGTCAGTGTTACCCCCGTGTTTTCGGTAACATTTAATAGTTTCCATAATGTTTGTTTCTCCAAATGGTCAGGACAAGCGGGATAGCCAGGCGCCGGACGGATGCCCGTATAAGCTTCCTGAATTAATTCCTGATTGCTAAAGTTTTCTGCACTATAGCCCCAAATTTCGGTACGCACTTTATGGTGTAGGTATTCCGCAAAGGCTTCAGCAAGTCGATCGCCTAAGGCTTTTACTAAAATAGCGTTGTAATCGTCCAATTGTGCTTCAAAGGCTTTTGCTTTTTCCTCCACTCCAAATCCTGTTGTGACACAAAAGGCTCCTATATAATCGCGCTTTCCTGAATTTTTAGGAGCGATATAATCGGCAAGTGCTTTGTTAGGAGCACCTGCTGTTTTGAGTGATTGTTGACGCAAAGTGATAAAATGCGCTAGGGTGTTGCCCTCACCATCGTAGACTTCAATATCGTCCTCATTGACTTGATGGGCTGGAAAGATACCCAATACGCCTTTGGCAGTAAGCCAATTCTCCGCAATGAGTTGTTCCAACATCGTTAGTGCATCCTGATATAGGACAGAGGCTTGTTCTCCTATTATAGTATCTGTTAGCAAAGCAGGAAACTTCCCGTGCAATTCCCACGAACTAAAGAAGGGCGTCCAATCGATATAAGGAACCAGCTCGGCAATGGCAACATCAACGGTTTGAACACCAATAAAATGAGGCGTTATGGCTTCGTATTGGTTCCAGTCCAATTGTAATTTGTTGCGTCGTGCTTCCGCAATTGTCAGATAGTTTTTATCACGTGCCCGATTCAAATAGTTAGTTCGCAACTCGTCGTATTTCGCTCTAATAGCAGTCGTATAGGTGGTTTTGGTTTCTTCTTGCAACAGTTGGCTGGCAACGGTCACGGCTCTTGAAGCATCGTTGACGTGGACTACCGTAGCGGAATATTCCGGTGCAATTTTGACTGCGGTATGCGCACGCGAGGTGGTTGCCCCACCAATCATTATTGGAATATGAAGGTTGCGCTTTTCTAATTCTTTCGCTAAATACACCATTTCATCCAAGGAGGGAGTGATTAATCCACTCAAACCGATGATGTCTACTTTTTCATCAATGGCTTTTTGGATAATCGTTTCCGGAGGAACCATTACGCCAAGATCAATGATTTCAAAATTGTTGCAGGCTAATACGACGGCGACAATATTCTTTCCAATATCGTGGACATCGCCTTTGACAGTTGCCATTAGCACTTTGCCTGCTGAGGAGGATGCTCCGTTTTTTTGCGCTTCTATATAAGGTAGGAGGTGGGCTACTGCTTTTTTCATCACTCGGGCCGATTTGACTACTTGCGGCAAAAACATTTTACCGGAACCAAACAAATCACCCACGACGTTCATCCCGTTCATCAATTGGATTTCAATAACCTCAATAGCTTTTTCGGTAAGTAATCGCGCTTCCTCCACATCCACTTCGATGAACTCATCAATTCCCTTAACTAAGGAATAGGTAAGGCGCTCTTGAACGGAAGTGTTGCGCCATTCTTGGATTTGCTTTTCGTTGGTTTTGGTTTCGCCTTTAAAACTTTCCGCCAATTCGAGTAGGCGTTCCGTAGCGTCTTCGCGACGGTTCAACAATACGTCTTCCACCAACTCTAGTAAGTGAGGATCAATAGAATCGTATATTTCGAGCATTTCAGGATTGACAATACCCATCGTCATTCCGTGTTGTATGGCGTGGTACAAAAAGGCCGAATGCATCGCCTCACGTACCTTGTCGTTTCCTCGGAACGAGAAGGACACATTGCTGACACCTCCTGAAACGTGAGCATACGGAAGGTTTTCTTTAATCCAACGGGTGGCATTAAAGAAATCTAAAGCATTGTTGCGGTGCTCTTCCATTCCCGTAGCCACTGGAAATATATTAGGATCGAATATGATGTCTTCCGCAGGGAAATGCACTACATTCACTAATAGGTCATAGGAGCGTTTGCAAATTTCAATACGTCTAGTATAGGAGTCGGCTTGTCCATTTTCATCAAAAGCCATTATAATTACGGCAGCACCATAGCGCTTGATCAATTTGGCGTGATGAATGAATTGGGTTTCGCCTTCTTTTAAGGAAATGGAATTGACCACTCCTTTACCTTGGATTACTTTAAGACCTGCTTCGATGATTTCCCATTTGGAACTGTCAATCATTACGGGTACACGTGCAATATCGGGCTCGGCGGCAATCAGGTTAAGGAAATGCGTCATGGCTTGTACCCCGTCAAGCATTCCTTCGTCCATATTTACGTCGATAATTTGAGCGCCACCCTCAACCTGAGCTCTTGCAATATCCAAGGCTTCTTCAAAACGTTCTTCTTTAATTAACCGCAAAAACTTACGGGACCCCGTAACGTTGGTTCGTTCGCCTACATTGACGAAGTTGGTGTCCGAGGTGATGATTAAAGGCTCTAAACCAGCTAATTTTAAATATTTAGTATCGTTCTCTTTCATTTGTTAGAGGTCTATAAGGTTTTGGGTTTGTAGAGACGCGCTACTTCAGCAATACATTGAATGTGTTCCGGAGTGGTACCGCAACAACCTCCAATAATATTGACTAAATGATCGTCGAGGTATTCTTTGATTAATGCTTGCATCTGCTCCGGTGTTTGGTCGTATTGTCCAAAGGCATTGGGCAGTCCAGCATTGGGATGTGCAGAGATGTTTAGGTTGGTATTCATTGCCAAACGTTTCAAATAGGGCTTTAATTGATCGGCTCCTAAAGCACAATTAAAACCAATGCTCAACAAAGGAATGTGTTCAATGGATATCAGAAAAGCTTCCACCGTTTGACCGGATAAAGTACGCCCCGACGCATCCGTGATGGTGCCTGAAACCATTATAGGAATATCGATGTTTCGTGTTTCTTTTACTTCTTCAATAGCAAATAGAGCCGCTTTGGCATTAAGGGTATCAAATATAGTTTCTACTAAAAGGACATCACAACCTCCGTCAATTAATGCTTCTACTTGTTGCTTGTAAGCAATACGCAATTCGTCAAAAGTAATACCTCGAAATCCAGGATCGTTTACATCGGGCGACATACTCGCAGTTCGATTGGTAGGGCCTATAGAGCCGGCAACAAAACGAGGTCGGTCCGTAAATTCATCAGCTACTTCGCGAGCAATTTTGGCAGATTGATAGTTGAGTTCGTACACCAGGTCCTCCAAATGATAGTCAGCCATTCCGATGGTAGTGGAGGAGAAGGTATTGGTTTCTACGATATCCGCGCCGGCTTTGAAGTACAATCGATGGACTTCTTTTACGGCTTCGGGCTGGGTGATGGATAACAAATCGTTATTCCCTTTTAAAGGAAAAGGAAAGTCTTTGAAGCGATCGCCTCGAAAATCTTCTTCTGAAAATTGATACCGTTGTAACATAGTTCCCATCGCTCCATCAAGAACGAGGATTCTTTTTTGTAATTCTTCTGAGATTTTAGACATATAAAACAAGTTCATCCATTCGATTGCGAATGAGTTATTGAAATAAAAAAGTTCTAAAAAATAAAGGAATTATCGACGAAAGCGCGCGCTAGGCTTTGGGTTATCTGCTCCCAATAAAGGGATAGAATGTAGCACCTTCTACAAAGAATGTAGGGTTGCTAAGCTTTCAACGGGTCTATTCCCTCCAGCTTTCGTGATAACAATCAATATGTTTATGAACGGTACAAAGTACGGGAATAGATTTTTATAAACCAAATGAAGAAATAAAAAAATATGATTTGAATTCATTTGTATCAAGGATTTTTAGAAATACTATAAATTGATTTGTTGTCTTTTTTAAAATGGATTGTTTGATTAAAAAAGAGTGTTTTTTATTTTAAAATAAATAAAAGATCAAAACAGAATGAATGACTAAAGAAGAAGAGAAATAAAAAAAGAAGTTCAATTTAAGAGGAAAGTAGTTCGGAAGTTAAAAGATGGAAAATAATCATAAAATAATCAAAAATAAATTGGAATTCAAAATCATTTATTACCTTTGTCCACGAAAATACAGAGGAAAAATTTGAACTGATTGCAACCTCATTAAAAAATGCTAAAGCAGAAGTCTTCTTTAGTTACCCTTTGCAATCATATCGGCTTTTTCCAAAATTTAATTTAAAAATAAATTATATTATGGCTTATTTATTTACATCAGAATCAGTAAGTGAAGGACATCCTGACAAAGTTGCGGATCAAATTAGTGATGCGCTAATTGATAATTTCTTGGCATTTGATCCTGAATCAAAAGTGGCTTGTGAAACCTTGGTAACTACAGGACAGGTGATTTTGGCTGGAGAAGTAAAATCAAACACCTATTTAGATGTGCAACAAATCGCTAGAGATGTAATCAAAAAGATTGGATATACTAAAAGTGAGTATATGTTTGAAGCGAATTCTTGCGGAGTTTTATCAGCTATCCACGAACAATCATCGGATATTAATCAAGGAGTTGATAGAGCAAGTAAAGAAGAGCAAGGTGCAGGCGATCAAGGGATGATGTTTGGTTATGCTACGAATGAAACAGAAAACTATATGCCATTGGCTTTAGATATTTCGCATGCTATTCTGATCGAATTGGCTAATTTGAGAAGAGAAAATAACGAAATAACCTATTTGCGTCCAGATGCTAAATCACAAGTTACTTTAGAATATTCTGATGATAATAAACCGGTGCGTATCGATGCGATTGTAATTTCAACGCAACATGATGATTTTGCTCCAGAAGCTGAAATGTTGGCTAAAATCAAAAAAGATTTAGTAGAGATATTGATTCCTAGAATCAAAGCGAAATACCCGCAATATGCGCATTTCTTTAACGACCAAATTACCTACCACATCAATCCAACAGGGAAGTTTGTAATAGGTGGGCCTCACGGGGATACTGGTTTGACAGGAAGAAAAATTATTGTGGATACCTATGGTGGAAAAGGAGCGCACGGAGGTGGAGCTTTTTCTGGAAAGGATCCAAGTAAAGTAGACCGTAGTGCAGCGTATGCAACCCGTCACATTGCTAAAAATTTAGTTGCGGCAGGTTTGTGTGATGAGGTATTGGTTCAAGTGTCGTATGCGATTGGTGTAGCTAAGCCTACTTCGATTAATGTGAACACTTATGGTACTTCAAAAGTAGCTATGAAAGATGGTGAGATTAGTAAAATAGTAGAATCTATTTTCGATATGCGTCCTTATTTTATTGAGCAACGTTTGAAATTGAGAAATCCTATATATAGTGAAACGGCTGCTTATGGCCATATGGGAAGAAAACCAGAAACAGTTACTAAAACATTTTCGGCACCAGGTGGATTGACTAAAACCATTACAGTTGACTTGTTTACTTGGGAAAAATTAGATTTTGTGGATCAAGTAAAAGATGCTTTTTCTTTATAATAAAAAGCAATTACTATATTTTAAATACAAATGCCATCCTTATAAAAGGGTGGCATTTGTGTTTGAGTTTGGTTTTATTTCTTAAACATAAAATAAACAGAAAGCACAAGAAAAATGGCGCCTATTAAATGGTTCCATCGCAAGGTTTCGTTTTTAAAGAATAATAAAGAGAAAATCACAAAGATGACTAATGTGATTACTTCTTGAATGATTTTAAGTTGTAATAAGGAAAAAGGCCCTCCATTGCCTTCGTAACCGATTCGATTGGCGGGAACTTGACAGAAGTATTCGAATAATGCCATTCCCCAACTGATAAAAACAATAGTGATAAGTCCTGCGTTTTCGAACCATTTGAGTTCTTTGAATTTTAAATGACCGTACCACGCAAGTGTCATAAAGATATTAGAGAGTATTAGTAGAGTTATAGTAAGGTAGCTTTTCATAGTAAAATTAATATTGATCTTATAAAAGAGTAAAATGAAGTGCAATTTAAAATAAATATTTCAGAAAAATACTTTAAAATAACAGGTTTGAGTATTGAAAAGCGTGTAAGGAGAGAAAAAAATGCATTTAAAAAAATACTATATTTAAGGATGTATCGTTATAAAAAATAAATAAGTGTTAATTAATTTATTGCAAACTAAATGTTTTGTTGAGAATTTTATAATACAAGGCATTGTGGATGATTTTAGCACATCAGTTTAATGATTAAATTAATTTGAGAATTAGTTAAAAAAGTTTTTTTATTACAACTAAAAAATTAAATTTGCTCCTATTCAAGTTAATTACGACTAAAACTTACAATTATTAAAAAACTATTAAAAATTTTAAAAAATGGCAAACGTTAAAAAAGAAAACGGATCAAACGGAGGTGGAATGATTACTGGAATTATTATCTTAGGATGTATTTTTGTTGGATTCATTGTATGGAAACTTATCATGGGAGCAGGTTCAAACTTCGAAGGTGGAGTGAACACAGGTCACCCACTACCAGGAAATTATTTAGCAATGGTATATAAAGGAGGTCCAATTGTACCTGTTTTATTAGGATGTTTATTGATGGTAATTACTTTTTCTATTGAGCGTTTTATGGTAATCTCTAAAGCTGCTGGAACAGGTAACTTAGATCAATTTATGAATAAAATGCAAGCTAGTATTGCTGCTGGAAATGTTGACGAAGCAATTGCTGCTTGTGATAAACAAAAAGGATCTGTTGCTAATGCAATCAAATCTGCTTTAGTTAAATATCAAGAAGTTAAAAAAGAAGGATTTGATAGTGAGCAAGCTGCTGAAATGATTCACAAAGAAATCGAAGAAGCTACTTCATTAGAAATGCCAATGTTAGAAAAACACATGACTGTATTGTCAACTTTAGTATCATTAGGAACACTTGCTGGATTATTAGGAACAGTAACAGGGATGATTAAAGCGTTTGGAGCTTTAGCAACTGCTGGTACTCCTGACCAAGCTTTGTTAGCAAATGGTATTTCTGAAGCACTTATCAATACTGCTACAGGGATCTCTACTTCAGCATTAGCAATTATTATGTACAACTTGTTTACATCTAAAATTGATACTTTAACGTATTCAATTGACGAAGCAGGTACTGCAATTGTTAATACTTACAGAAGATTAAGAGGTAGTTTAAAATAATAAATAACAGCGAGGAATCCTTCGCTTACGTTATATAAAAAAGATAAAATGGCAAAAATAACAATGTCAAAAAAAGCGGCATCAATTGACATGACAGCAATGTGTGATGTGGCCTTTCTTTTGCTTACGTTCTTCATTTTGACCGCTACAGCAAAACAGCCAGAGCCATTGCCAGTTGAAACGCCTGCTTCAACAGTTCAAACGAAACTTCCTGAAACAGGATTGGTGACTTTGACTGTAGGTAAATCGAACGGTAAAGAGGCAGTGTTTTTTGCAATGAAAGATAGAGATATTCGTGAGAAAACTCTAGAATTAATTGGTCAAAAACACGGTATCAAATTTACCCCAGAGGAAATGGCACAATTTAAATTGATTGAAGAATTTGGAGTTCCTTTTGGTGGATTAAAACAATTAATCGCTATGAAAAACTCAGATAGAAACAAAGCAGGTGTTCAACCAGGTGTTCCTACTGATTCATTAGACAATCAATTAAAAGAGTGGATTTACACAGCTCGTCAAGCAAATATCGAGTTAGGTAAAGAGAAAGAATTAGACTTCGCTATTAAAGGCGATGCTAAGCAAGAATATCCTCAAATCAGAAAGATTATGGATATTTTACAAGACCAAAAAATCAATAACTTTAATTTAGTTACTGGTTTAAGAGGAAAGAATTTTTAATTAATAAAAATATAAAAGATGGCTGAATTAAATACCGGCGACGGCGGTGGTAAAAAAGGCGGTGGAAAGGTAAGAAGTAAAAAACAAAACTCTAAAGTTGATTTGACAGCGATGGTGGATTTGGCCTTCTTATTGATTACTTTCTTTATGTT
>CANCJZ010000013.1 GCA_947378465.1 Flavobacteriaceae bacterium
TGCTCTTCTGTTTTACCAACAGCTGCAACCTCTGGCCAAGTGTACACAACTCCAGGGATTAGATTATAATCAATATGTGGTTTTTGTCCCGCTAAATACTCCGCTACTAATACCCCTTCTTCTTCCGCTTTGTGCGCTAACATAGCACCACGAACCACGTCGCCAATAGCGTAAATATTAGGAATGTTAGTTTGCAAATGGTCGTTTACTTCAATTTGTCCACGCTCACTTACTTTTACTCCTGCTTTATCGGCATTCAAGCCATCGGTATAAGGACGACGGCCTACGGCTACCAAGCAGTAATCGCCTTCCAAAGCAATGGTTTCGCCTTTAGCGTTGTCTGCTTCCACAGTAACGGCTTTACCTTTGCGGGTCACCGATTTTACTTTATGTGAAGTGTAAAACTTCATGCCTTGTTTTTTCAATACTTTGGTCAATTCTTTTGACAATCCGGCATCCATTCCTGGAATGATACGGTCCAAGTACTCAACTACGGATACTTGCGCTCCTAAACGCAGGTATACTTGCCCTAACTCGATTCCAATCACTCCCCCACCGATAATCACTAAATGCTTAGGCACTTCGGTTAATTTTAAAGCTTCGGTAGAAGTAATGATGCGCTCTTTATCGATTTGGATAAAAGGCAAACTAGATGGTTTAGAGCCTGTAGCGATGATAATATTTTTTGATTCAATCGTTTCTGAGGTTCCATCTGCTTTAGCAATAGCCACATGAGTAGCATCTACAAAAGAACCCAATCCTTCAAAGACTGTTATTTTGTTTTTATCCATTAAAAACTTCACACCACCACTGGTTTGATCCACTACCGCTTGTTTGCGGGCAATCATTTTCTCTAAATTTACTTTAACCTTTCCAGAAACCTCAATTCCATGGTCGGCAAAGTGTTGCAACTCCTCATAATGATGCGAAGAAGCTAAAAGAGATTTAGAAGGAATACATCCTACATTAAGACAAGTACCTCCTAAAGTAGCATATTTTTCTATAATTGCGGTTTTAAAACCTAGTTGAGCACAACGAATAGCCGAAACATATCCGCCAGGTCCTGAACCAATGATGACTACGTCAAATGAATTCATTTTTCTATATTTTTATGTTAGTTATACAATTCCAATACAAATGGGTGCACAAATTTACAAATGTTTTTTTTGTTTTTAATTAGAATAGGAGCACAAAATACATAAAAAAAGCGGTCTTTTAATGACCGCTTGCCCCTGATTAGTACTTTTCCCTTTGGAATCCCCAATCTCTTAACTCCGCCTTGTACGTAAGTGGATAATTAGCTTTAATAGCGTTGATTAAACAATTCAATGTTAAACGAATTTCTTTTTTTAAACTGTTCAAATCTCCAACTTTAAGGGAAACTTGACCATCATTGTTCACCGCACGACCTATTAATAGGTTGTATTGAGTTCGAATATCGTTCCAAAAGGCAGTTCCGAATTCTTTGGTATCCAAATTATTCTCTGTTAAACCATTCACCATCAAATTCAAAGCTTCAGAACGGCTATTGCGGTCTTTTGGGAGTATATAGGTTTTATTAATGTACTCAATTCCAAAAGCTGGATAATAACTCAGCGCTGCATCTTTATATTTTTCCTCGATATAGTTCTTTACGTAACGCAAATGCTTATTGATCGTTTGATCTAAGCTTTTTAATTGTTCCGTAATTTGAGGTCGCTCGCTCCCAATCAGCGTTCTGCTTTCAAAGAGGGTTCGAAGTTGGTCCGTCTTGGCGGCAAAATCTACCACGGTGATCCAAACCAATACAATTTCGGGTTTCACTGCCCATTTAGCAGCCGCTTCAGTAGCGACTACCACTAAATCAACATCTGTAGAAGGAAGATTTCCTTTAGAAGTTGATTTTCCACTTCCCCCTGAGGGATTGTTCACTGTTGACATACATATATATATTAAAATTAAGAATATGATGAGATTATTGGGAAGTGTAAAATTAATTATTTTTTAAATACCAAAATAAAATATTTTATTTTTTTTTTACGATTCAAACTGTTAATTTTTAGTTGTTTGTGTAAAATTAATTCTACATAATTTATAAGTAAATTAACACTTTATTATTTTAATAAAATAAAACATAGTTAAGCAGTAAGATGTTTATTTATTTTAAAAATATAATCTGTTCATCCACTAACCTATTTATATTTTTTTTCAAAATAACATAGTCGTATTTGAACTTGTTTATTTTTTTTTATTTTATAAAATGGTCGTGCTTGTATGTATTAATTTTTATTTTATTTAAAATATAGTCGTGCTTAAACTTGTTGTTTTTTATTTTTTAAAATAAATAGTCGTGTATGAACTTGCTATATTTATTTCATTTTTGAATATAGTCGTGCTATTTAGCGATTGTTTTATTTATAGTTTATATCGGTTTTTTTTAATAATCGTTCTTTATATTTATAGATCATCCCTAAGGGATTCCATTCTCTTTGTCAAAATATAGTGCTAATGCTATATCATCCCTATACTATTAGAATTTATTTTTTAACCCCATAGATTTTGTTATAGTGCTACACGATGTAACAAGAACGCATAGGCATTACATTTTACATAGTCTAATCGCTTTGAAAATCTATGTATTCTATCTTGAGCAAAGTGTCTTCATATTTTCTATGTACCTATAATAACTATGTGGTTTAAAAAATTGACTCCTATAAGAATTGGAATTTGGAATTTTAAGTATTGGAATTTCCTAAAAAAGCATTTAAATAAAAAAAAACCTTCTAAAATGAATTAGAAGGCTTTTCTATAAAGTAGAAACTACTTATTATTTTTTGTGTGAGCAGCAAGCTCCACCTTTTTTGTCTTTATCGCATCCTTTTTTCTCGTCTTTTGAACACGTTTTTTCAGTTTTTTCTTTTTTGTCTTTTTGTTGTGCCTCTTGAGCATTTACATTTACTGAAAATAAGAAAGCAGCTACTGCTACAATTGAAACTAATTTTTTCATCTTATGATTGTTTTTATATTTATTACTGATTATTATTTCAAATTTATAAAAAATATTCTCTCTTCCTAATGTTTCTGAAAATATATTCTCTTTTTTGAATCCGATTGTATTTTATTTTAAAATAAAACCAACCTTTTAACCTAATTATGAATTTTGAATTAAGAATTATTAATTATGAATGGCTGTTCAACCTTCAAAACTATAGAATCTATAATGTAGGGTAACCACAAGGGGTACCCCGACGGAAACTGTAATCTTTAATTGCTCTTATCAAGAATCGTTTGGATAATTTCTTCCTTGGACAACACTCCCGACTGGCGCCATAATTGGTGGCCATTTTGGAAAAGCATCATCGTTGGCACGCCTCGTACCTGATATTTAGCCGCAATGAGTTCGTTCTTGTCTACATCAATTTTGATGATGGCCACTCTATCCCCTAAACTGTCTTTCACTTGCTTGAGGATGGGACCTAGCATTTGACAAGGGCCACACCAAGTCGCAAAGAAATCAATTAGTACGGGTTTGTCACTGTTTATTAATTCGTCAAAACTAGCATTCATAACTATTTGTTTTTTGTATAATTCACCCCACAACTGTTGGCTCCACAACCGATATTCAACAAGGCCTGCAAAAGGAAGAAGGCGCCAAACAGGACAAAAAACCACTCGTGGGTTTCGTAAGCGTTATAGAATAGGAACAATGCAATTCCCAATCGCAGGTAGCGCATTGCGTGCCAGTTGGTCAATATTACGTTTTTCATTGGATTATTGTAAACTCGACGGACAAACGAAAGCCGTAGTTTTTATTCCAGTTTTTTTAATGGCTGCAAAACCTCCAAGTACATTGATTACATTGTGATAGCCTCTGGCTTTGAGAATCGATGCTGCAATCATGGAACGATAGCCTCCAGCGCAATGCAAATAGAAAGACTCTTCTTTAGGAAACTCTGATAAATGCTCGTTTAGGAAATCTAGAGAGGTCAATGGCACGTCCAAAATATGTTCGGCTGCATACTCTCCTGGCTTTCTCACGTCAAAAACAGGGGCGTGCGCTGCTAATTTAGTTTCTAAGTCCTCCGCAGTGATTGAGGTAATGGTATCGTATTCCAAACCTTCGTTTTTCCAGGATTCAAAACCTCCTGACAGATACCCCAAGGTATTGTCATAGCCTACACGAGCCAATCGCTTGATGGTTTCTTCTTCCCTACCCACTGGAGTGACTAGTAAAATAGGTTGCTTGATATCCAAAATCAAAGCACCTACCCAAGGGGCAAATCCTCCGTCCAATCCAATATATATAGAATTAGGGATGTGTCCATTTTCGTACTCATCTTGATGGCGCACATCGAGTACAAGGGCATCCGTGTCGTTAGCCACTAATTCGAACACCTTTGGCTCTAAAGGTTTGGCCTCTTTAATAATGGTTTCCACATCAATATAGCCTTCCTTATTCATTTTGACATTCATAGGGAAATAAGCAGGGGGAGGTAATAATCCATCGGTTACCTCAGCAATAAATTCGTCCTTGGTCATGTTCGCACGGAGGGCGTAATTAGTCGCTTTTTGGTCGCCAATGCTTCCTACGGTTTCTTTACTAAGGTTTTTGCCACAAGCACTGCCCGCTCCGTGTGCGGGATACACAATAACATCGTCAGGAAGGGTCATTACTTTGGTACGCAAACTATCGAAGAGAATGCCTGCCAATTGTTCTTGCGTCATATCGACTGCTTTTTGGGCCAAGTCAGGTCTGCCTACATCGCCAAGGAAGAGGGTGTCGCCGCTAAAGAGCGCATAGTCTTTACCGTCCTTATCTTTAAGCAAGTAGCACGCACTTTCCATAGTGTGGCCAGGGGTGTGCAAGCAGGTGATGGTAATTTCACCTAAATGGAACACCTCACCGTCCGTGGCAATATGTGCTTTGAAATTTGGGTGAGCCGTTGGACCAAACACTATAGGCGCTCCAGTGCGTTGGGCAAGGCTTAAGTGTCCGCTGACGAAGTCGGCGTGGAAATGGGTTTCAAAAATATATTTGATGATTCCATTATTGGCGTTGGCAATATCTAAATAAGGTTGTACTTCTCTTAAGGGATCAATGATGGCGACCTCGCCATTACTCTCAATATAATAAGCACCTTGTGCCAAACAACCGGTATATATCTGTTCTATTTTCATATCTATTATTAATCAGCAAGTAAAAATAAATAGATTTTGAATAAGTATTGGTAACAATTGATACAATTTTAACAAATAAAAAGCACCGATTTCTCGGTGCTTTTTCCCAAAATAAACTAAATCTCACCATTTTACAACAGTGTAGAAGGGCATTTGTAGGCTGTACGTGGCATTGAAGTTTTTTTGATCTCAACAAAGCCTCCTTCAACATCTACAAATCGGTGGTAACCTCTTTGCTTTAATAAGGATGCTGCTACCATGCTGCGGTAGCCTCCTGCGCAGTATATTATAAATGGATCTTCCTTAGGGAATTCCTCAATTCTGTTTTTAATTTCATTTAAAGGAATATTCACGGCATCTTCTAGATGTTCCGATTCGTATTCGCTTCTTTTGCGAACATCGATTATCAATGTATTTCCAAAAAATACATCTTCAACTTCCTTAGCAGTGATTCTACCAACTCTTTCGATAGGGTTGCAAGCATTGGACCAGCTTTCAAATCCACCGTCCAAATACCCAATGGTATGATCATAGCCTACACGGGACAATCGAATAATGGCTTCTTCTACTTTTTCGTTCGATTCAGCAACAATAAGAATGCGTTGGTTCAAGTCGGCAATAATTTCTCCTACCCACATAGCAAAGTTGCTATCCAACCCGATATTAATACTATTAGGAATAAATCCAGCAGCAAAATCAGAAGCATTACGAGTATCCAATACCAATACATTGGTTTCGTTTATAATCGTTTCAAAAGTAACGGCATCATAGGCTTTCATTCCACGTCCCATCACAGTATTAAAACTATCATATCCATTGATATTCATCAATACATTTTTAGGGAAATACTGCGGTGGTGGCGCTAAACCGTCCAAAACAGCTGCGACAAACTCATCTTCAGTCAACTTTGGATTCAAAGCGTAATTGGTTCTCTTTTGATTGCCTAAGGTATCGGTCGTATCTTTGCTCATCATTTTACCACAAGCGCTACCTGCGCCGTGATTTGGAAAAACAATCAACTCATTGTTCAAAGGCATGATTTTTTCGCGAAGCGAATGGTATAAATGACGTGCCAACTTGTCCTGAGTCAATTCGGCAATAACGTGTTGTGCTAAGTCGGGACGACCTACATCTCCTATGAATAAGGTGTCACCAGTGATTAAAGCCAATTCTTTTCCTTCCTCATCCAATACTAGAAAACAACTGCTTTCCATAGTGTGCCCAGGAGTATGAATCAATTTGACTCTACATTTACCAACCATAAACCAATGATTGTCTTTCGCTACGAAAGCTTCAAATCCTGGTTTGGCAGTAGGTCCGTATACGATAGTAGCGCCTGTTTGTCGGGACAAATTCAAATGTCCTGATACAAAGTCCGCATGAAAGTGTGTTTCGAATACGTATTTGATTTTGGCATTGTCTTTTGTTGCTTTATCGATATAAGGTTGTACTTCGCGCAAAGGATCAAACAAAGCCACCTCGCCATCACTTTCTAAGTAATAAGCGGCGTGTGCTAAACATCCGGTGTATATCTGTTCTAAACGCATTGTGAAAATAATTTCTACAAATTTACTATCACACCACGAGATAAAATATGATAAATATCAGATAATTAAAAATTATAGGAGTTCTTTTGAAATAATATAAATACCCATTAATAATACAAACCATCCAAAGAGTGTTTTGAGACGATCGCCGGAGATGATTTTAGATAAAAAATTCCCAATAAACACTCCAATTATAGAACAAGAGGTAAAAACAAACAGTAAATGCCAATCAATAGTTTGATGTCCTAAATCGCCCAAGAATCCAATCAAGGATTGAGCCGACACGATGAATAAAGAAGTTCCAACGGCCATTTTCATTGGTGTTTTGGCCAGAAAAAGCAAAGCGGGGATAATTAAAAAGCCTCCTCCTGCCCCTACAAATCCTGCTACTAACCCAATCAAGATCCCTTGGAATCCAATGGCTACCAAATTAAGCTTGTCGTCATCATTAACGATGGCTTCCTTTAGTGGTTTGATCATTCTATAGGACGCCATGATCATCACCACAGCAAAAACCAGCATGGTCAATACCGACTTGTGCAAGATAAAACCGGAATGGCTCCAAACAATCTCAGGTATAGCGGGAACGATTAATTTTCGGGTAATGAAAACCGTAATTACGGTAGGAATACCAAAAAGCAGTACCTTTTTAAAGTCGACCAATTGCTGTTTGGCTTTTTGAATCCCTCCAAACAAGGCGGTAGTTCCCACTACAAACAGCGAATAAGCGGTGGCCAAGGTAGGTTCCACTCCTAGAATATAAACCAATATAGGAACGGAGAGTATGGAACCTCCACTGCCAATAAGCCCTAGGGTGATGCCCACCACTACGGCTAATGCAAATCCGATATATTGATATAAATCCATCCTTTTTATTTTAATACAAATCTAAAGCATCCAAAGTAGTCCCACTGCAACAATTGTTACTTTTTATTCAACAACTCGATGTAAGCCCTATGCAATCGAATCACTCCTTCATTCTCTAAAGCCTTTAACAGTCTTGAAATAACGACTCTCGAGGTATGTAAGTCGTAGGCTATTTCTTGATGGGTATTGTGAATCTGGCGGGAGTTGTTGATTTTGGCTTTTTCCAAAAGATAATTGAGCAAACGTTCGTCCATATTCATAAATGCCAAATTATCGATAGCCGAGAGCATCTCCTTCAAACGGTTGTTGTAACTATTGAATACATAATGACGCCATGACTTATACTTACCTAACCATTCTTCCATATTTTCAACGGGAATCATGATGACTTGACCACTGGTTTCGGCTACGGCTTTGATTTCACTCTTTGCAGTTCCCATACAGCAGGCCATAGTCATCGCGCAAGTGTCACCTTTTTCAATAAAATACAGGAGTAACTCCCCTTCGTCGAAGTCTTCTCTTAATATTTTAATCGCTCCTTCGAGTAATAAGGGCATTTTTTGGATTCTATCGCCAAAGTCAATCAACACATCGTCGGGTTTGAATTGGCGCAATACCGATACTTGTGCAATCTCGTCTATGAGTTTATCTTCAAAGATATAGCCGTAGGTTTGCTTTAAGAGTTCTTTCATTTTTAAAAAAGGTACTAGAATTAGTATGGGTAAAATTCGGGTTTTTTAAAGGAAAAATAAAAGATTTGGGGGATTTTTTTGTTTCAAAGTGCCAAAGTAGCAAAGTGCCAAAGTAGCAAAGACTTTTTAGAGTGCCAAAGAGGCAAAGAAGCAAAGAGTTTGGGGGATTTTAGTAAAAGAGAGAACTTAACTATTATTTATTTTTCCTATTTTCTATTCCCGTTTTTTTTAAGCGTGTTATTTCGTTTTCTATTGCTCTATAGCAATTTCTAATCTTGTTAATTTTTATAAAAATTACTAACAGTAGGATTTCATTTAAGTTAGTATTCACTAAAATAAAACCCCGACAATGAATAAACACTATCGGAGTTAAAGTATTAAAGACTCATTCTGATTTATCTATTTTAAAAAAACAAAAAAATCATCCTACGAATTACTTGTTCTTTAAATGTGATTCATACATTTCAATGAATTGATCGACGGTTACTTTTGAAAATAATTCTGCCAAAAGATCGTAGGGTATGGTCTTGATGTTTTTGAAACGGATACAGCTTTTGCCCATATCGAGTTTGTTTTTACAATGTTTGGGATATTCCGAGACGAACCATTCAAGGAGTTTTGGGTCGCCATACATCCCCATATGGTAGACTGCAATAAAGTTTTTCTGGGAAGCAATACTCATTAGTCCAAGTGGCAATGAGGGATCGACATGATACCCATCGGGATAAGTTTCCTTAGGGACTACATAGCACAACATGCCATATCCCATCGTTTCTTTATAGCCTTTGGGCATTTTTTCTAAGGCTAATGAACGAAGTCGTTGCATGGCTTCTTTGCGATCTTCAGGGAGTTCTGCGATGTATTGATCAGGTGTGGCAGCTTTGGATTGCATTTTATTTATATTAAGTGTTACTAAATGGTATTTTAACCTACTAATGCTCTAAACAAATGTAATACTATTTTTTTTTATAAATTTACAACATATATCAAATCGATTTTATGTCACATAAAAACCCTTTACGAAAAGACAAGACCTGCTTGAACTGCAATTATGTGGTAGAGCATCGCTACTGTGGTAATTGTGGGCAAGAGAACATCGAGCCACGCAAGACCTTCCATCATTTGTTTGTACATTTCTTTGAGGATTTGACGCATTATGAAAATGCTTTTTGGAAAACGATTAAAAATCTTATTCTGAAGCCTGCTTCTTTGACTAAAGAATACCTTTCAGGTAAACGCATGTCGTATTTGGCTCCGGTACGATTGTACATCTTCGTCAGTTTTGTTACTTTCTTTTTTATTACCTTGTTATCGGGCTCCGATGAGATGATCAAACTCCATAAAAGCAATAAAGAGGAAGCCGTTACTGAAAAAGAAAAAAAACATTTTCTGTCTTTTGGCGACAAGCACTACAAAAATGTGGAGGAACTGGATTCGATTCAGCAATATGGCAAACCCAATGAAAAGTTAAGCAGTTTTAACTATTGGTTGGATAGAAAAGTACTAATGGTAGAGGAACACAATACGATGGAGGAGATTGTAGAAAAATTCAAAGAATCTTTTGTCCACAACCTGCCTAAAGTATTGTTTATTTATATGCCGATATTTGCCTTTATGCTGTGGTTGTTTCACAGCAAACGCAAATGGTACTATTTTGACCATGGTATTTTTACGTTGCATTACTTTTCGTTCCTGCTGCTGATGTTATTGATACTATTTTTAATAAAAAAAATACTTTTTACCTTTGGGGAAACTACAATTGTTGACTTTATTTACAATAGCATCCAATTTGTGGGTGGCATTTGGATGGTGTACTACTTCTTCCCTGCGCACCACCGTTTTTATGGCGAAAGCCGACTAAGCACTGTCCTAAAGGGAAGTATTTTATATCTGTTAAACAGTATTATCGTTTTTATCGTTCTTACATTAGCCGCATTATATACATTTATCAACCTTCACTAAATTATTATGAAAAAGTTATGCTCAATCGGATTATTATCCGCGCTGCTGATCTCCTGTTCGGGAGCTAAAAGCACTGTAACCAAAACCGCTCCTCTTGATGTGCCAAGTTATGTGCAATCCATAACTTCAGAAGAACTAAAAACTTATCTAACTGTGGTTGCCTCCGACGAAATGCAAGGCAGAGAAACAGGAAGTTATGGTCAAAAAGAAGCAGGAAAGTACCTGATTCAACAATATAAGAAAAATGGCATCCCTTTCCCTAAGGGTGCAACGAGTTACTATCAAACGGTGCCTGCGGCATTCATGAACAAGGATGGTGATGAGCATTTGCCAGATTCGGAAAACATTTGGGCATTCATTGAAGGCTCTGAAAAACCTAATGAGATTGTAGTGGTTTCAGCTCATTATGATCACGTGGGAATTAAAAACGGGAAAGTATATAATGGTGCCGATGACGACGGTTCGGGAACCGTTGGATTGGTGGAAATTGCCCAAGCTTTTCAAAAAGCAAAGAATGAAGGACACGGTCCGAAACGTTCTATTTTAATTTTACACATGACTGGGGAAGAACACGGCTTGTATGGTTCTAGTTATTATTCA
Source organism: Flavobacteriaceae bacterium (assembly GCA_947378465.1). Lineage (GTDB taxonomy): Bacteria > Bacteroidota > Bacteroidia > Flavobacteriales > Flavobacteriaceae > Flavobacterium. The sequence goes on from CANCJZ010000013.1 coordinate 10,826, forward strand.
GAGCACCCCTTATTTGATTTAAAAAATACTGTAGCGGACGTCAACATTGACATGATTGGTCGTAGAGATGATTTTCATAAGGATTCGAATAATTATGTGTATTTAATTGGATCGGATTATCTATCGTCAGACTTGTACAACATCTGTGAGGATATGAACAATAAGTATACGCACATGGCAATCGACTATAAGTATAACGACCGAAAAGATCCGAATCGTTTTTACTACCGTTCGGATCATTATAACTTCGCGAAGAATGGCATCCCGTCTGTCTTTATCTTTAACGGAACCCATGCGGATTACCACAAGGACACCGATGAAGTGAGCAAAATTGAATTTGATGCCTTAGCCCGCAGAACGCAACTCGCCTTTGCTATTGCGTGGGAGATTGCCAATAGAGACAATCGATTGGTAGTCGATAAGAGTGGGGATTAGTCCAAAAAAAATAAAAAAGTGTAGCAGTTGTCTACACTTTTTTTATTTAAAACCTACTTTATATTCATTGAGTAGTTTTTCAGAGAAGAACAAGGACGAATAGGAATCGTTTGCTTGAGGATCGTTCTCTTCAAAATATTTTAACTTATCGAGGTATTTATTAAGTTGTTCTGAAGTAAGCAAGGCCCTATAGTCTTCTTCTTGACGGATGAGTGTTTTGATAAAAAGATTGGTGTCTTTGACATTTTCCGATACTACCATACGCTGGTATATAGGGAGAAGTTCCTGATATTGTTTGATAAATAAATTTTTAAACAAGGGATTTTGTTCCTCGGTATAATTTACAATAGCAAAGGTGACTTTGCCTTTCGTTTGCCAAAAAGCGGCTTCGCCATCGGCTCCTTTCTTGACAAAATTTTGCATCATCGCTACTTTATACTTAATAGATTTCTCTATTTGTGCCATGCTGAGCATTGGAATGAGCAGGAATAAAATGAATCTTTTTAAAAACATTTCTTAAAAATTAATATATACTTAAAAATAGCCTTGTTTTTTTATTATTTAAAAAAATATTAGGCATTATGGAAACAAATTCTTTTATTTGAAAACTAAACCAAACCTAACTATAAATGAAAAACTTCTCAATAAATGAGATTAATGACCTGCTTAATGGAGTCATTATAGGAAACACCAACCAACGAATTACTGCCCCTGAACAATTGGAATTAGCTAATGAAAGCGAAATTACATTTATAGGGAATAACAAATATACTAAACTATGGGAAACTTCAAAGGCTTGTGCTGCCATAGTCAATCAAGATATTAATATAGAACCAGGGGAAAACAGAGCTTTTATCAAAGTTCCTAATGCTGATTTGGCCATGTCACAAGTATTAGAACTCTTTGCTCCACCTGCACCTCACTTTGACGAATTGATTCATCCATCGGCTGTGATCCATCCTACGGCAACCGTGGGCGAAGGAACACATATTGGTGCTGGATGTTTTGTAGGGCCGAAAGTAGTATTAGGCGATAATGTAATACTATATGCTAATGTGACCATTTTAGACGAATGTACTATTGGTAACAATACGGTCATTTGGTCGGGAGCGGTAGTACGTGAACGTTGCCATATTGGTTCGAATTGTATTTTACACCCTAATTGTACTATTGGTGCTGATGGATTTGGATTCCGACCTTGTCCGCAACGCGGATTGGTGAAAATTCCTCAAATAGGAAATGTAATTATTGGCAATTGGGTAGAAATTGGCGCTAACTCATGTGTAGACAGAGGTAAATTCAGTTCTACGATTGTGGGAGACGGATGTAAGATTGACAATTTGGTGCAAATAGGACATAACAGCAAGTTGGGCAAGTTCTGTATTATGGCAGGCAACAGCGGACTGGCAGGATCGGTTACCTTGGGCAATGGCGTAATCATTGGAGGAAGTGCTTCCATCAAAGACCATCTTACAATTGGTGATGGTGCCATTGTAGGAGCCGGATCAGGGGTCGCAGCGGATATTCCTGCAGGTAAAACGATGCTTGGCTATCCCGCAGTAGAAGCGCGAACAGCATTGAAACAATGGGCCATCTTAAAAAGAATGGCCAACGAATAATCTTTTAGGTGGTTTGTGTTTAAGGTTGTCCGTTGAACTTGTTGTAGGTTGTAGGTTCTGCGCGTGAAACTGTGCTAGAGATTATATATAGTTATAGGTTTTATGTTGAAGGTTATAGGTGCTACATCTACTCTATTTGATTCATTAATATAAAAAAAGCGGAACTTCAATAGCTCCGCTTTTCTGTTTTATAGTATTAATCAACCTCGATTAGGTTTTTTGTTTTTTCTTTTTAGCTGCTGGGAACAATACATTGTTCAATATGAGTCGGAATCCAGGTGAATTAGGATGTAAGTCCAATACCGTAGGCTCATCACCTACCCTATGCTGATAATCTTCCGGATCGTGGCCTCCATAAAAAGTAAAAAAGCCCTTGCCTTTTTGTCCGTGGATGTAACGCGCTTCTTCGTTCAGTTCATTTTCTCCCAATACCAATACATTGGATTTGATAAGACTTCGATCAAAGGCGGTGGTTTGTCCCATAAATCCTTTGACTAAGGAAGTGTGGTTTTGACACAGCATTGAAGGAATAACGTCCCATTTGGCAGAGAAGTCCATTAAGGAAAAATAATCTTTTTCCATCGGTATTTTGCGTTTCTCGGTCATATCAATATCGGAAAACTCATAGTGGTCGGGTCTTCTGTCTAAAATAAAATCTTTAAACGCAAAGGTTTTAGTATAATCGATATGCGATTGATAATTAGGAGTACTGTCGTCGCCGTCAAACATTGGTTCGCAAATATCGACACCCTCAGCAGACAAGGCAATGTCAAAACTATCCGTTGCGGAACACATCGCGAACATAAACCCGCCTCCAATGACAAAATCTCTAATCTTTTTGGCAACTGCTAGCTTCTCTTGGGAAACTTTGGAATAACCTAGTTTGACAGCCAAGGCTTCAGCATTTTTTTTATCTTCTATATACCAAGGAGAGTTTCTATAAGCACCATAAAACTTACCGTATTGTCCTGTAAAATCCTCGTGATGCAAATGCAACCAATCGTAAAGGATCAGTTGGTCGCTTAATACTTCTTCGTCATAGATGGGAGTAAATGGAATCTCCGCATAAGTCAACACCATTGTAACGGCATCATCCCAAGGTTGTTTTCCTTTGGGCGTATATACGGCTATTTTAGGTGCTTTTTCCAAAACTACGGTTTCCATATTCTGAGAAGGGCTCGCGATTTCGTTTAAAATTTGATTAGCATCCCCGTCAGACAATACTTCGAAGCTTACACCGCGAATTTGGCATTCTTTTCGAATTTCTGGGGCATCGGGAAGCAAAAATGAACCTCCACGATAATTAAGTAGCCAACTGGCTTTGTATTTTTTATCCAAACACCAATACGTTATACCGTAGGCTTTCAAATGATTCTTCTGAGAGGTTTCATCCATTGGCAAAAGAATAAAATTTGCCCTAACCATAGATGATAGGAGGAATAGCGATAAAAGTAAAACCTTTTTGAATGACATCGAAGTAATTTTAATCCAAAGATAATAGAATTATTGTAAAGAATATCATAAAAAAATCCCGATTGCTCGGGATGTTGTGTTTAAAACGGTACTTCACTATCGTCAAAATCGGCATTTAGATTACTTCCAAAGGCTTCATTTGCCGAAGGAAGATTCTTAGTGATAAATGGATTGTCATCCATATTCATTTTAGAAGGCAAATCATCATAATTCCCTGAATAATCTTCCAAATTATCGAACTTACCTAAATTACCAATGAATTTCAGACGGATATTTTCAAGGGAACCATTACGGTGCTTTGCAATAATGAACTCCGCTTGACCTTCTGTAGGTGATTGTTCGTCATCATCCCACTCCTCTATCTTATAATATTCAGGACGATAGATAAACGAAACGATATCAGCATCCTGCTCGATCGCTCCCGATTCACGTAAATCCGAAAGTAAAGGACGTTTACTAGAACCACGGGTTTCAACGGCACGGGACAACTGTGATAGTGCAATAACCGGTACTTCCAATTCCTTCGCCAAGGCTTTAAGGTTACGAGAGATGGTTGAAATTTCCTGTTCACGGTTACCACCACCTTTACCATTGCTTCCACCAGCTGTCATCAACTGAAGATAATCCACAATAATCATTTTTATTCCATATTGAGAGGACAAACGACGTGCTTTGGCTCTTAAATCAAAAATGGATAAGGAAGGTGTATCATCAATATATAAAGGAGCTTTCTCTAGATTCTTTACTTTAGTAGTAAGTTGTTCCCATTCGTGTTTTTCAAGCTTTCCTGTTCTGAGTTTTTCCGAAGACAAGCCCGTTTCCGAGGAAATCAAACGTGTAATCAACTGTACTGAGGACATCTCTAGGGAGAATAAAGCAACAGGGTGTCCAAAATCGATCGCGATATTACGAGCCATTGAAAGTACAAAGGCTGTTTTACCCATACCTGGACGAGCAGCAATAATAATCAAGTCGGAAGGCTGCCAACCTGAGGTTACTTTATCTAGTTTTTCGAATCCTGTGGCAATTCCACTCAAACCTTCTTTACCCGCAATCTCTTCAATTCTTTTTTTGGCTTGGTTCACCAAACTCTGAGCGGTTTCTGAACTACGTTTGATATTCCCTTGGGTCACTTCATATAATTTGGATTCCGCTTTGTCCAACAAATCGAACACATCCGTGGTTTCGTCGTATGATTCTTCGATGATTTCGGATGATATTTTAATCAAACTTCTTTGAATAAACTTCTGAAGGATAATACGAGAGTGAAATTCAATATGCGCAGACGAAGAAATCTTCTGTGTCAGCTGAATCAAATAAAAATCACCACCAGCCAAGTCGAGTTTGGCATTCTTTTTTAACTGTGACGACACCGTCAACAAGTCAATGGGTTGAGAATCGGTAAATAATTGGAAAATAGCTTCGAATATGTGCTTGTGGGCATCTTTATAAAAAGCATCGGGTTGCAATATATCAATAACTTCATCGACACCCTTTTTGTCAATCATCATCGCGCCCAACACAGCCTCTTCTAGATCAAGAGCTTGTGGAGGAAGCTTTCCTTTTTCCAAATTTATTATGGTAGTTTTATCTACTTTAATAGGGCTGATATTTCTAATGTTTTCCATAGAGCGAAAATAGGTATTAATCTATTTCTATAGTATTATAGTTATTACAATCGAATGTTTATAACTAAAAAATATTTGTTGATAAGTAAAAAAAAATCCGAAACTAAAGGGCTTCGGATTTATAGGTATTAGTTTAGATATTACTCTTTAAATTCGCCCATCTTACTGTACTTGTCCATTCTTTGGGCAACTAACTTAGATGTTGATAAATCTTTTAATTCGTTATATGCTTTAGTAATATAGTCACCAACTGTTTTGAAGGTAGTTTCTCTATCATAATGAGCACCACCAAGAGGCTCAGGGATGATATCATCAACAATTTTTTGCTTCTTCATATCGGCTGATGTTAGTTTTAAAGCTTCAGCAGCTTGCTCTTTGTACTCCCAACTCTTCCATAAAATAGAAGAACAAGACTCAGGAGAGATTACCGAATACCATGTGTTTTCCATCATGAATACTTTGTCTCCTACCCCTATTCCTAAAGCACCTCCTGAAGCACCTTCCCCTACAATGACCACTATAATGGGCACTTGAAGACGAGTCATTTCAAGAATGTTTCTTGCAATTGCTTCCCCTTGACCTCTTTCTTCGGCTTCTAAGCCTGGATAAGCACCGGGAGTATCGATAAAAGTAACAACTGGGATTCCAAATTTTTCCGCCATCTTCATCAAGCGCAATGCTTTTCTGTAACCTTCTGGATTTGCCATCCCGAAGTTTCTGTACTGACGTGTTTTGGTATTGTATCCTTTTTGTTGACCTATTAACATGAACGATTGGCCGTCAATTTTACCTAAACCACCAATCATTGCCTTGTCATCTTTAAATCCACGATCGCCAAACAACTCTAAGAAGGTATCTCCGCATAAAGCATTGATATAGTCTAATGTATAAGGGCGATTAGGATGACGAGAAAGTTGGACACGTTGCCAAGCAGTGAGGTTTTTATAAATTTTTCGCTTCGTTTCTTCTAACTTCTTTTCTATTTGTTTACAAGTATTGGTCACATCAACATCGGACTCTTGACCAATTAACTCACATTTATCCAACTGATCTTCAAGCTCTTTAATTGGAAGTTCAAAATCTAAATATTCCATAATACTAATTGATAATTTAGTTATAGTTTAAGCTACAAATATAGAATAATATGATGAAGTAAAAAGAGAAAAAGAACTACTTGCTTATTTTTTTTCTACTTTTAAGAATTCCGTTTAGGATCACAGTACTAAGTATGATCATTGCCCCAATATAGAACATAGAATTCATTTCCTCTGTATCATTAAAAATCAAAACGGCTAGGATAATACCATAAATAGGTTCCAAATTAATGGTTAACATTACGGTATAAGGACTTAGGTATTTCATTACTTTGATGGATGCCGAGAATGCATAAGCAGTACAGAAGGATGACAACAAAAGTAACCAGAGAAAATCATTAGTAGATATAGAAAAAAACGATGGAGTTAATCTATCAGAAAAGAACAGATATATTGTTAAAAAAATAAACCCTCCTGAGAGTTCGTATATTGAAATAATATTGGGATTATACTCCTTGGCGTACTTTCCATTGATGATTGAAAACAAAGCCGATAATAAAGCAGAGGTTAATGCCAATAAAATTCCTTCTTTAAAGCGGGTTTCAACATTAAATATGATTAATAATCCTAAAATAACAAGCACTCCTAAAAGAACTTCGTACCAAATTATCTTTCGCTTATAAAAAATAGGCTCTAATAAGGAAGCAAAAAAAGCTCCGGTAGATAAACAAGCTAAAGTAATGGAAATATTGGAAACTTTAATCGCTTGATAAAAAGTAAACCAGTGGCAAGCAATTACAATACCGGATAGCATGAGTCCTACGAATACACGAAAGGGAATTTTTAGTCCATCTTTTTTAATAAACACATAGGCTAACATAAAAATTATTGCTAAGAGCATTCGGTACCAGACCAAATCCAAAGCATGAAGAGAAATTAGCTTCCCTAATACCGCCGTAAATCCCCAAATAAAGACAATTAAATGAAGATGTAAATAGCTTTTTAAGTTATCGTTTGGCATTTCGAAGCAAATAGATGGCTAAAATTCCAAAAGCAAAATTAGGAATCCATACCGCAATTATTGGGGCGACACTGGACTTCTCAGCCAATACCCCAAATACTTTATCGAAGAAAACAAAGGCAAAGGCGAGCAATATCCCTATAGCCAAATTCATTCCCATCCCTCCTCTACGTTTCATAGACGATACTGCAACGGCAATAATGGTAAGGATAAAAGCTGAAATAGGTATGCTGTATTTTTTATAAAGCACCACCAAATACACATCTATATTTGAAGAGCCACGGGTCTTCTCTTTGTCAATAAACTTTACCAAATCGCCGTAGGAAAGGGTCTCAGCAATATAAACTAAAGGAGTTAAATCATCAATATCAAAGTTAAAGACCGTATCTTTCTTTTCAGCAGACTCGATTATATCATTGTATTTCCCTAACTTCCTTTTTTTATAATTAAATAAGGAATAGTTTTTCTCCTTTTCATTCCATTTGATTCGATCTGCAGAAATTTTGAACTGTAAGCTGTCTTTATTTTTATAAAATTTCTCCAGACAGAAGTTAAAGGCTGTTTTTGAAGCTATATCACAACTACTAACATAGATATATTCATCTTTTTTAATCTGTCGGTACACATCCGCATTATCTCTCATCTCATTCTGACCATTTCCAATCAGGTACATGTACCTAAAGTTCTTAAATCCTTCACTTGCTTTAGGCACTAGGTAAAAACCCATTAATAATGAAAATAATGACACTACAGTAGCCCCAATAAGATAAGGTCTTAAAAAACGTGTAAATGAGATACCCGAACTCAATATGGCAATAATTTCAGTATTATTGGCCAACTTAGACGTAAACCATATGATGGAAAGAAATAAGAATATCGGAAATAATATATTAGCAAAATATATCGTAAAATCAACATAATAGATGGCGATTGCCTTAAAAGGAACATGATTTTCAATCATTTTATTCACTTTCTCGGACACATCAATGACAATCCCAATAGGGATAAACAATAATATCATTACTGAAAAAGTGGCTAAATATCGTTTTAATATGTATAAGTCTATTATTTTCATAGATACTTTTAAAGCAATCCTTTAATTTTATATAAAAAATTTAATATTGATATAAACCTTTGTTATGTTATAATCTTTGGCTCATTTGTTTGACCATCATTTCTTTCCACACTCTAAAATCCCCAGCCAAGATATGTTTTCTAGCTTCGCGAACCAACCACATATAAAAACCAAGGTTATGAATTGTCGCAATTTGTTTTCCTAAATATTCATTAGCAGCAAAAAGATGTCTTAAATAGGCTTTAGTATATTCGGTATCCACAAAAGTGATTCCCATCTCATCAATAGGAGAAAAATCATCCTCCCACTTTTTATTCTTGATGTTTATAATTCCGTGAGCAGTGAACAACATCCCATTACGAGCATTACGCGTAGGCATTACACAGTCAAACATATCCACTCCAAGGGCAATATTTTCTAAAATATTAATAGGTGTCCCCACCCCCATTAAATAACGCGGTTTATCTTCAGGTAATATATCGCATACCACTTCAGTCATCGCATACATCTCCTCGGCAGGCTCTCCTACAGATAATCCACCAATAGCATTTCCTTGTTGGCCTGCGTTAGCGATATATTCCGCGGATTGGATTCTAAGGTCTTTATAGGTGCTTCCTTGAACAATTGGAAAAAAGGTTTGTTCATAACCGTATTTGAAAGGCAAATTTTCTAAATGATTAATACAACGATCCAACCAACGATGCGTCATTTTCATTGAACGTTGCGCGTATCTGTAATCGCAAGGATAAGGTGTACATTCATCAAAGGCCATAATGATATCGGCTCCAATAGTACGCTGAATCTCCATAACGTTCTCAGGTGTGAACACATGGTAGGATCCATCGATATGGGATTTGAATTTAACCCCTTCTTCTTTAATTTTTCGATTAGCTGAGAGTGAATACACTTGATATCCACCCGAATCGGTCAATATATTGCGATCCCAGTTCATAAATTTGTGCAAACCACCTGCTTTTTCTAGTATAGCAGTTTGAGGGCGCAAATATAAATGGTAGGTATTTCCAAGAATAATGTCTGGATTGATTTCTTCTTTAAGTTCGCGTTGATGTACCCCTTTCACGGAAGCAACGGTGCCTACAGGCATAAATATAGGGGTTTCAATTACTCCGTGATCGGTAGTTATTTTACCCGCTCTTGCTTTAGAATTGGGATCTTTTTGTAATAATTCAAATTTCATAGGTTCGTATAAGAATCAGCAAATATAATTGAAATATAAAATTTCAATTATGAATTATGAATTTATTTAACAATAAACATTACTGTTTTGACAGAAACAAATCTTAGTCTACTCCTCTATTACCCTTTTCATTTTTGACAAAGAATGTATTTAAACAAATACTAACGAATCTATTAGAAAAATAAATCAAGCAGTAAAACCATTAATAACAAGAATATTATTGGCTAAATAATTATCAAAAGGTTTGCCTTCCGTCAAAATTAAATTACTTTTGCACCATTAATCTTTAACTACATATAATGCCTGACATTAAACAACTACAAGAGTTAACAACACAAACTCGAAGAGACATTTTACGCATGGTACATGCGGTAAACTCTGGTCATCCAGGAGGTTCTTTGGGATGTACAGAATTTCTAGTTACCCTTTACAATCAAATCATGAATCGCAAGGAAGGATTTGATATGAACGGCATTGGAGAAGACTTATTTTTCTTATCCAATGGTCATATTTCCCCTGTTTTTTACAGTGTTTTAGCACGAAGCGGTTATTTTCCAGTAGCGGAATTGGCTACTTTTAGAAAACTAAATACTCGTTTGCAAGGACACCCTACTACACACGAAGGTTTGCCTGGAATCCGAATGGCATCTGGATCATTAGGTCAAGGTATGTCCGTTGCTATAGGTGCTGCACAAGCTAAAAAACTCAACCACGATTCTAATTTAGTGTATGTATTATTAGGAGATGGTGAACTTCAAGAAGGACAAAACTGGGAAGCCATTATGTATGCTTCTGCCAAAAAAGTTGATAATTTAATTGCTACTATTGACTTGAATGGAAAACAAATTGACGGAACTACGGACGAAGTACTTTGTATGGGTAGTGTAAAAGCTAAATTTGAAGCCTTTGATTGGCAGGTTATCGAAATTGCGGAAGGAAATAACATAGAAGCGATACTTATAGGTATGGCCGAAGCCAAAGCAAAATCAGGAAAAGGTAAACCCGTTTGTGTTTTACTTCATACTGAAATGGGGAATGGAGTTGATTATATGATGTATTCACATGCTTGGCATGGAAAAGCTCCAAATGATGAACAATTAGCAAAAGCATTAGAACAAAATCCAGAAACCTTAGGAGACTACTAGAAAATTATGAAGAAATATACCAATACAGGCAGTAAAGATACCCGTTCAGGATTTGGAGCGGGAATGACAGAGCTCGGACAGAAAAATGAAAACGTAGTTGCCCTTTGCGCAGACTTAATTGGATCATTGAAGTTTGATGATTTTAAAAAGAATCATCCAGAGCGTTTTTTTCAAATAGGTATTGCTGAAGCCAATATGATTGGAATCGCAGCAGGACTTACTATAGGTGGTAAGATTCCTTTTACGGGAACTTTCGCCAACTTCTCTACCGGTAGGGTTTATGATCAAATCCGTCAATCGGTGGCGTACTCGGACAAGAACGTAAAAATCTGTGCTTCACACGCTGGTTTAACACTAGGTGAAGATGGAGCCACACATCAAATCCTTGAAGATATAGGATTGATGAAAATGTTGCCTGGAATGACCGTAATCAACACTTGTGATTACAATCAAACCAAAGCAGCGACACTAGCCATTGCCGATCATCACGGACCAGTCTATTTGCGTTTCGGAAGACCCGTAGTGCCTAATTTTACTCCCGCTGACGAACCATTCGTAATTGGAAAAGCAATTATGATGAACGAAGGAACTGATGTTACCATTATCGCAACTGGCCATTTAGTTTGGGAAGCTTTAATTGCTGCTGAAGCACTTGAAGCTAAAGGAATTTCTGCTGAAGTAATCAATATCCATACAATTAAACCATTGGATGAAGAGGCTATTTTGAAATCAGTAGCTAAAACAAGATGTGTAGTTACCGCTGAAGAGCACAACATGCTTGGAGGTTTAGGTGAAAGTGTTGCAAGAACCCTTTCATTGAATAATCCTACTCCTCAAGAGTTTGTAGCAGTACACGACAGCTTTGGTGAAAGTGGAACTCCAGAGCAATTGATGGACAAATACAAGTTAAATAATCAAGCGATTGTAGCAGCTTGCGAAAAAGTAATTAGTAGAAAATAATAGTTCAATATCGTTTTACACTACTTATGTATATAAAAAAATCCCGACTAGTTCGGGATTTTTTAATGCATCTATCTTTTGTCTTTTTATTGACAATTCGGGTCTAAATATTTACGCAAACGATTAGGATCATAGAAAGTAGCGGGAACAGTAGTTGAACCACAACTTGGCATACCTGGTGCAATTATAAAGCTCAATTTAGCAGAATTGTCACAAGTGGATGAAATTTCATCTACTTTCAACTCTGTGGTTGCGGGCATATCTAAAGCATTACTCACCGTTGTACAACCCGTTGCATTATTGGTAACTTGAACACTGTAAATCCCAGGAACTGTTGAAATAAAGCTAGACACATTACCCGGATTAGTTGCGCCATTTGGAACCGTCCAAGTGTAGGTATAGCTTCCTAAAACACTCATCATCACCGCTAACTTGTTCCCATTGTAGGGATAATAAATTACTTTATTAGTTATAGAGTTTGTAAAGGCTGTATTTTCAACTTTGGTTAAGGTATGGTCGCCATCATCGTCATTGTCTAAATAATTGGAAATACCATCACCGTCAGAATCATAGTCGGCGGGGTGAAGAGACCATTGGGTTAATGGATTGGTATTCGATGCAAAATCTCGTTCGTCCTTAGTCAGCACTCCATCCCTATCTTGATCCCTATAACGCAAAGCACAAAGCTTAAAGGTGAATATCATTGGCGAATAAGCCCCTACTGAACCTACAGAGGCATTGTAATAGGCCAAAGCAGAAGGTAAAAAGATTACACCTGCCCCAAAATTGCTATACGTAACCGGATTATTACCTGTTGGTACATTATATGTTCCTGTTTTGAAGTTAGGAAGCATCGCCCCCCATCCTGTAATAACTTCATCTAACTTAAACCATACTGGATTAGGCGAAGCATCGAATTGTTTTCTATATAAGGTTAAACCTTTGTAGCTAACATAAGCAGAATCCAATCCTGTTGGGCGATCTTGTGTTCCTTCTCTCAATTTTAAGAACGGAACGTGATAATTAATCCCTCCTTGTACTATTAAAGTATCTCCCAATGGATATTGTGTTTGTTGACGAATCGATTGCAAAGGGTTTGTCGTTGTAATCGTATCAAAAACCACATTATAGTCTGTATCAACAGTGATATGATGCGTATCCAAAAAAGTGTCAATAGCAACAGAATCAATTTTCCATTGAGCGCCATAATCATTGATAGCATAGTCATCCGATGTACTGTGGTGGCAAGAAGTAATGCTCACACCAACAATCAACAACAACACTATTTTAATAAATTTATTCATAAAGTCAATTTTTATGCCCGCAAGATACAATATTGATTTATTTTTGTAAATAAATTAACTGAGATTTTAGAAAAAATTATGAGAGTTGACAAATATTTATGGTGCGTAAGGTATTATAAAACCCGAAACATGGTTACAGAGGCCTGTAAAAAAAATCATATTACCGTAAATGGGCAAGTAGCAAAGGCCTCGAAAGAAGTTTTTGCCACTGACAAGATTACCTTTCGTAAAGATCAAATCATTCACATCATCACCGTACTTGACGTTCCTCCCAACAGAGTTGGGGCCAAGTTGGTGGACATGTACCGCAAGGATGAAACCCCAGCGGAATCCTTTGCACACTTAGAGTTATTAAAATTATCCAAAGAACACTATCGCAAAACAGGCACTGGACGTCCTACAAAAAAAGACCGACGTGATTTGGACGGCTTAGAATTTAATACGGACTTAGATGAAGCTGAATAAAGACTACTGGCAAAATCGCTATGAAAATCAAGAAACAGGATGGGACGTAGGCCGAATCACCACTCCTTTGAAAGACTATTGCGATCAAATTCAAGATAAATCACTCAAAATATTAATCCCAGGAGGAGGCAATAGCTATGAATTTGAATATTTATTAAGTCATGGATTCACTAATGTGTTCGTTTTGGACTATGCCCCTACTCCTTTGGCTAATATTAAAAAGAGGGTCCCCAATTGCAAGGACGAACAATTACTTCTAGGAGATTTTTTTGAGCATCAAGGGGAGTATGACCTTATCTTGGAGCAAACTTTTTTCTGTGCCTTGGATCCTTCTTTACGAACTTCCTATGCTGAGAAGATGCCCACACTACTTCGTCCTAAAGGGAAGCTTGTGGGGCTTTTATTTCAATTCCCATTGACTGAAGAAGGCCCTCCATTTGGTGGTTCAAAGGACGAATACCTCCAACTATTTTCCGAAAAATTCAAAATAAAAGTATTAGAAACCTCCCATAACTCCATCCAAGCTCGAAAAGGCAGAGAGTTGTTTTTTATTTTTGAAAAAAAAGATTAAACACAGCCCATCGTATATAAATTTCCATAAAAACAATATTAAAAGACAACACTCTTTTTTATCTTTGAAAAAAAAACTATGAGTCATAACATCATCCTAAGCCACGTTGAGATTCAACACAAAATCAAACGCATAGCCTATCAAATATACGAAACCTTTGTCGATGATGACAGCATAGTCATTGCTGGTATTGCTTCCAATGGTTATGTTTTTGCCACTAAAATAGCCGAAGAACTAGAGCGTATTTCTACTTTAAAAGTAGTATTGTGCGAAGTGATGATTGATAAACACCATCCTAATCAAGCCATTCAAACCTCCATTGCGGAAGAATGCTATGCCAACAAAGGTGTGGTGTTAGTCGATGACGTATTGAATTCAGGAACGACCTTAATCTATGGTGTGA
>CANCJZ010000014.1 GCA_947378465.1 Flavobacteriaceae bacterium
AGCTTGTAAATTAGCTTAGAGAGGTTGTAAATTGATTTAGAGAGCTTGTAAATTAGCTTAGAGAGATTGTAAATTGATTTAGAGCTATTGTAAATTAGCTTAGAGAGCTTGTAAATTGATTTAGAGAGATTGTAAATTAGCTTAGAGAGATTGTAAATTGATTTAGAAAGCTTGTAAATTAGCTTAGATAGGGGAAATTTGATTGTGTAAACTCAGACATTAAGCATAGTAGTTAGCTCGCAAACTTACCTGAGTAGTATTGATCGATTTTCAAATTATTTTCTTGTTTTTTAACCCTAGCATGGGTTTTAAAACCTGCTAGGGTTCGAGAAGTTAATTGCTATGACGATTGTCATTCATAGATGGGTTAAAATCCATCCCTCCTATTGAACTTGTATTATGGATAATTGTTATGGATCTATTTGATGGAGCTTCTTTTTGTGATATGGCTTCCTTAGAATTGTTTGTTGAAAATAATCATTGTATTTACCTTAAATTATCTTATGAAATGGGATTCCGCGTGAGGGATTGAAGCGGAAATCCTTTTGTTTTTTTTCTTAAAAAAACAAAAGATTGAAGCGGAAAGCCCGACCCGCAGGGGCACGCACTTCTTATTGTTGTGGGTATTTGTATATTGTATTTTGTATATTGACGATGTGGTTAGTTTGTGTTGTTATAGGCTGTAGGCTGTAGGTTATAGGTTTGTATTGCCGATGGGGTTAGTATTGTGTTGGTAATGTAAATGCATTTTAAAAATTATGCAAACAATATATTTCTACATTCATGTGTAAAAAAAAACCGTCTCTGGTGTGAGACGGCTTGCTTGTTTGCTATTTAAGACCTGCTAAACTTTGTTCAATTGTTTCGATTTTGGCGAGGGCATCGGCTTCTTTTTTGCGTTCCATTTCGATTACTTTTTCAGGGGCACCTGCAACAAACTTTTCATTGGATAGTTTGGCTTGTACACTGCGTAAAAATCCTTTGGTGTACTCTAATTCTTCCGAGAGTTTGGCTACTTCAGATTCTACGTCAATAGCTCCAGTGATTGGAATAAAATACTCATTTGATTTGACACGGTAGGATAAGGCGCCATCCACTTTGTCGGTTACATACTCTAAAGTAGTGATGTTCCCTAATTTGGTGATAACGGCATCGAAATAAGTGGATGCTTTTTCGTTATTCATTATTTTAAGATCAATGGCATCTTTGAATGGGATATTTTTGTCTTTTCTGATGGCTCTGATTCCTGATATCACTTCGATGGTAAAATCAAAATCGGCTATAAGTTGTTCATTATAGTCTTTTGCTTGTGGCCATTGGGCAACAATCAAGGCTTGTTCAGGGGTTCTGTCAGCTATATACTGCCAGATTTCCTCAGTAAGGAAAGGCATAAATGGGTGCAACAACTTGAGGTTGTTTTCCAACATTTCGATGGCTTTAGCAAAGGTGGCACGATCGATAGGTTGTTGATAGCCTGGTTTGATCATTTCAAGGAACCACGAACAGAAATCGTCCCAAACTAATTTGTAGATTGCCATCAAGGCATCGGAAATGCGGTATTTGTCGAAGTTGTCTTCGATTTCGGCAAGTGTACGTTGCAATTTGGTTTCGTACCATTCGATGGCTACTTTAGAGGATTCTGGTTGAGCGATATCTGCTACCTCCCACCCTTTAATCAACTTGAATGCATTCCAAATTTTGTTAGAGAATGCTTTTCCTTGATTGCATAATTCTTCGTCAAACATAATATCATTGCCTGCAGAAGCGCTTAAAAGCAATCCTACACGCACTCCATCAGCACCAAATTTTTCGATTAACTCAAGAGGCTCAGGAGAGTTTCCTAAGGATTTAGACATTTTGCGACGTTGTTTGTCACGCACTAATCCGGTTAAATAAACGTTAGTGAATGGTTTTTCACCTGCATATTCATAACCTGCGATGATCATACGGGCAACCCAGAAGAAAAGAATATCCGGACCTGTTACTAAATCGTTAGTAGGATAATAGTATTTGAAGTCTTCGTTTTCAGGGTTTAATACGCCACCAAAGACAGCCATTGGCCATAACCAAGAAGAGAACCAAGTATCTAAGGCATCGGCATCTTGGGTTAAGTCTTTGGCGGTTAATTGAGGATTATTTGTTTTTGTTTTTGCAAGCTCTAAAGCTTTATCTAAAGTTTCTGCTACTACAAAATCTTCTTTACCATCGCCGTAATAAAAGGCTGGGATTTGTTGTCCCCACCACAATTGACGTGAGATGTTCCAATCGCGAATATTTTCCAACCAATGACGGTAGGTATTGTTAAAACGGGAAGGATATAACTTCACTTCATCGGTTTCAAGTACGGCTTTGATGGCAGGTTTTACTAAATCTTCCATTTTAAGGAACCATTGATCGGACAAACGGGGTTCGATTACGGCTTTAGTTCGTTCAGAAGTTCCTACTTTGTTCAAGTGGGTTTCTGTTTTGGCTAAGGCACCGATGGTTTGTAATTCTGCTGCGATTTCTTCACGAACTACAAAACGGTCTTTGCCTTGGTAGTGCAAACCAAAAGAATTCAAGGAAGCATCGTCATTAAAGATGTCAATGATTTCAAGTTGGTGCTTCTCCCCTAGTGTTTTATCATTCATATCGTGCGCAGGAGTCACTTTAAGACAACCTGTTCCGAATTCGATGTCTACATATTCGTCTTCAATAATAGGTACAATACGACCGCATATTGGAACGATTGCTTTTTTGCCTTTTAAGTGAGTAAAACGTTCGTCGTTAGGATTGATACAAATGGCAGTATCCCCAAAGATGGTTTCAGGACGTGTGGTTGCTACTGTAAGGAAATCAGCACTGCCTTCAATTTGGTATTTAAGGAAATAAAGTTTGCCTTGACGTTCTTCGAAGATTACTTCTTCGTCCGAAAGTGTAGTTTTGGCTTCAGGATCCCAGTTTACCATACGGTAACCGCGATAAATTAATCCTTTATTGTATAAATCGACAAAAGAATGGATTACAGAAGCAGACATATCCTCGTCCATCGTGAACTTGGTTCGGCTCCAATCGCAAGAGCATCCTAATTGTTTTAATTGTTCTAAGATGGTTCCTCCGTATTTATTGGTCCAATCCCAAGCGTGTTTAAGAAACTCTTCACGAGTTAAATCGTTTTTGTTGATTCCTTCACTTTTGAGTTTGGCCACTACCTTAGCTTCAGTAGCAATAGAGGCGTGATCAGTACCGGGTACCCAACAAGCATTAAAGCCTTTGAGACGGGCACGACGAATCAAAACGTCCTGAATAGTGTTGTTCAACATATGTCCCATATGTAAGACTCCTGTCACATTAGGTGGAGGAATCACAATGGTATACGGCGTTCTATGATCCGGTTTAGAGGTGAAATAATCGTTTTTCATCCAGTAGTCGTACCATTTTTGCTCTACTTCTTTGGCATTAAATTGTGCAGGAATTGACATAGTTGTTCAGTATGAGTTAACAAGATTAGTGATAGTGATGCTATGCCAAATCTTGGTATATTATTTGTAATTAGCTTGCAAAAGTAAGTAATCTGTGCATTTATAAAAAATTAAGAATTAATTTTTTGCTGATTGACTTAAAGTAATTATTTTTACCAATACCAAAAAACAAATTCCCATGAAAACACTAATTGTCCTCGCGTCGTTTTTAGTAAGCACTCTAAATTATGCACAAGCAAAAATAGAATTTAAAGCTAAAGATAATACTATAGATTATGGGACTGTTTCAAAAGAAACAGATAATGGAATTCGAACTTTTGAATTTACTAATACTGGAAATGCTCCACTAATTATCAGCAATGTGCAATCAACTTGTGGTTGTACTGTTCCAACCAAACCTACTGAACCAATTCAACCTGGTCAAACTGGGAAAATAGATGTGAAATACAATATGAATCCTGGTCCTATCCGTAAAACAATCACTGTTGAATGTAATGCGGTAAATATTGATGAAGGCAGAATCGCTTTGAAAATAAAAGGAGAAGTGATTGTTAAACAAGAAATCAGTCCTTTGGAAAAGAAAAAAACGAGTCCGATGGAGTAGAGGAAAGAAGAAAGAGGAAAGAGGAAAGATATTGTGGTTAGAGAATAGAATATAGACAATTGAGAAAAGAATCGGGTAAAGAAAAATATTTTTCTTTACCCTATTCTTTATTTAATTCGTTTGTTGTTGTATTCTAATTCGAGTTGAATTGTTTTTATTTTTCAACCTCGCAGGGTTAGAACTCAGCGAGGGCTTGAGATGTGAATTACTTTCTTGATATCATTCGTGGATGGGTTGAAACTCATCCTTATTGAATAAAAATGGGGTTAGGTTATTGATAATTGTTTTTTAATATTGAGTTTGTGATCCTCCAAAACTCAATTCTATTTTAATAAAGAATATTCTCATTATTTTGCTTCTTGTTTCTTCTAAACTCTATAAATAACTTGCTTCTTTAGTCTATTCTATTCTCTATGCTCTATTCTCTATTTGAACTTCCCTGATTAGTGTTGACCGATTTATAATTGTTTTTTTTTCCAACCCTCGCAGGGTTTAAACCCTGCGAGGGTTCGAGACGTGAATATTTATCGTGATTATAGCTCTTGATATATGTCATACCTACGGGACTTATTGTTAGCTTCAATCATTTTGTCACCAATATTTCGCCCCTGACGGGGCTTTCAAATTCCACAAAATCTTTCTTCTAGCTTCTTCTTCTTGCTTCTATCCTCTATCCTCTATATTCTATCCTCTTTCCTCTATATTCCATCCTCTTTCCTCTAACCGCAATATCTTTCTTCTTGCTTCTATATTCTATTCTCTATACTCTATACTCTAACCGCAATATCTTTCTTCTTGCTTCTTGCCTCTTTCGTCTATTCTCTATATTCTTCACGAAACATCTTTCTTCTTTCTTCTTTCTTCTTTCCTCTAAAAAATGAATTTATCAACAATCCCTATTTTGGATCTAAATCGCAATGGCTATTTTGTATTTTTACAAAATGTATGCTTTAGTAGATTGTAATAATTTTTATGCTTCTTGCGAACGCGTTTTCCAACCTCAATATATTGGTAAACCCGTAGCCATCTTGTCCAACAATGATGGTTGTGTCATTTCGCGCAGTGATGAAGCCAAAGCAGTGGGAGTTCCTATGGGCGCTCCTGAATTCAAAATCAAAGAGCTACTCCAAGAAAAAGGAGTTAAGGTTTTTTCCTCTAATTATCCCTTATATGGCGATTTGAGTAATCGAGTGATGAAAATTTTAGAAGGATTTAGTCCCAATCTCGAAATCTATAGCATTGACGAAGCCTTTATGAACTTTGACGGAATGACCATCGCCGACTATACCGATTATGGAGTACAAATTAAAGCCCGAATTCATAAATGGGTTGGAATTCCTGTTTGCGTCGGATTTGCTCCCACCAAAGCACTTTCCAAAATTGCCAATCGCATCGCCAAAAAGTTTAAAGACCGGACCGCAGGGGTTTATGTAATTGACAATGATGAAAAACGCATCAAAGCCTTAAAGTGGACCAAAATTGAAGACGTATGGGGCATTGGTTATCGATTGCATAAAAAAATGATGCTCCGAAAAATCACTACGGCTTTTGAATTCATCCAACCCCAACACGAAGCCTGGATCCGAAAAGAAATGGGTGTATTAGGAATGCGTTTAAAATACGAATTAGAAGGCAAATCCGTCCTCGATCTAGAGCCTGTTAAAGAACAAAAAAAGACCATCGCAACCACCCGTAGTTTTCCTAAACAAATCTCCGATTATGATGAAATCAGAGAACGTGTGAGCACTTTTGCTGCGGTTTGTGCCGAAAAACTGCGAAAGCAACATTCCTGTTGTCATACCATTATTGTGATGTTAATCATCGACAAACACAAGGTCGATACCTCAAAATATTACTTCAACAAAGCACTTACTTTGCCCTATGCGAGTAACTCTACTTTGACGATTTCGCAAGCCGCTATAAGTTTGTTGAAAGACTTGTACGAGGAAGCTCCCAATGTCAAGTTTAAAAAAGCAGGAGTCATTGTAACCGAAATTATTGATGAAGATAAAAAACAATTGCAACTGTTTGATGAGGAAAATCCTAAGCATTTGTCCTTGATGAAAGCTATGGATTATCTCAATGCCAAAATGGGCGAACGAAAAGTCAAATTGGCTTCTCAAAATCCTTCCCTGACGTGGAATATGAAACAAAACTTTTTATCGCCCAAATACACCACTAACTTTAACGAAATACTCGAAGTAAAATGCCTGTAAAAAAACCATTCAAACTTACTTTTTACCAGCCCGAGCTCGAGAGTGATATCACCATTCCGTATATTGCTGAGGGTGTGGCTGCAGGCTTTCCCTCTCCCGCAACTGATTTTTTAGAAACCACCATTGACCTTAATAAAGAGCTTTGCAAAAATCCGTTGTCCACTTTTTATATCAAAGTAAAAGGCAATTCGATGATTGATGCCGGAATCAACGACAAAGATGTACTCGTCGTGGATAGAAGTATAGAACCCAAAAACAACGCAATCGCTATTTGTTTTATCGACGGGGAATTTACCGTCAAACGAATAAAAATTGAAAAAGATTGTGCCTATCTGATGCCTGAAAACAGTGACTTCGCCCCAATTAAAGTAACCTCTGAAAACCAATTGATCATCTGGGGAATTGTAACTTATGTAATCAAAAGTATTGGGTAGCAGCATTCAGTAGTCAGTGCTCAGTAATCAATATTCACCCCAACAATAATTCATAATTAATAATTCATAATTTAAAATCCTCCGCTACCGCGCGAATCCTTTCGCGTGGCACATAGAAGTCTTCCACGTGGTTTTTATTACCTGCTTTCTTCACGTCTCGTGCCTAATGCCTATTGCCTATTGCCTATTGCCTAATGCCTTAAGAAGTGCGTGCCCCTTCGGGTCGGGCTTTCCGCTACAATCTTTTGTTTTTTTAAGAAAAAAAACAAAAGGATTTCCGCTGCAATCCCTCACGCGGCATCTTCATTCATAAAATAATTTAAGGAAAATACAATAAGTATTCTTATCACACAATTTTAAGGCAATAGGCATTAGGCAATAGGCATTAGGCTAGATTTTGTGGAATATTGTAGAATTTGAAAGTCCCGTCAGGGGCGATATATATCAAGAGCTATAATCACGGTAAATATTCACGTCTCGAACCCACGCAGGGTTTTAAACCCTGCGAGGGTTGGAAAATAAATAAATAAATAAACAATTAGAAATCGGTCAACATTAATCAGGGAAGTTCAGTTCTCGATATCTAATTATTACCTGCTTTCTTCACGTCTCGTGCCTAATGCCTAATGCCTAATGCCTATTGCCTTAATAATGCCTAATGCCTTAATAATGCCTATTGCCTAAAACAAACCGCCGTTTCCGCCGCAACCTTTGCATTATTTTTAATCAAAGCGATATTAGCTTCCAAGCTTTCTCCTTGCGTATTTTCTGAAATAAATTTTAAGATAAATGGAGTAACTTCTTTTCCTTTAATATGATGTTTTTCTGCAGCTGCCAAAGCATTCAGTATATGTTGTTCGATAAGTTCTTGTTCCATTTCAAAGGCAGCTGGAACAGGGTTTGCAATCAATACGGATCCGTTGATTCCCAATCCCCATTTGGCTTTTAGCAACTCCGCTATTTCTTTTGGAGAGTCCAATCGCAACGGCGATTTGAAACCGCTTTTAGAAGAATAAAAACTAGGAAACTCATCCTGTCCATAAGTTACCACTGGAATACCAAGTGTTTCCATATATTCCAGGGTAAGTCCAATATCCAAAATGGATTTCACTCCCGCTGCTACTATAGCCACATTCGTGTTGCCCATTTCCGTCAAATCAGCAGAAATATCCATAGTATTTTCAGCGCCGCGATGCACGCCACCAATACCGCCAGTAGCAAATATTTTAATCCCTGCCATTGAAGCAATACTCATGGTTGCAGCAACCGTAGTCGCTCCAGGAAGTTTTTGAGCAATGACAAAAGGCATATCTCTCAAACTCACCTTCCAAACCCCTTGTGTTTGACCAAAAAAATCAATATCCTCATCGGATAATCCCACCAAGCATTTTCCATCTCTGATGGCTATTGTTGCCGGAATTGCACCGTGTTCACGCACTACTGCTTCTACTGCTTTGGCAGTGGCAGCATTTTGTGGCCAAGGCATTCCGTGTGATATAATAGTCGATTCCAATGCAACAATTGGGAGGTTGTGGTCCAGAGCATGTTGTACTTCAGGATGTATTACGAGGTAATTATTTTTAGTCATTGTAATAAGTTCTTTTAATTTTATAGATATTTTCCAAATTCATTTCTTTCTTTATACTGCCTTTGGTTTGAAGCACTTCTAAGGCCAAACTATGTCCTAATTGCATACAATCCAAATCCGATTCCTGCTTGGCCCAGCCCAATATCCATCCCGCAAGAGCAGCATCACCCGCCCCAGTGCTGTCCGTTATTTGGATCGTAGGAACCCCAAGGCGAATGGCCTGCGTTTGTTGGTGCCAAACCGAACCCTGCGCTCCTTTTCGGACCCAGAGGTTGGCTACTCCTCGTTCAAAAAGGCCTTGTACCAATGCGTTCTCCTCGGTCAAAGTAGTGTCATTGCTAATCGCCAATAGTTCTTCATCGTTGGGAGTAATCATATATACGCCATTCAAATTCAACGGAGCAAGTTTCATTGCCTTACTAACCGATACAGGTTCTATAATTAGTTTGATTCGATGTTGGAAGCAAAAGGTAATCAGCCATTGAATACTCTCGGAGGCCAAATTAGTGTCGATGACTATTAAGTCAAAGGATTGAATGAACGCCGATTTACTTTCAAGAAAAGGAACACTGATGTTTTTACTACAATGATCCTCACAAACGGACACAAACAAATTGCCGTCCGAATTCAATATGGAAACATATTTCCCTGTGGCTCCTTCGCTTTGTAGAATTTCATCCGTGGGCACCCCAACTTTTTCAAAATGATCTTTTACATATTCAGCTTCACCATCCGTTCCCAAAGCAGTAATTATGCTGTAGTCTAATGCAAACAAGGACAGTTGTTGCATAATATTGGAAATCACACCGCCTACACTGTTCGTCTTTTCTGCGGGATTTGACGATCCTGCCACTATTGCCTTTTCGCAAAAGTACAACTCATCCACCAATGTCGCCCCAATTCCAAGTATTCGTTTATTCATAAAACAAAGATAAGTAAACCGAATTTACAATTGTTAATCGTGAATTGATAATTTCTTTAACAAAGAATCCAGTTGAAAGAGGTACGATTAATTAAATTTAATGAGGGATTCATAATACTAGTACCAACCTCCGAACCCTTCCAGGGTTTAAAACCTGCAAGGGTTAATCATTATAACCCTACAACAGAGTATTATTTACAAACCGTTCAATTCTATTCAAAAAAAATCTATTGCTTCATAATATTATCCATTCCACTACTTTATTCGCCATTTCCACTACTTAATTCGCCATTTCCACCACATCATTCGTCATTTCCACCATCTAATTTGCTATTTCCACTACTTAATTGGCCATTTCCACCACATCATTCGTCATTTCCTCCATATAATTCACCATTTCCACCATATAATTTGCTATTTCCACTACTTAATTGGCCATTTCCACCACATCATTCGTCATTTCCACTATATAATTCGCCATTGCAACCACTTAATTAGCCATTGCAGTAAATTATTCGCCATTGCAAGCCTATAATTCGCCATAGTAACTATATAATTCACCATTGTAATCATATAATTAGCTATTGCAACCACTTAATTAGCCATTGCAATCACTTTATTTGCCATTGCAAGCCTATCATTCGCCATTGCAACTATATAATTCATCATTGCAATCATTTTATTTGCTATTGCAAATGATTTTTCGCTTATAGTAATAGGTTTATTTTTTTTAAATAAAATAAAAATAAGTCGGCCTTAATTTTATTCTTCTTATCGATTCATTGTTTTTTATTTTACAAAAAACAACCCGTCCATTTCTAGCGCAACGGCTGTTACCATTAGTCACGGTCCGAAACCAAAAACCCAATGCCCAATACCTTCAACTTACAGCCTACTACCTACAACCTAAATTCAACCCACAACCTAAATTCAAGCTTTAACTTTCAACTAAACCTTAAACCTAATTAATAACTCATAATTCATAATTTTTTTTACATTTGTAAGATATCAAGTTAAAAAACTTGTATTTATTTTATTATAAACAGAAAATTTATGAAAAAAAACTACTTTCTATTTGCGTTTTTACTTCTTATTAGCGCCCCATCTTTTGGACAAATAGTCGCCACTGATGACAATCTATTTGCCGTAACCTGTGGCCCTAATGTTCAATTTTTTGGCGATTTATTGTATTCTAATGATACTTTAAATGGAGTGGCCTTAACACAACCTCCTGTTTTAACCATAGTGCCTGATCAAGGGAATGTGAGTAATATTTATTATGATACCGTTAATAATACGGTTTCTTTTGATGATAGTTTTGGTATTTCATATACAATTTATATGGCTACGGGTCAGATTAATGCGGTAAATATGAATTTTAGTTCTTACACCAGTTCTTATTTTGCCTACCAAATCTGTGATCCTAATAACACCTCCAATTGCGATATTGGGTATGTTTATATCAATATGCAACCTCAAGAGGAAGTTCCTTATGACGATGATTTTACCGTTTATCCTATTGCAAATGATATTGGAGGAACTACGCCAAGTGTTTTGCAAAATGATTTTTATGGCTGTTCCGGAAATGTTTATGTTTTAGGAATTAACTTGCCATCGGGTATTACAATTGATACTTTTTCAGGGGTAATTACTGTAGCTATTGGAACATTTCCTGGAACCTATATTATTCAATATGAATTAAATTCAGGATATACTGCGAATGCAATTGTGGTAGTAACGGGCCCAAGTACTGTTGTGGCAAATTATGATAACTATTCCCCAATATATGCAGGGACTACTACATCCAGTGTGTTGAATAATGATTTATTTAATGGCGTTTCTATACCTAATGGTGCAGTATCCATTACGCCATTAAATTCCATTTCTGGTTTTACTTTAAATGCTGATGGAACCATAAGTATTGGTGCTTTAGTTGGCGAAGGGGTGTACAATTTACCGTATCAAATTTGTACTTCCACTGGAATATTAAGTTGTAGCGTGAATTATGCACACATTACGGTTTTGAAAAATGCCGTTGTAGGTACCGTCCGTTATGATTCCAATGCTAATGGTTGTGATTCTTCCGATCCAACTCTTGCCGGAATAAAAATTGTCAATCAAAATAACGGAACAACATACACCACCTATTCTTTTTATGACGGAACATACCGAAGTATTGCGGATCAAGGCGTGAATACTATATCCGCGGTCTTGCCGTCTTATTTTACAGTCAATCCAACTGTTTTAACGTATAATTTTACCGCAGCAGGGATAACGGATAATGGTGATTTTTGTATATCAGCCAACAGTTCTGTTGATGATCTCGAAATTGTTGCTATTCCTTTGAGTAATGTAGTGCCTGGATTGCCAATTTCCTATGTTCTTGCTTATAAAAACAAAGGAACGACCCTATTATCCGGTCAAGTTAGTTTCCAATACGATCCTTCTAAAATGTCGTTTTGGACCTCGACTCCCGCTCCTGATGTGGCTACTGCAACAACGCTTACGTACAATTTTACCAATTTACAACCCTTTGAAATCAGAGTAATTCGTCCTGTTAAGTTTCATGTGTTGACTCCTCCTACAGTAAATGCAGGAGACAGTGTTAGTTTTGCCTCTGCAATCACTCCAGTTGCCAATGATCTTACGCCTTTGGATAATAGCAATAGTGTAACTCAGGTTGTTGTAAATTCATTGGATCCTAATGATATGTTAGTGCATGAAGGCAGTACTATTACCTTAAGTCAAGCCAGTAATTATTTGCATTATACCATTCATTTCCAAAACCTAGGCTCATCGGAGGCTATTAACATCAAAATAGACAATGATGTGGAAGCAAAATTAGATTGGACGACCTTTGAATTAGTATCTTCTAGCCACCCTTGTATTGTGAAAAACAAAGACAACCACAATGAGTTTTTATTCGAAGGAATTTACTTGCCAGGGACGAATGATGTCGATAACAGTACCGGTTATGTGAGTTATAAAATCAAACCGAAGTCAAATGTAGTAGTAGGGGATGTGTTGACCAATCAAGCATTAATCTATTTTGATTATAATGCCCCAATTGCAACGAACACCACTTCTACAGCCATAGTTGGTAATTTGAATACACCTTCATTTGATAGTACTACTACTAAAGTATACCCAAATCCAGTTGTTGACAAATTGCATATCAGCAACGATCAAACAATTACTGAAATCGAGATTTATTCTGTCTTAGGTCAAAAAATGTTGAGCAAAAAAGTTGATGCTTTGGAAGTTGACATCGATATGACCAATTATCCAGAAGGTTTTTATTGCGTTTCCGTTAAAGGAGCTAATGGCGTTGGTAATTATAAAGTATTAAAAGCGAATTAATTTATTTATTGAAAATGTTTTACAGTTTTTAAACTCATTTTCTTTCCAAACAAAAAGCCTGATAGTTTATCTATCAGGCTTTTTGTTTAGGAATTTAGTGATCAACGATCAGTGATCAGTGTTCAGAATTAAAAAGAAGTAATCAGTAATCAGCTTTAGATATTTAGTATAAATTTTATTCCCTAATACCAATATCTTTCCTCAAAACATCTAACCACAATTCTCTATCTCTATCCTCATCTATAATCAAACGCAATATCTTTCTTCTTGCATCTTGCATCTATCCTCTATAATCTATAATCTATTCTCTGAACTTCCCTGATTAGTGTTGACCGATTTTATTTTTTTTTGTTTTTTCCAACCCTCGCAGGGTTTAAAACCCTGCGAGGGTTCGAGAAGTGAATATTTATCGTGATAATAACTCTTGATATATGCCGTTCCCACGGGACTAATTGTTAGCTTCAATCATTTTGCAGCCAATATGTCTACCGCAACATTCCACAAAATCTTTCTTCTTTCTTCTTTCGTCTATTCTCTATTCTCGTTACGCAATATCTTTCTTCTTGCCTCTTGCTTCTTGCTTCTTTCCTCAACGCCTAAAAAGTAGTGTTAAGCGACAATGAAATTCCAGAGCTTTCAGGGACATAACGACATACTCCACCTACACATACCAATCCACCTCTTTGTCTTCCATAGCTTAAAGAAAGGCGCGTAGTGTTTTTGCGGTAAGATGATCCAACACTATAGTAATGATTCTTCATCCCGTCTTCATTTCCGTAATTGTACATATCGGAAACGTATAGTGACATCTTAGTGTTGAAATTGTATTCTACTATGGAAGCTGCCCAATTGCGTTTATCGCTATCCGCCCACATATGTTCTCCTTGAACTCTAAGGGAACGAGCAGCATTAAATTTGTAGGTTGCCTCAGCAGCAATGATGTTCGTTTTGATAACACCGTAAGTTTCTTGGATTAATTTTTTGTTGTAATATTGGTTGATATAGGAAAATCCTGTTAACCATTTATCACTCCAACGTTTGGTGATTTCAATGTTCGCATCCGAGAAATACTTCTTCCCAAATCCCCAGAAATCAGTTTTGTAATCTTGTGGGTTATAAAGGTAAAAAGTACCTCCTAATGCATTCCAATTCGAGAAGTTCATCGCAATTTTAGTTCCGTATTTTCCTCCCATAGGAGTTCCTTTTTTAAAATTGTAAAACATATCAATTTGTCCACCTATTTCTCCCGCTTTTACCAAAGTTTCATCTGTTAATATCACGTTGGGCTGCGCTTGATATACATAAATATTCGCCAAATTATAATGATGTTGTTTGGTCAAACTTGGTACAAAGTTCATTATGCGATCGTTGTAGGGATTCCCTTTGGCATCTCTTTCAGAGAAAAAACTCATGTTTTCCAATCGGCGAAACGTTCCATCTAATCCAAATCCTTTTTTGGAATACCCCATGTTCAATAACAATGCACTTCCGGGTTTTACAAAATTGTTTTGCACCTGACCCTGTACTTGAACGATAGCATCTTTGGATTTGTAATCGTATTCAGTAGTCAAATAGAACGACTTATGAGCAAAACTCAATCGCCCTGCATAAGCATTTGTCAAACGATTAAAATTAGGATCTACTATATCTGTTTTCTCATCTCTCCCTACGTAGGATAAACCAAGAGTTAATTCGGTAGTTTGAAATTTCATCAAATTCGAAAGCACAATCTCAGTGTCCAATCCATAGATTCTCCCTTTCGAAACGTCAAATCCTGTTCGTTGTTGTCCGTGAACAGCTTTGAAGGTTAAAAAAGAAGTAGGTTTATAAATAAATCGCCCTCCGCGCAAAGCATTGTTGATACCTAAGGCACGATCTTCCCAACTGCGGAAAAGCAATCCACTTCCAAATTGCTCATAGAAGTATCCAGCAGTAATATCCACCTTATTCTTTTTATATTGCAAAAAATAAGTGGCTACATTAGCACCGTCAAACTTAGGATTGTAATTCAGCAAGGCATTTTTTTCATAGGCTTCCCCTTGAACCCCTGCCAACCAGTTTTTGTATCTATAATTTACAAATAAATAATTGTTTGATCGCAAAGGATTGTCTGGATGCGTAACATCCAAGCCTTTGTCGTTAGTGTACCATTGTGAATTCGATTCAAAACCTCCTGTAACAGCCCCTTTTTCTTGCGAAAAAGCATTCAAAGCAAATAGAAGTACAAATGGGATAAGCTTTTTTGTCATTATTATAAGGTCTTCAATTTTTCAAATAATTCCGAAACACTTCCTGGTACATAGCCATTTTGGATATGAACGATTACTCCATTTTTAACCACAACGGTATATGGAATGTTTACAATTGTCATAGCGCGTTTAAAATCTTGATTCGTGTCAAGCAAAATTTTATACGGCCATTCTTTGCCGTTTACCAAAGGTTTTACTCTTTTTTGAGTTCGTGAATCATCTGTGGCTACTGCAATAAGTTCTACATTTAACTTCTTTTTCCAATCGTCAAAGGAATCATTGATTTCATCCAATTCATTTATGCAAGGGGCGCACCAAGTAGCCCAAAACGAAAAGATGTAAATTTTGTCCTTTTCTGCAAAATCATTTTTCAAGGAGGTTTTCTTACCGTCAATATCCATAAGGTTCAAGTCAGGTAATTGATGTTGTGCAATTGAATTAAAGCCAACGAAAAGAAGTAATAAGTATAGTTTGTTCATGTTAGATTGTGTTTTTATTGCAAATAAATAAATAATTAGTTTAAAGATAAAGCTTTTTTTATTTTATTTGCATAATACAATGATTAAGTAGTAATTCTTTACTTAATTCATCATTTTAAATAACATTTATAGAAATAACATAATGAAAAAGTATTTGTCAATTTTTGCTTTTGCTCTACTATTTAGCTCTTGTAGCGATACTGTAGTTGTGAAGAAAGTGCCTGATGGAAGTTCAACTGCTCCCGCTGTTTCGGGTTTCTTCAAAAAAAGAGTGCTAATTGAAGATTATACTGGGACTTGGTGTGGTAATTGCCCAAGAGTTGCCTATGCTATTGAACAAGCAATGGACCAAAGTGATAAAGTGGTTCCTGTGGCAATTCACAATGGTTTTGATCCTTACAATTACTTGGGAATTGGTCCTTTGAAGGATTTGATTTCTCCTAATGATGCTTTGCAACTACCTCAATCGCGTTTGAATCGTACTTCCACTTGGACATTCCCAGAACCTATCAATTTGGATGAGGCAATTAATTTAACTGGAAACAATTGTGGAGTAGGTTTGGCAATGAACTCGGCTATTGCTAATGGAACAATTGATTTGAATGTCAAATTAAAATTTGCTCAAGATTATTCCAATATCAAGTTAGTAGTATTGCTTCTTGAAAACCAATTGATCCACGATCAAACTAATTATACCAATTACTTTGGCCCTGGAACAACGCCTACTATTACAAATTACGTGCACAACCACGTATTGCGAGTTTCATTAACCGATATTATGGGAGATGCTTTTGCTGAACCTACTACTTTAGGACAAACCATTACTAAAAATTATCATTTAGCCATTCCATCCGACATTACAAATGCTGCGAATATGAGCTTTGTTGCCTTTATAGTTGATCAAAATAATGGAGCAATCAATGCGCGTGCGGCTTTGCCTAACGAAATTCAAGACTTCGAAGTGAATCCTTAACAGGAAAAAAATAAATATTATAAAGGTTGCTTTTAAACGGCAACCTTTTTTTATTGTAAATTTGCACCGTATCATTAATTCATCACAATGAGATTGATTAGCTTAATTCAGCAAGTAAATATAGCCGATAAAGTAAAACACGCTCCCGATAGTTCCTATCAGATGGGCGTAGTAATTGGAACTTTTATTCCTTTCGTTTTTTTTGCAGCCTTAGCCTATTGGATGTACTATAAGGCTAAAAAAAGAGATAAGTTCGATTAACGACTTTAATAAACATCTATGAGTAATATCAGAATCACAAAACAATTTAGTTTTGAAACAGGTCACGCCTTATATGGCTATGACGGAAAATGTAAAAATGTTCACGGACATAGTTATAAGTTGTCGGTTACAGTAATTGGCAAACCACTTACTGATTCCTCTAATGTAAAGTACGGAATGGTGATTGATTTTTCTGATTTGAAGAAAATTGTAAGAGAAGAAATCGTTGATGTCTTTGATCATGCTACCGTTTTTAATAAAAATACGCCTCATCTAGAACTTGCCAAGGAATTAAGCTCTAGAGATCATCACGTAATCCTTGTCGACTATCAACCTACCAGTGAAAATATGGTTATTGATTTTGCTAGAAAAATCTCCAATCGCCTTCCTGATACCATTAAATTATTTTCTTTAAAATTGCAAGAAACCGAAACCTCCTTTGCCGAATGGTACGCAAGCGATAATCTATAATCAAAGTTTTTCTATTTATATAAAATGAAAAAGAGAGAGGTAATCCTCTCTCTTTTTGTTTATAACTGTTCATTAATTCAAAACAATATCAAATACGTATCCCAATATTGGTTCAATAGGGGTGGGGTTTAACTTATCTCAGAGTATTATATAGTCCCAACGATTTCTTTATTTTTGTTAGTAAAAAGCTGTCAATACAATGCTTTATAAAGACTTTGATTTCCCACAATTCTTCTTTCCTCTTTTCTCTATATTCTATTCTCTATTCTCCTTAAACGCAATATCTTTCCTCTAGCTTCTTTCTTCTAACTTCTAAATTAAACCGTTCTCAAAATAAAATAATTCTTTTTTCCTCGTTGTAACAATACAAATTGATCGTTAATCAAGTCTAATTTTGTCAATTGATAACCCTCATTTACCTTTTCTTTATTGATGGCAATTGAGTTTTCCTTCAAAGCTCTTCGCGCTTCACTATTGGAGGCAAGGAATCCTGATTTTTCAGCTAATGCAGCAATGATATCCATTCCTGATTCCAAATCTGCTTTTGAAATTTCCGCTTGAGGAACTCCATCAAAAACTTCTAAGAAAGTCGTTTCATCCAATTGTTTCAAATCCTCCGCAGAAGCATTTCCAAATAAAATAGCCGAGGCTTTGATTGCTTTTTCTAATTCCTCTTTTCCGTGAACAAAAACAGTCACCTCTTCGGTTAATTTGCGTTGTAACACGCGTAAATGTGGCGCTTCATGATGCTCAGTAATTAATGCATTTACCGTATCTTGATCTAAAAAGGTGAAAATCTTAATGTATTTCTCTGCATCAGCATCTGTAGTGTTTAACCAAAATTGATAGAATTTATACACCGATGTTTTATCCACAGTCAACCATACATTGCCTCCCTCTGATTTTCCAAATTTGGAACCATCTGCTTTTGTAATCAATGGACAAGTCATTGCAAATGCTTTGGCTCCCTCTCCATTAATACGTCGTACTAACTCCGTTCCGGTAGTGATATTTCCCCACTGATCCGAACCTCCCATTTGCAATAAACAGTGGTAATTTTTGTATAAATGATGAAAGTCGTATCCTTGAATCAATTGGTAAGTGAATTCAGTAAAACTCATTCCTTCTCCTGTTTCGCCACTCAAACGCTTTTTAACTGAGTCTTTTGCCATCATATAGTTTACAGTGATACGTTTTCCAACATCACGCGCAAAATTGATGAACGAAAAGTCTTTCATCCAATCATAATTGTTTACTAATATAGGAGCATTTGCTGCGGTAGAATTAAAATCCAAAAAACGGGACAATACCGCTTTGATTCCCGCTACATTTTTCTCTAATGTCGCTTCATCCAACAAGTTTCTTTCGTCTGATTTCCCTGATGGGTCTCCAATCATTCCCGTTGCGCCTCCAACTAAAGCAATCGGACGGTGACCAAATTTTTCTAAATGTACTAATAAGATTATAGGAACCAAACTCCCAATATGCAAGGAATCACTTGTTGGATCGAATCCTATATAGGTGGTGGTCATTTCTTTTAAAAGTTGCTCTTCGGTTCCAGGCATGATATCGTGTACCAATCCTCTCCATTGTAATTCTTCAACTAAATTTTTCATCGTATAATCTTAAATTTGGGCAAATATAGGAATTGTGAGCATTAATGACAATTTCAGGAACAGTATTCAATTTTAAAAATCTTAATTCTATATTTGTAGCTATGATATTAGTTACTGGGGGAACGGGTTTAGTAGGTGCGCATTTGTTACTTCATTTGTTAGTAAATGGAGAAACCTCCGTTCGTGCTATTTATAGAAATCCCAAACAGATCGAAAAGACCAAAAGTCTTTTTCAAAAAGCCAATCATTTAGAACTCTTTACTCATATTGATTGGATGCAAGCTGATATTTTAGAAGTGCCTTCTTTAGAATTGGCGTTTCAAGGGGTGGACTATGTGTACCATTGTGCGGCTTTGATTTCGTTTGACCCTAATGAAGAACAACAATTGCGTAAGGTCAATATTGAAGGAACGGCTAATATCGTTAATTTTTGTATTGATTATAAAATAAAAAAACTCTGCCACGTAAGTTCTATTGCTGCTTTAGGGGATTTAAATCAAAATCAACATATCATTACCGAAAGCACCGAATGGAATCCCGAAGTACTTCACAGTGATTATGCTATTTCTAAATATGGTGCTGAAATGGAAGTTTGGCGCGCACAACAGGAAGGTGTTGCGGTGGTTATTGTGAATCCAGGAATTATTTTGGGAGCTGGTTTTTGGAACCAAGGAAGCGGTTTGTTTTTTACTCAAATCAAAAAAGGATTTCCTTTTTATACCCTAGGGACCTCTGCTTATGTAGCTGTTCAGGATGTTGTAGTGATTATGCGAAAATTAATGAATTCCGATTGCAACGGCGAACGCTTTGCCTTAGTGTCTGAAAACAAATCATACAAACAAATCATACTGTCCATTGCTGAAGCCATTGGAGCTAGTAAACCTAAAATCAATGCTACGGAGTTTTTGTTAAATATTGCTTGGCGATTGGATTGGTTTTTTTCAAAAGTCTTTCGCACTAAACGCAAGATTTCTAAACATGGTGCAATATCCTTATTAAACACCGATATGATTTCTAATCAAAAAATCACAGACTATTTGAACTGTAATTTCGAACCCATTGAAGATTGTGTTCGTCGTTTGGCTAAAGAATTTAAAGAAAAATAATTATTTTACTATTCCGTCTTCAGGATTAGCATTAATTAATTTACCACCATTGTTTGCTTTGATGTCATTGTCCAATCGCTCTCTGACTTTTTCATACATTTTTTTGTATTCTTTCAAATCAGTACCGTAATATTTAGCATTGTCAGCAAAAGTAATACTGTCGATGCCATATTTCTTTTTTAGAAAATTGGAAGCGGTGGGATAATTTTTTTGATAAACAATATTTTGCGCTTTTACCGCTTCTAATAGCGATAAATCATAAAGCATATCTATCATCTTATCTTTTTCGATAAACTTCTTTGGTTTTTTTGCAACCTCTTCTTTACAACTTGCTAAACTTATTAATACAGCAAATAATAATACTAATTTCTTCATACTAGCTTCTGTTATCGGTCAAAAAGCAAGCGCTTTCCTGCGCGAATCTCTTTTATAGTTCCATTTTGATACACCATCTGTCCGTTGACAAAGGTATAGGATATTCTTGATTTAAAATTAGTGCCTTCCAATGGCGACCATCCACATTTGTATAATAAGTTCTCTTTTTGTACACTCCACGGTTTTGCTGTGTTTACTATCGCTAAGTCGGCATAATAGCCTTCCTTGATAAATCCACGTTTCTCGATTTTAAATATCTTAGCAGGATTATGAGCCATTTTCTCAACAATCTTTTCAATCGATATTTTTCCTTGATGATAAGCTTCGAACATCGCTACAACAGCGTGTTGTACTAATGGACCTCCTGAAGGAGCGTTTAAGTATGAGGCTGATTTCTCTTCTAATGTATGAGGAGCGTGATCCGTAGCGATAACATCTATTCGGTCATCTAACAAAGCTTTCCATAAAGCATCTCTGTCTTTTTCTGTTTTAACTGCCGGATTCCATTTGATGAAATTACCTTTTTTAGCATAATCTTCATTGGTAAAAAGCAAGTGATGAATACACACTTCAGCAGTGATTTGTTTTTCTTCTAATGGGATTTTGTTAGTAAACAATTCCATTTCCTTTGCGGTTGAAAGATGGAAGATATGCAAACGAGCTCCCGTCTTTTTTGCTAATTCAACTGCTTTTGAAGAAGACAAATAACAAGCTTCTTCACTTCGAATCAAGTGGTGAACTGTTACAGGGACATCATCGCCATATTCTTCTTTATAACGAGCCATATTCGCTTTGATGGTTCCTTCATCTTCACAATGAACTGCAATCAACATCTTGGTACTCGAAAATATTTTCTCTAAAGTTTCTTCATCATCCACTAACATATTCCCTGTGGAGGAGCCCAAAAATAATTTAATTCCCGCTACATTTTTCGGATTGGTTTTTAATAATTCTTCCAAGTTTGTGTTGGTTCCTCCCATCATAAAGGAGTAATTTGCGTAAGAATTATTCGCAGCTATCTGGTATTTATCCTCTAATAATTCTTGAGTAACCGCATTAGGTACCGTGTTGGGTTGCTCTATAAACGATGTAATTCCGCCAGCAACAGCTGCTCTGCTTTCGGAAGCAATATCGCCTTTGTGAGTTAATCCTGGTTCTCTAAAATGTACTTGATCGTCAATGGCTCCTGGTATTAAGTAATTCCCTTCTGCATCAATAACTTTGCAATTGGAACTTTTATGACTGATGCTTTCGGCAATTTCTTTGATAAATTCTCCTTCAATAAGAACATCGCCTTCAAAAATCCTTCCTTCATTAACGATCTTCGCATTTTTAATTAAAACGGTATTCATTGGGTCTATTTTTATTATAAGGTGTTAAAAAACTTTTTTATTCTTAGTGACAATACTCCAAATACAGCTTCCTTGATGATGGCGCCACTCATTTTTGATTGCCCTTTAGTACGGTCTGTAAATATTACGGGTACTTCTTGGATGTTGAATTTTTTTGCAAAAACACGGTATTTCATTTCTATTTGAAAGGCATAGCCTATAAATTT
This sequence comes from Flavobacteriaceae bacterium, assembly GCA_947378465.1. GTDB lineage: Bacteria > Bacteroidota > Bacteroidia > Flavobacteriales > Flavobacteriaceae > Flavobacterium. The sequence continues at coordinate 21,674 of CANCJZ010000014.1, forward strand.
TATTTTATCCAAATTAATGCTTTCCAATACTTGTCTTCTGTAACAAATAAAACCTGCAGTGGCATCCATAATTTTCATTCCAGTGATCTTTCTAACATATACCGAGGCAAAATAGGAGAGAAGCACTCTGCTTAATGGCCAATTCACCACATTAACACCGGTAACATAACGTGAACCAATCGCTAAATCAGCGGTATCAAAATGACACACCGCATACAGCTTTTCTAAATCATTTGGATTGTGCGAAAAATCAGCATCCATTTCAAAGATATATTCGTAACTGCGTTGCAATGCCCACTTGAATCCATGTACATAGGCCGTTCCTAAGCCTGATTTCTTTTCTCTTTGCTCTATAAATAAAGATTCAGGGAATTCTTTTTGAAGCTCTTTAACTTTCTCTGCAGTTTTATCAGGAGAGTTGTCGTCAACTATAAGTACATGAAATGGTTTGTGTAATGAGAACACCGCTCGGATGATGCTTTCAATATTTTCAATTTCGTTATAAGTTGGAATGATAACTATACCACAATTCATAGGCTGAATAAAAATTTCAGCAAAAATACTCTTTTTATTACTCTCTAATCTTAATAATATTATAATACTCGCTAAGAAATAAAATTTAGTAAATTTGCCCCGAATGACAGCGTACGAATTACATCCTCGAATAGTTGAAAATAAAGATTGGGCAACAGTACTATTTGTTGTTACCATTGCCTTGTTAGTCCTTGCCAAATCATTGTTTGAGAATCGTTTCAATGATTTTATCCGACTTATTATTTCCGATAAATACTTCAAAATTTACAAAGAAAGCTCGCATCTTGTCGGAGGATTTACGATTCTTTTATTTTTGATTAACCTTGTTTCCATCTCTTTTTTTACCCAATTAGTTATTTGTAATTTTACCAAAGCGGCTAAAACCGATTGGGTTTTATTTGTGCAAATTTTTACTGGTTTCTCAGTTTTCATCCTTTCTAAATTCCTTATAGAAAAAATTATTGCCAATATTTTCAATATCGAAGAACTCATTGAACAGTTTAATTTACAAAAAGTTAACTTTAGAACCTATTTAGGGTTGCTACTTTTACCTATAACAATAGTGTTGTATTATAGTAATTATGCATCAAATCACGTGTTTTTTGCTATTATAGGTGTTTTATTGATAATAAACGTATTGACTTATGTGTTTTCTTTGAGAATTTATCAAAATTTAATATTTAGCAAGATGTTTTATTTTATTTTGTATCTTTGCGCACTTGAAATAGCGCCCTATTATTTCATATATTATTTGATTAGAAAAATTTAGAGCATAAACATGTCAAATTTGAAAGTGAGAACAATTTTGGTGTCACAACCAGAACCAAAAGTAGAGAATTCACCTTATTTTGATTTACAACAAAAACATAAGGTAAAAATTGATTTTCGCTCTTTTATCCATGTCGAAGGAGTAAGCGCAAAAGATGTTAGAGCTCAAAAAATAGACCTCAATAATTTTACGGCTATTATATTGACCAGTAGAAATGCGGTCGATCATTTCTTTAGAGTCGCTGAAGAAATGCGCTATAAAGTCCCTGAAGATTTAAGATATTTTTGCCAGTCGGAAGCAATCGCTTTTTACTTACAGAAGTATGTGGTTTACAGAAAACGGAAAATATATGTTGGTCAAAAAGATTTTGCCGACATGACTTCTTTGTTTAAAAAATACAAGGACGAAAAGTTCTTGTTGCCAGCCTCTGATCAGCTTAATGCAGATGCTCCTATTACTTTAAATAATCTGAAAATCAATTGGACTCAAGCAGTTTTTTACAAAACAGTAATGAGTGACCTATCGGATTTAGCGGATGTATATTATGATGTGTTGGCTTTTTTTAGCCCAACAGGAATCAAATCATTGTTTAAAAACTTTCCTGATTTCAAACAAAACAATACACGCATCGCTGTTTTTGGTAGTACTACCCAAAAAGAAGCTTTAGAACACGGATTACGAATCGATATTCTTGCTCCAACTCCTGAAACACCTTCGATGACAATGGCTTTAGAAAAATATATCGCCGAAGCGAATAAAGGAAAATAATATTTAAATTTTAAATGTATTGAAAGCCCAATCTCTGATTGGGCTTTTTTTATTTTCTATAACCTACAATCCTATATGTCTATAATCTATATCACAAACCTAAAACCTTTACAACCTATAACCTAAATAACCTACAACATAACTATGTCGTATAGTTTACAATCCATAATTGATTCTGTTGTTAGAATAATATTTAATTTTTTGTAGAATTTAAACGACATTAATAAAGCTGTATTTTTTAGTTATCTATCTTATATATAATTATTTCCATTTTTTTGTTTTAAATAATTTTGACGTTAAATAGTTTGTTATTTGTACATAGATTAGTTAATATTTTTGAATATTACTTTAAAATATATTGAATTTAAGTTTTTTTTAAGTTTTTATTTCTTTAGTTTCGCTTCCTTATTTATTTTTAACCAATTTATTAATTTAAAACAAATTTTTATGAGAGTAGTATTTTTAATTTTTATGGTCTTATCCTTTTTAGTAGGTGGTGCAACTTCAGGGCTTCTTAAAGTTAACATTGACAAACGTACTGAAGGTCTTGATTACGCTGCAGTAGAAAAAGCAAAACAACAAATCGAAGAGCTTAAAAAACAAGGTATCGATGTGGAGAAAATCCAAGATGCTGAAGTTCAACAATCTTTAGAGATGATCAAAAAAGCGCCAGTTAAATGGCAAGCTGATTCTGCAAGTATCCTTGGAATGATTATAGCGCTTTGTGCTTTAGTTATGGTAGTTTTTGCTTTTATGAAAAAAGAATTAGTTACTAAACTTGCAATGGGTGTTGCTGGATTATCAGTTGTTTTATGGCTTATTGCTCCAGATATTGAAGCTACAATGACTTCAGGAGTTAGTCCAAAGTCTATGGCAATGGTTGCTATGGTAGCATTAATCATTTGTTCTGCTTGTGCATTTATGAGTTACAAAACTTATTTGAAAAAAGCAGCAACGGTATAATAACTTTAAGTTAATCTCAAATAATATCTATTGATATGGGATACTATTAAGAGCTCAACATTGTTGAGCTCTTTTTTATTAGTAAAGAACCCGCTCTAAATGTTCTAAGTATCAAAGTTCCAAAGAGCCAAAGTTTCAAAGAGCAAAATCCCAAAGAAATTACCCAACACCTTTGCGACTTTGTGTCTTTGCGCGATATTAATTACTAGTGTTTACGCATTCTTATGTG
>CANCJZ010000015.1 GCA_947378465.1 Flavobacteriaceae bacterium
TTTGAATCAAGTCTGCTTTGGAAAGGGAAATCGTGTCTTGCGCATTAGCAAACGAGAGGAACAAAAGACCAGCAGTAATAAATAGTATCGATAATTTCTTCATAATTGTAGTTCTAATTATGAAGCAAAAATAGAATTGTGAAAAAGAGTAAAGCGTAACAAGTGTTACAGAGGCGTTTTTGATTGTATAATGTATATTGTATAATGTATATTGTACATAGGGGGAAATAATACTGTAAAGCGATTCGATAATAAAAATCAACGAATCAAAAACATAAAAACTCGGTAACAATTATATTTTTTAACCCAAGTTCATGCTCAACATCAATAACCTCTATACTAATACCAATATCCTTCACTAAGTGTACAATATACATTATACAATATACATTATACAACTGCTTACTGCCTATAGCCTAAAGCTTACTGCCATAAAAAAACCACGCTCAGTGCGTGGTTTCTTTATTAGCTTCTCAAATGAGTGAAGATTTCATCTTTAATGTGCAGTAATTTAGCTTTTAGTTCGTGAGCATACTCATCGATGGCTACTTTTTCACCAGTATTAATTTGGTGGATTTCTTTTTCCACTTCGTGGTATTTATCAAATAATGCTTTGAAATGGTGGTTAGAGGCTTTTAAAGCGTCTAATTTTTCCTGAAATTCAGGAAACTCGTGGAGTAAATCATGTCTTTCCATAATATATTTAATTTAGTTAATTTCAATTGTGGCAGTTTGCATTGGCCTGAACAAACAAATTGAGTCCGCTTGGAGAGACGTTTGCAATGCCTAATCCCATTCCTCTCAGAATAAATAGTGTGCCTATGATTACGGTAACTATTGGGATGACTTTTTGTAGTTTATTTCTAAAAGGCACGGTTAAAAAGTTAGAAACATATACCACAGCACTCATTAAAGGTATGGTTCCTAAACCGTACAAGAACATATAAGTAATCCCTAAGGCGACGTTTTGCATAGCGATAGCGCCAAACAAAGCGGCATAAACCAATCCGCAAGGCAAGAAGCCGTTGAGGAGGCCTATAGTAAAAAGAGCATCGGGAGTTTTTCGTTTGAACTGACTACCTAAACTGGTTTTTACTTTAGAGATTAGTTTGTAAACGGGTTTTGAAAAATTGTATTTGGCAAATATTCGTTCCGGAATCAACACTATTGCAATCATCATAACGCCTACAGCGATGGACATTCGTTGCTGCATCCCTGCTAGAAAAAGCCCTCTTCCCATTAGGCCAAATAACAAGCCTAAGGTGCTGTACGCGGTCAAACGACCCAATTGATAGGTTAATATCTGTAAGGCTTTTTTGGTTGGATTCTTATGATCTACAGGCAACATCATAGCAATGGGACCGCACATTCCGATGCAGTGAAAACTACTAATTAACCCAAATATCAAAGCTGAATACAACATTATAAACCTATTTACGACTACTGCCTATACATTTAATCTTAGAAAGATACGACTTGTTTATTCAAATAGTCTTTTCCTTCATAATTCCAATCTACAGAAATGTCCCAAAGACCGCCAACCAAGTTACTTTTAGGTATGAGCAAATGTGGACTTGATAACGAAATAGGAACTTCGAAATCGAGCTTTTGGTTAGACGGTCTGTATAAGGACACTTTTCCTTTAATTTTTGAACTGTCAAAATCCTTTGGAAAGTCAACAGTAATTCCTTCATTGGTTTTTGTAATTACTACTTGAACGGCCATATCCACAGCATTTTGCTCTTTATTCATTTCTTTGGTATAAGCCAACTCTTGTTTGTAGTAATCTTCGGTTACTAATTCATTGTCGTATTTATGATTGGATTGTACTTTGAACACAAAGTACAAGATAAAACTCATAAACAAAGCGAATGAAATTACGATTCCTGTACCCCAATTAATTTTCATAACATTTATTTTTAGATTAATTAAAACTTCTAGGTCCCATAAAATTGGTAGTAGCCGTTTCAATCAATTGGTTATTATTATAGATTTCAATTTTTAATTTTACTTTCTCCCCTTTTAAGTTAGCCTCAGGTATTTTGACAAATAAAGTTCCTTGTGACATGCCTCTTTTGGCTATTTTAACCGATGGATTTCCTACTAATTTGATGGTTCCTTGCGGATCAACCAGTTTGAAGGTTACATTATCAAAATCACCTTCTGTTTTATTTACAATTTCGTAGTTATACACATTACTAATCAAGGTTCCATCGTGTTGGAACAATTGTCCTGGCATGTGAAGAATAGTGGCTTCCACATCGCTACGCAAGAAAAGCATTCCGATAAACACCCCAATCAATATTGACAATACAGCGATGTATCCTTTCATACGCAAAGTCAATTGGAACTTTTCTTTTTTCATAATTTCATCTTCACTGGCATATCGGATCAATCCTTTAGGAAAACCTACTTTTTCCATAATGGTATCACACTCATCGATACAAGCCGTACAATTGATACACTCTAATTGAGTTCCATTACGGATATCGATTCCAGTAGGACAAACGTGAACACAAAGTTTGCAATCAATACAATCTCCTTTTCCAGAAGAGGCTCTGTCTTCGTTTTTGTTTATTTTACCTCTACCTTCTTCACCTTCACCACGAACATAATCATAAGCCACATTGATAGTCTTGTTATCTAACAGTACACCTTGCATACGTCCGTAAGGACAAGCAATGATACATACTTGCTCTCTAAACCAAGCGTAGATAAAATAAAATACTCCTGTAAATATCAATAATGCAACTAGTGTATGCGTATTTTGTAAAGGCCCTTCCTCTATGAATTTAATCAATTCGTCACTTCCAATTAAGTAGGCCAAAAACACATTGGCAATTATAAATGAAATCACGAAAAACACGAACCATTTTAAGAGACGTTTTCCAATTTTCTCTCCATCCCAACTTTGTTTAGCCAAACGCATTTGAGCTCCTCTATCGCCATCAATCATAAATTCGATACGGCGGAATACCATTTCCATAAAAATGGTTTGAGGACAAAACCAACCACAGAAGATACGCCCAAAGGCAACGGTAAAGAGCGCTAATCCCACTACTCCAATAATCATAGAAATTACAAATAGATGGAAATCTTGTGGCCAGAATGGAAAACTAAATATATTAAATTTTCGTTCCATTACATTGAACATCAAAAACTGATTTCCATTGATCTTTATAAATGGAGCTGACAATAGAAAAATAAGTAAACCGTAGCTTACTAATTTTCTGCGGTCATAAAACTTCCCTACAGGGATTTTAGGAAATATAAAAGATCTTTTTCCTGTTTCGTCGATAGTAGAAATGGTATCTCTAAAACTGTCGTCTGGTAAATTTGTTGACATCTCTTTTTCAATTTTTTTTGAAGATTAAAAAACCCTCTTAATTTTGAAAGGTTTTGAGCAAAAACCCAAAACCTTTCCTTTAATCTTTATTATTTTGCGGGTTTGGCCGCTACTTTAGTAGTATCTGTTGTTGCACCGGCTTGGGCTTTAGCATCTGCTTTTGGGGCAGCTTCTTCTACCCATTTTTCACCTTCTGCTGGTTTAGCTCCTGCTGGTTTAGTACCTTGTAAACTCAATACATAACTAGCGATTTTTTGTATATCAGATGGTTTGATGTTGTTTTTCCAAGCTACCATCGTTGGGTTGTTTTTACTACCCTCAGAAATCAGTTTGAATACATTTTTAATACCACCACCGTTGATCCAGAATTCGTCGGTTAAGTTAGGTCCAATTTGACCACCACCATCTGCTTTGTGACAAGCAGCACAAGTGTTCGTAAAGCTTAGCTAAAGGTAACTTTATCTACATTCATATCGTCAGGAGAAGTAGCTGCATTTTTAGCAATTTCTGCATTAGCGTCTGCCACTTCTTTATCAAACTCTTGTGCTTGAGTATAATCACCTACTACTTCAAAACGTACTAAATACACTAAAGCAAAGATAATCGTAGCATAGAAAAGATATACCCACCAAGGTGGCAATACGTTATCCAACTCTCTAATACCATCGTAATCGTGGTCTAGCATTACATCCGCTTCTTGTTCGATTTCATGAGAACGAGTTAATTTTTTCATGATACCTTTATAGAAAGCACTTTCAGCAAAAGGAACGGTTTGAGCATCCTCTAATTGTTTCTTTTGTTCATCTGTTAACAGATGGTAAGTAACTTTATCAACCGCACTAACAACAATTTCAATTGCGATTAATAAAAACAGGAACACGGCAAGGAATAAAGATACCATTGGGTACTTTATAAAAGCTGGTCGATCTCCTGAGTCAATAAAATATTCCAAAGCTGCAAATACAACTGCAAATATCAATGGAACTCTTACGTATGATGGAATTAATTTTTTCATTGTGAAACTTTTTAAATATGTTGAAATTATTAGTCGTTAAATGGAAGCTCGCTAATTTCTTTGATTTTGTCTTTACTGTAAGTAAACGCCCATACGGTGTATAATACGAAGGCAGTAAAGAAAATGGCTAGCGATATAATGGGGTAGATTTCCACCCCTTTTATTGTTTCCAGATTGTGTTGAACAAACTTTAGCATAACTATTATTTTTTATCTTTAACTTCAATGTCTGTTCCAAGACGTTGTAAATAAGCAATAACAGCTACAATCTCTCTGTCTTTTAATGGAACAGCTGTTTCATTTTGGAAAGATTTTTTAATTTCAGCATTAGTAAGTAAGTTTTTCTCTATTTTACTAGCTTGTGCGTCTATGCTTTTTTGAGCATCAGCGATTTCTTGTTCAGAGTAAGGAACTCCTAAAGTTTTCATCGCTTTCATTTTAGCTTGAATCATACTGTTATCCAATTTGTCATGGATCAACCATTGGTATCTTGGCATCAATGAACCAGGAGAGATACTTTGTGGATCATACATGTGATTGAAATGCCAGTCGTCAGTTCTACCACCGTTAAATGGTTTTCCGTGTACACCTTCTCTATGTAAATCCGGACCTGTACGTTTAGAACCCCATAAGAATGGGTGATCGTATACATATTCCCCAGCTTTAGAGTATTCCCCATAACGTTCTACTTCAGAACGGAAAGGACGAATCATTTGAGAGTGACAGCTTACACAACCTTCACGGATGTATAAATCTCTACCTTGCAATTCAAGAGGAGTATATGGTTTAACCGCTGTAATGGTCGGAATATTTGATTTCACTAACAAAGTAGGAATGATTTGCACTACTCCACCAATAAGGATAGCAACAGTAGCCAACAACATAAATTGAATTGGTTTTCTTTCTAACCAAGCGTGTAATTTTTCACCTTTTAAGCGGCTTGGGCTAATTACTGCTAATGCAGGAGCTTCGGCTAATTCATTTTCAACAGGAGAACCTTGTTTAACCGTCATAATGATATTGTAGACTAATACTAATACCCCAGCTAAGAATAAAGTTCCACCCACAGCACGCATCCAATACATTGGCATAATTTGAGTCACTGTTTCAAGGAAGTTACCGTATTGTAAGCTACCACCGTCTGGTTTGAATTGTTTCCACATAGAAGCTTGAGTAAATCCAGCAACATACATAGGAAGAGCGTATAAGATAATCCCTAAAGTACCAATCCAGAAATGGAAATTAGCTAATTTTTCAGAGTATAATTTCGTTTTAGTCATACGAGGGATTAACCAATAGATCATACCAAATGACATAAATCCATTCCAAGCTAAAGCACCAACGTGAACGTGAGCAATAATCCAATCGGTAAAGTGAGCAATAGCGTTCACGTTTTTCAAAGACAACATTGGTCCTTCAAAAGTAGCCATACCGTAACCAGTGATCGCCACTACAAAGAATTTCAATACTGCATCAGTTCTAACTTTATCCCAAACACCACGAAGTGTTAACAATCCATTGATCATACCTCCCCAAGATGGAGCAATCAACATTACAGAGAATACAACTCCTAAGTTTTGAGCCCAATCAGGTAAAGAAGAATATAATAAGTGGTGAGGACCCGCCCAGATGTAAATAAAAATCAAAGACCAGAAGTGGATAATAGATAATCTATAAGAGTACACAGGACGATTCGCAGCTTTAGGCACGAAGTAATACATCATTCCTAAGAACGGAGTAGTCAAGAAGAATGCTACCGCGTTGTGTCCGTACCACCATTGTACTAAGGCATCTTGAACCCCTGCATATACAGAGTACGATTTCATAGCAGAGATAGGTAACTCTAAACTATTAAAAATATGAAGTACCGCAACAGTTACAAACGTAGCAATGTAAAACCAAATCGCTACATAAATGTGACGCTCTCTTCTTTTGATGATGGTTCCAATCATGTTGATACCAAACACTACCCAAATTAAGGCGATAGCGATATCGATTGGCCATTCTAATTCGGCGTATTCTTTAGAAGTAGTGTAACCTAAAGGCAAAGAAATTGCTGCTGCCACGATGATTAACTGCCAACCCCAGAAGTGAAGTTTACTTAAAAAATCGCTAAACATTCTAGCTTTTAATAATCTTTGCATAGAATAGTACACTCCAGCAAACATTGCATTTCCAACGAATGCAAAAATTACTGCATTAGTATGTAAGGGTCTTAATCTACCAAAACTTAAAAACGGAATCCCGCTAGTAACATTTGGAAATAAAAACATGAAGGCTAGTATAAGCCCTACCAACATTCCAACTACACCAAAAACTATACTGGCGTAGATAAAATTTCTTACAATTTTGTTGTCGTAATAAAATTGTTGTTTGTCCATAATTATAATTGTTTTTCTTCTGTTATTTGTATTTGATTTTTGTTAGTTTCTTTGAGAAGTTCATCGTCAAAAAGCATTCTGACCGATGGGGTGTAATCATCGTCGTACTGCCCTCCTCTAACCGCTCTGATAAAAGCGTATAAAAAAGCTGCCGCAACAACTATACTGATCGAGATTAATAAATAAATGACACTCATACCTTAAATTTGTGTTAACAAAGTTACTCTTCACCTTTTTTTTAAAATATGATATTTATCATACATTAACTTTTGCAGTAAAACCAAACTATAATCTCCTGAAATTCAAAAGAAAAATAGTGTTTCAATTTCTAATTATTTTTGTCGGGCAAATACATTACTCATAATGGTTACAAAACTCACAATGGTAATAGTACTTAACGGCATTATGATGGCCGCCACTATTGGCAATAGATTACCTGTAACGGCAAAACTCAATCCTACTACATTATACAATAACGACAAACCAAAACTCATGTAAATCGTTCTCATGGCATTTTTAGAATATTTCAAAAAGAACGCTATTTTTTCAAACTGTGAAGCATCCAGAATTCCATCACAAGCAGGTGAAAACACATTTACGTTTTCCGAGATGGAGATCCCCACATTACTTTGTGCCAAAGCACCCGCATCATTCAACCCATCGCCAATCATCAAAACATTTTTTCCTTGTTTTTGAAGATTTTCTATGTATGCTAACTTCTGCTCTGGCTTTTGATTAAAAACCAGTTCAGTATTGCTTGGTAATAATTGTTCCAGCGATTCTCGCTCACCATCATTATCTCCTGACAATACTTTTAATTCGTAATTTTTCACTAAAATACTAAATAATTCCTTTAATCCATCACGATATTGATTGTCAAAAATGAATTTTCCTAAATATTTATCATTAATACTAACATATACATTGGTTTGCTTTAATTGGTTCTCGTCGGAAAATCTTACAAAAGCGGCTGCACCAATCTTTATTTCTTTATCATTAACGATAGCTTTAATTCCTTTTCCCGTGATTTCTTCAAAATGGCTCACTACGGCTTTCTCTACATTTGGCAGAAACTCATACAAACGTCTGCTCAAAGGATGGTTCGATCCTCGTAAAACATTTTTAAGTAAAATGATTTCCTCCTCGGTAAAAGTACCGTCTTGAGTGATCGCTGATTTCTTATGAGTGGTAATAGTTCCTGTTTTGTCAAAAACTATGGTATCTACCTTGGCTAATTGCTCTACTACTATGGCGTTTTTCAAATAAAGTTTTCTATTCCCCATAATACGCAATACATTTCCTAAAGTAAAAGGAGCGGTCAAAGCCAAAGCACAGGGACAGGCCACAATTAGAATGGCTGTAAATACATTAAATGCAGTAGTAGTATCAATAAATATCCAATATATAAAGGAGATAAAAGACAAACCTAAAAGCGCAGGCGTAAAATAACGACTGATCTTATCCGTAATGGATTTGTGCTTTTGATCCACTTTTTTCTGGAACACATCATTGCTCCACAATTGGGTCAAATAACTTTGCGAAACAGAAAATAGCACTTCCATCTCAATTACTTTCCCTAATTGTTTACCTCCAGCAAAGATTTTGTCTCCTGATTTCTTTTCTATAGGCACGGCTTCACCCGTTACAAAACTATAATCGATGGAAGAAGTATCTGAAATTAGAATCCCATCCACAGGAATCAACTCTTGATTGCGGATTAATAGACGATCGCCTTTCTTGATATCGTACACTTGAACCGCTTCTTCTTTTCCGTTGGGCAACACCTTAGTAATTGCGATTGGGAAATACGATTTGTAATCTCTTTCAAATGATAAAAAGTCGTAGGTTTTGATTTGGAACAATTTTCCTAACAACATAAAGAAGATTAATCCACACATACTGTCAAAAAAGCCTTGTCCGTATCCAAAAACAATATCCACCGTACTTCTAATAAACATCACTACGATTCCTAAAGCAATCGGAATCTCTATATTCAGCATTTTCGCCTTAATACTTTTCCAAGCCGCCACATAATAACCGCTTGCCGAATAGATAAAGGAAGGCAAAGACAGTGCAAAAATCAACCAGCGAAAAAAACTGCGGTATTGATTGATCCAAAATTCATTTACTTCAAAGTATTCTGGAAAGGAAAGCAACATAATGTTTCCAAAACAGAAAAAGGCCACACCAATCTTATAGATTAAGCTGCGGTCTACCTTCTTCTTTCCCTCATCGAAGTTGTCTAAGGAAATATAAGGCTCATAACCGATTGAACACAACAATTCTACAATCTCTTTTAAAGACGTTTTTTCGGGATTGAAGGTGATTCGGACTTTCTTTTCGGGGAAATTTACCTGCGAAGCTCCTATACCAGGTTGCAATCGCTGCAGGTTTTCCAAAATCCAAATACAGGAACTGCAATGGATGTGCGGAATATATAGCGATACTATATAAGTAGTCGCTTCTTTAAACTCTAATAATTTTTCGACAATATCTTCATTTGCCAAAAAGTCGTATTTTCCTTGAATATCTTGTGGAGTCGCACCTGGTGCTGCTTGGAAGTCATAATAACACGACATATCATTTTGACTAAAGATTTCGTAAACGGTTTTACAACCATTGCAACAAAAGCTTTTTGTGTCAAAAATTATCTCGTCTTTTTTTATGATTTCATTACCACAATGGAAACAATTATCTGTACCCATAAATTTGCTCATTTTACCTACAACAAAGGTAAAGCATTAAATACACTGAAATATATGATAATTGTCATACATTTTTGTAATTTTGCCAAGCTCAAGGTAAACAACTTAGTATATGGGAAAGTGTGAACAATGTATTGTTAGGGAGTTTAGCTCTCTAAAAGCTTTAAATAAAGACGAATTAATCAAGATGTCTGAATGTAAAGTTTCGTATACCATTAAAAAAGGTGATCCAATCTTTGAAGAAGGAGATACCACTAATGGTATTTTCTGTGTAAAAGATGGAGTTTGTAAACTATCCAAGTTGAGTGCTAACGGAAAAGACCAAATTGTTAAGTTGGTTAAACCAGGAGAGCTGTTAGGCCAACGGTCCATGATCAGTGACGAACCAACGAACTTGAGTGCCGTTGCTTTAGAAGACATGCAAGTATGTTTTATCTCTAAAAAAGAAATCCTAGACTTCTTTAACAACAATAATCAATTCTCTATGGCAGTGATGAAAACCATCTGTGGCGATTTGAAAGATGCCGATGACCACATGGTGTCCTTAGCACAAAAGAATGTAAAGGAGCGGTTAGCCGAGACCTTATTATATTTAGAAGAAAACTTTGGTACTAACGAAGACAACACGCTTCGTATCCAACTTTCCAGAGAAGAATTAGCGGGTATGATTGGTACTGCAACTGAAAGCTGCATCCGCTTATTATCCGAATTCAACAAAAGTGGTTATATTGATTTAGTAGGTAAAAAGATCGTTATTTTGGATAAAAACAAACTAAAACGCATCTCTGAATAAAGCCTACATCTTTTTCGCTTCATTCCAAAATACATCCATTTCAGCCAAGGTCATATCCGATAAGGATTTGCCCAACTCCCCTGCTTTGCTTTCCAAGTATTGAAAACGCTTGATGAATTTTTTATTGGTGCGCTCTAAGGCATCCTCAGGACTTACTTTCAAAAATCGGGCGTAATTGATCATTGAGAACAAAACATCGCCAAATTCTGCTTCTATTTTGTCTTGGTCGCCATTGATGACTTCCACTTGAAGCTCTTCCAGTTCTTCCTGAACTTTGTCCCATACTTGATGCGGCTCTTCCCAGTCAAAACCTACTCCTTTTACTTTATCCTGAATTCTGCTGGCTTTAACCAATGCAGGCAAACCTTTAGGTACACCTTCAAGCACGGATTTCTTGCCTTCTTTGAGTTTGAGTTTTTCCCAATTTTGTTTTACTTCCTCTTCATCAGCCACCACGACATCGCCATAAATATGCGGATGACGATGGATGAGTTTGTCACAAATAGAATTGGCCACATCGGCGATATCAAAATCGTTGGTTTCGCTACCTATTTTAGCATAAAATACTATATGCAACAACAAATCGCCCAACTCCTTTTTAATCTCTTGCAAATCGTTATTAAGTATGGCATCGCCAAGCTCATAAGTTTCTTCAATAGTAAGATGGCGCAAGCTCTCTAGTGTTTGCTTTTTATCCCAAGGACATTTTTGACGCAAATCGTCCATAATATCCAATAATCTACTAAAAGCATCGAGTTGTTGTTGACGAGAATTCATAGTATTTGGTTTTTGGTAAAAATAAGAAATCCTGTCAGGAAAACATCGCGACAGGATTAAATTTATATTTTAAATCGAGAGAATTATTTAACGGATTTTTTCTTAGCCTTAACTTCTTCTACAACTTGATCTTTTACTTCTTCAGCATTTTCTACTTTAGGTTCCTCTTTCGAAACCATCCCTTTAGCTTGAAGAATATTGTACCAATTCAGTACTTTTTTAATATCTGAAGGATATACTCTTTCTTCGTCGTAATCCGGAACAATTTGTTTGAAATATTCTAACAAAGCAGCATTGTCTTCTTTGTGAGAAATTGCAGGACCTTCATTTTCTTTAACTGCGATAGCTCGCATGATATCTACTAAGGGTCTTTCTTCTGTATGAGTGTACATTGAAATCTCTGAAAGCAAACTTACATTGCTTTTCATCCCTACTGTAATCTTTTTACCATCTAATAAAGATTCAGCCACAAAACCAGACCGCGTTTGTATTTTTAAATCATATAAACCTGGCTTTCCAGAAATGGCTAATATTTTTTCTACATTCATTTTTATAAAGTTAGTTTAAGCGGTGGCAAATATAGCTAAATAAAATTCCAATAATAATTTTTTTAAGGCAATTTTATAGCATTAGGCTTTAGGCAATTTTAAGGCAATAGGCAATAGGCATTAGGCAATAGGCCGTTGGGGACTTTGAGAGGTTATTATTAAGGCTTTAGGCAATAGGCTTTAGGCTTTAGGCAATAGGCAATAGGCCGTTGGGGACTTTGAGAGGTTATTATTAAGGCATTAAGCTTTAGGCTTTAGGCAATAGGCCATTGGGGACTTTGAGAGGTTATTATTTTAAGGCAATTTTATGGTATTAGGCTTTAGTCAATAGGCCGTTGGAGATAATGAACAGTAATTATATTAAAGACAATTGGCTATATAATTTCATCAAGCGTTTATTATTCTATACTATTGATTATAAGCTTTATTTCGTGTATTTTAATAAAATAAACTGGCCGATTTCGAAATAGAATAGTTATTTCGAATTCAAAAATAGTTGTTCGACAATCTATACCTTAATTAATTCTTTCTGAAATTCGCTGATAATCGCTGATTCGTTTCTTATCCGTCTGCTATCCAACCCTTGCAGGGGTTTTAAACCCTGCGAAGATTCGAGATGTTAATTACTATTGTTTTTAACCAAAATATCCTCAATACGGGATTCCTTTTATTTTACATAAATCATTTGCTACCTATAAGTCTTCCACAAAATCTGGCTACTTGCCTCTTTCTTCTTTCTTCTAAAAAAGTCTTTATTTTAAACAAAAAACCTGACCAATTTTAATAATTTGTCAGGTTTCGTAATCGAAAATTTATCGATTCTATTCTCTATACTCTATATGAACTTCCCTGATTAATGTTGACCGATTTCTAATTGTTCCTCTTTTTCATCTAAACCTGACAGGTTGAAAAAAAACCTGTCAGGTTCGAGACTTGAATTACTATCGTGATTTTGAATCTTAATATATGTCATCCCTACGGATTACTTCTCTTTGTCTATACCATTTGCTACCAATATTTCGCCCCTAACGGGGCTTGCAAATACCGCAATATCTTTCTTATTGCTTCTATATTCTATCCTCTAACCGCAATATATTGCTTCTTGCTTCTTGCTTCTTGCTTCTTTCAACAACAAGATTTTATAAATAATTAGGGTGCTCCTACGGAGCTCTTTTAAAAATTCAATTTATGTTTTCTACAAACGCTTAGTCCCTACGGGACTACTTTGAGATACATTTTTTACTAGTATTGTTTCTTCATTAAGGAATAAATACTTTATCAGTAACATTCACTCTATTTTCTATTATCTATTTTCTCTCCACAATCTCTTAATACTTAATTCTTACTACTTAATACTCTAAAAACTATCTGCCTTTTTTATTGCAAAATTTCATTCTATAGTCAGGACGAGCTTTACCGTCCATAATATTTTGCAATTTCTTTTTGATTAAAGTTTTTTTGAGCATCGCGATTTTGTCTGTAAACAAAATCCCTTCTATATGATCATATTCGTGTTGGATCACACGGGCAATCAAGCCATCATATACTTTGGTATGTAAATTAAAATCTTCGTCATAGAATTCTAAAGTAATGGTTTCTTGACGGTACACGTCTTCTCTAACATCTGGAATACTCAAGCATCCTTCGTTAAAGCCCCATTCTTCCCCTTCTTCCTTAATCATTTTGGCATTGATAAAGGTTTGTTTAAAATCCTTCAATTGTTCTTGTTCTTCCTTAGTCAAGTCTTCGCTTTCGCTAAATGGTTCGGTGTCGATTACAAACAAACGAATGGCCAAGCCCACTTGAGGAGCGGCCAATCCAACGCCATAAGCATTGTACATTGTCTCGTACATATTGGTAATCACCTCTTTCAAATGAGGATAGTCTGGAGTTATTTCTACTCCTACTTTTCTTAAAACTGGGTCGCCGTAGCCAATTATAGGTAATATCATTTTTACAAATTCAATGGTTTGAGTGCTATTTAAAACCAATATTTGTTTTAAATAGTCTGCAAAAGTAAACAAAAAACCAATTTTCTTTCGCTTTTTTAAGCGCTAAACTTCATACTATTTTCTACTTAAATAATCTTGAAGCATAATTGTAGCTGCAATTTCGTCTATCAATGCTTTATTTTGACGCTGTTTCTTTTTCAGCCCACTGTCAATCATGGTTTGAAATGCCATTTTGGAAGTAAATCGCTCATCGACTCTGGTCAAAGGCATATCGGGGAAATTTTTTTTAAATAAAATGACAAACTTCTCGATAATTTCGGCACTTTGGGAGGGTGTCCCATCCATTTGTTTAGGCTCACCTACCAATACTCGTTCTACTTTTTCTTTTTGGAAATAATCAGTCAAAAAAGCAATGGCGGTTTCAGAGGCTATGGTGGTCAATCCCGAAGCAATGATTTGAAAATCATCTGTCACCGCAATCCCCGTGCGTTTTATTCCATAATCTATCGCTACTATTCTGGCCATCTATTTATTTTTGGTAAAAGTAAAAAAAATATTGCATTGCAATAATAGTTCTCTCCTTATTACCCTTTTATTATTAGCGAAATAACTTCTTCAGGGTTTCTTTTTGTAAAAAGCCCTGATTTTTATTTTATAAAAAGCATTTTAGAGTAATAATTAAAACCATTTTTTATGTAAAAAGTAGTTCTGATCATTTTCCACGCCAGCGATATTTTCCAAAGGAAGCTTCTGTCTCCTTTCCACGCCAGCGAAAACTTGAAGTAGAAGCTTCTGTCTCTTCTCCACGCCAGCGAAAACTTGAAGTAGAAGCTTCTGTCTCCTCTCCACGCCAGCGAAAACTTGAAGTAGAAGCTTCTGTCTCCTCTCCACGCCAGCGAAAACTTGAGGTAGAAGCTTCTGTTTCTTCTCCACGCCAGCGAAATTTTCAACCAGAATCGTCATTTCACTATATATTCCAGCATTTTCTATAACCCGAATGAAAATATTGATAAAAAAACTCTTCTTATAAATGAATAAGCAGGCAATTGTAGCAATAGAAATAGGATAGAAATATTAATCCAATACTTTGGATACCGCTGGAACATCTCTTTTATTTAAAATTCATTTACAACTTTAGTATCCAATTTTTATTTTAAATAAATAAAAGGCATAAAAAAAGCGCCCAATTTCTTGGGCGCTCTAAATAAGATTGAAATCTTATTATTTTTTAGCTTCAGCTTTTTTAGCTTCTTTTTTTTCTGCTTTAGCTTCTTTTTTCTCAGCTTTAGCTTCTTTTTTCTCCATTTTAGCTGGTTCTTTTTTAGCTTCTTTTTTTTCTTGAGCGTTAACTACTCCTGCAAATAAAAATGCAGCTACTGCCATGATTGAAATTACTTTTTTCATTTTTTTATTGATTTTAAATTAATAATTTTAATTATTTCTATCACAAATTTAATAAAAACATCCTTAAAAAAAACCTACTTTAGACTTAAATAAAACTTAAATATTTCAGTTGTTATTTAATCGATTATTTTTCTGTTTATTAAAGTTAAACCTTATTTATATATTGCAGTCCTAAAGACCTTGCTGACGCAAAAAAAATCATATTCTATTTATACTCTATTTATGGAAAACTCTAATCTTTGGTCACTCCGTTTGGGATTCTCAAATCGAGAATCGTCAAAAATAGAGCAATTAGGAATTGAGAAATTCTTAAAGCAATCTTTTTATACTAAATACGACAAGCAATTGCCTTCGTTTTTGGAAGATGACCCGAAAACTTTATCGGAAATAAAAGAGTTCCGCCAAAAAATAAAGAACACCGATAGCGAGGAACAAAAAAAACTATTGAAAGACCAGCTCCGAAACTCTATAGAGCTAAAAAAATGGTGGATTGATAAATTCAAAACTGAAGAATTCCCACTTCGTGAAAAAATGGTGCTTTTTTGGCACAACCATTTTGTCGCTACTGCTCAAAAAGTAAAGGTTAACTATTGGGTGTACCAACACAATCAACTATTACGAGAGCATGCCTTTGGAAATTTTAAAGAATTGACCAAAAAAGTCATTCATACCAATGCAATGGTGCGTTATCTGGACAATATAGACAATAAAAAAGATAAGATCAATGAAAATTTAAGTCGAGAACTCTTGGAATTGTTCACTATAGGGATTGGCAATTACACCGAAGACGACATCAAAAATGGCGCACGTGCCTTGGCAGGATTAGGGATTGGCGAAGAGGAAGCGAAGTACCGTCGTATTTTTGAGGATAATGGCAATAAAACGTATTTTGGTAAAACCGGCAATTGGAAAGCCGATGATTTAGTAGATATTATATTTCAACAAAAAAACACTCCTTATTTAATTACCAGAAAAATATTAAAATGGTTACTCTACGATACTCCTTCGGAAGATTTAGTGCAGTATTATGGTGATTATTTAAGAGAAGAAAATTATGAGATAAAACCTTTATTGACTAAAATAATCACGGAGGAATTCACTAAATCCCATTTGGGGAGTAAAATCAAAGATCCATTAGTCTATTTATTCCAATTGACTGAGGAGCTTCAAGTCAAAGAAGTCGATAATGCGGTAATTGCATATTATTTAAAACAACAAGGAATGGACTTGTTCAATCAAGTGAATGTCAAAGGATGGGATGGGGGAAACTCCTGGTTGACCTCGCAAATCTATTTGCAGCGTAATAATATTGCGGATTTACTGTGCAATGGCAGAACAATTAGTCGAAAATCTTTTAAAAACATCCCTGACGAAGGCGAAGCACCTAAAATGAGTTTTGATAAAATTGAACCTACCGTACTATTTGACACCAATGCCAATAACAAACAAATTATAGAAGCCCTATGCCAACGTTTGTTGTTTACCGTTGACGAGGACACTCAAAAGGATATGGAAAATATATTAAAATATGATTTTGATCCAAAGGAAGCCAATGCCAATAACGCTGTGTTGCGATTGTTCAACTATATTGTCAAAAAACCAGAGTACCAATTAATTTAAAAAAACATTCTCTTTAATTCAAATCCTATGAACAGAAGAAACTTTTTAAGCTTAACAGGCACCTTAACGGGTGGGGTACTGCTATTGCCTGATTTTCTGCACGCTTTTGGTTCTCATAAACAGCTTATCACTGGTGAACAATGTTTGGTATTTGTTCAATTGAATGGTGGAAATGACGGTTTGAACACTTATATCCCTTACGACAATCCTTTATATTATGATTTGAGAACAAAGATTGCTTTAAGTAAAGAAGTCGTGGTTGGAAAAAATAACGGAATGGCATTTCATCCGTCATTGAAAGATTTTGCACAAATGCAACAAAACGGAGACCTTAGTATTATACAAAATGTGGGCTACCCCAACCCTATTCGTTCACATTTTCGCAGCCAAGAAATATGGCAAACGGCTACCGATTCCAACAAATACGTCAATGAAGGCTGGTTAGGCCGTTATTTGGATTTACAATGTAAGGACCACCAACCTACGGCGGCTATTAATTTGGATTCCATCGATAATTTGGCCTTAAAAGGAATGGAACCTAATTCAATCACCGTAAAAGATCCAAATTCCTTTAAAGTCAGAAATAATAAAGAAGAGAATATTACGCTTTCCGCCAATCCTCAATTGGATTTTGTGAGGAAAATTGCCAATTCCGTTGTGGAAGGATCTGAAGAAATTCAGAAAGCCTTGACCAAATCCACTTCGGAAAGTGTTTATCCCAAAACAGGACTCTCCAAAAACCTCGAATGGATTGCCCGATTGATCAAAGGAAACCTCAACTCCAAAGTATATTACACGTCCTTAGGAGGATTTGACACGCATGACAACCAATTGGGAGTACACGAAAGAAAATTGGGCGAATTGAATGATGCGTTATATAGTTTTTATAAGGATATCAAAGCGGCTAATTTATTGCAAAATGTTACGATCGTGGTTTTCTCGGAATTTGGCCGACGTGTAAAAGACAACGGCAATGGAACCGATCACGGTACTGCTGCTCCATTATTTGTAATTGGCGGTCAGAACAAAGGGAAAGTGATTGGGAACAATCCAAATCTTTCAAATTTAGATCAAGGTGATTTGAAATACGAATTAGATTTTCGAAGTGTATATGCGACTCTTTTAAAAGAGAAAATGAATTTTGATTTCAGTAAAATAGGGATTAGCAATCAACCCATTACTTCTTTATTTAAAAAAAAACATTCTAAATCACTTATAAATCCTTACTAACTCCTATCTTTGCCGGCTTTTTAAAATTGAAAAAATGACCAAAAACGGAGTATTAAAAGGAGTATTTTTAGTCGGATTAGGCGCAACAAGTTATGGAATGTTGGCAACGTTTGTCAAACTAGCGTATCAAGAAGCCTATACTACTGCAGAGGTTACCTTAGCACAATTTATCTATGGAATAGTGGGTGTGTTGCTAATAAACGCATTTCAAAAAACCAAATCTAAAGTTGCTATCGATAAAGCTACCCCTAAAAACATTTTTCAACTGATGCTTGCCGGAACTTCGCTAGGCGCTACAAGTGTTTTCTACTATTTATGTGTGCGCTATATTGATGTATCGATCGCAATAGTCCTATTAATGCAAACCGTATGGATGGGAGTACTTTTAGAATGGTTTTTGGAAAAAAAAATGCCTTCGTTACAAAAAATAATAGCCGTTATCATTGTACTTATAGGAACGGTACTGGCAACAAACCTAATCAATAACACTACTCAAATCGATTGGAGAGGAATCTTATGGGGGATTTTAGCAGCGGCATCCTTTACGACTACTATGTTCACGGCAAATAAGGTCGCTTTAGGTATATCCTCGGCTCAACGAACCTTATACATGTTGATTGGAGGTTTAATAATCGTAATTTTATTTGCCTTATATACGCAAACTACCCCTTTCAATTACAATATCTTTTTAAAATGGGGGCTTTTCTTGGCTTTGTTTGGAACCATCATCCCTCCTATGTTGATGAATGCAGGTTTCCCAATAACTGGAATCGGCTTGGGTAGCATAGTTTCAGCCTTAGAATTGCCTGTATCGGTCACTATGGCTTTTATCATTTTAAATGAAACCGTAATAGGAATCCAATGGTTAGGAATTGGGCTTATCATTTTTGCAATCGTAATTATGAATATAAATCTTCCCTTTTTAAAGAAATCCTAATTAATTTGTCAAACTTAAACTACAATCTCATTTTCATAGCGGATTAATTATTAATTTAGCAATGATAACTCCAATTAGAGTACAAAGCACTATATATTAAGTAAAATGCTAGTATCAGTACTTTAATTGAAAATATCATAAAAAAAAATAAACTAAATTATTGTACTATGAAAAAATTATTTGCTGAGTTCTTCGGAACTTTTTGGCTGGTATTTGGAGGCTGTGGTAGCGCTCTATTTGCTGCCGATTATGTAACCCCTTCAGGAGTTCATCTTGGAATAGGTTTATTAGGAGTATCATTAGCTTTTGGTTTAACGGTGTTGACTATGGCGTATGCTATGGGTCCTATTTCGGGAGGCCATTTTAATCCCGCCGTTTCCTTTGGACTCTGGGCCAGTGGTAAATTCCCTACTAAAGATTTAGCTACCTATATTGTATCACAATGTGTAGGTGCTATTGCTGCCGCAGGAATTCTCTTTATGGTTTGGACCAGTAAGGAGGGTAATGTCATTAACAATACCGCAGCCGGCAATTTTGCTAGTAATGGTTACGGGTTGTTTTCACCGAGTGGTTTTTCAATGACTTCATGCTTTATCATTGAATTTGTATTGACCATGTTTTTTCTATTGGTTATTATAGGGGCTACGGATAAGTTTGCCAATGGTAAATTTGCTGGAATCGCTATTGGATTGGCTTTAACATTAATCCATTTAATCAGTATTCCTATCACCAATACTTCTGTTAATCCAGCGCGATCCTTATCACAAGCATTATTTGTGGGTGGCGAACCTTTACAGCAAGTTTGGTTGTTTTGGTTGGCTCCAATATTGGGAGGTATCTCTGGCGGATTGATTTATAAATATTTATTGCAAACAAAAGGAACAGAGGAATAACGAACTTAACTAAATTCCTTTTTTAAACGACAGCTATATGCTGTCGTTTTTATATTTTTGAAAAATGAATTCACTGTTCCCTACTGATAAAATAATCTTTGAATTGCCCGATGCTGAATTAGAATACTACCCTAATCTATTCGACACAGTAACTTCGAATATGCTTTTTGAAAAATTACTGCAAGAAGTTCCTTGGCAACAGGATGAAATTAGGGTTTATGGCAAATCCCATCCGCAACCGCGTTTGACGGCTCTTTTTGGAAATGAAGGAAAGTCCTACGCGTATTCGAATATTGTAATGCATCCCCATGCTTGGAATCCCTTATTGATGTATATTAAAAATGAAGTGGAGGAACGTTGTAATGAGTCGTTCACCACGGTTCTACTCAATTTATACCGAGACGGAAAAGACAGTAACGGTTGGCATTCCGATAATGAAAAAGAATTGGGAAGGAATCCTGTGATAGCCTCGGTTAGTTTTGGAGCCGAACGCAGTTTTCACTTACAACACAACACCCAAGAAGTGAAGCAAAAAATCATCCTTGAACACGGCAGCCTCCTCTTGATGAAAGGGAGCACACAGCATTTTTGGAAACATCAAATCCCAAAAACAACACGACCAATTGGGCCTAGAATAAATCTTACTTTTCGTAGCATCAAATAGTTTTTTCATTATTTTTGATAAAAACAAAAGCAATGAATGAGATTATCAACTATTTTTCCTCTATTCCATCTTCTCATAGAGCTGGGATTTTAGCAGGTGGTATTGCCCTTTTTTGGTTGTTAGAAAGCGCTTTCCCTTTTTTCAAATTCCAATACAACAAATGGCAGCATGCAGGAATCAACATTTTCTTTACGATTACTACCATCATAATCAATTTTGTTTTAGCTTTTATTTTACTTCAAACGGCGGATTATGCCTTTACCAATAAAATTGGTCTTCTGAATTGGCTTCCCTCTATGAATATTGTAATGTACACTATTGTTGGATTATTGTTGATGGATTTTATAGGCGCCTATTTAGCGCATTTCACAGAACATAAGATAAAAATATTATGGCGCTTTCATTTAATCCACCATTCCGATACTTATATTGACACTACCTCTGGCAATCGTCATCATCCTGGCGAAAGTATCATCCGATTTGTATTCACTACCCTTGGCGTTTTAATTGTAGGATGCCCGATGTGGATGGTATTTATGTATCAAACGCTTTCCGTAGTAGCGACTCAATTTACCCATGCCAATATTTGTTTACCCAAAAAGTGGGACAAACTGATGAGTTATATCATCGTTTCACCTGATATGCACAAAATTCATCACCATTACAAACTGCCTTATACTGACAGTAATTATGGCAATATATTCTCAATTTGGGATCGTATTTTCGGAACCTACCTGTATATGGAGCGCGAGAATATAGTATACGGTATCGATACCCATATGGATCCAAAAGAGAACAATCAATTGAGAAATTTATTAAAAATTCCTTTTCAAGAATCAAGAAGTCCAAATGAAGAATAAAAAAAATATATACTTTTAATAAAGTAATTATTTTTTTTCTTAATATTGGTATACAAAATAAGAAACAAAATCAGAATTAACGTTAATTGTGCTTTTCGACTAATGAAAAAAAGTAAGAGAGTAGAACTTGACAACGAACAATTAGAGCGAGTTGTCAGTATGGCTCAAGAGGAAAGAAAACCTTTTGAAGTATTAAAAGCCGAATTTGGGATTACAGAAAATGAAGTAACCGAATTGATGCGAAAAAGATTATCCAAAGACAATTTCGAGCTATGGAAAAAGAAAGCAACCGCTAGCAAACCAAAGCCAAAGCCAATGGTTGATGATTTTGACGATGATTTGGAAGGTAAATATTATATAAAAAACAAATTTGACTAATATAAAAGCTCTTGATTCACAAGAGCTTTTTTTTATAGATGTAATTATACCATAGTTGAATGATAATTCTATCTCAATAAAACATCCTTTTTTATTTAATTCAAATTACTATTGTAACATTTGAAATAAATGAGCGTATAAATGTTAAACTACAATTTTATGAACAAAATAATTCTATTTGTTATTGGATTAATTACTTCAATGACCGTATTCGCCCAAGAAAAAAAATACACTACTCAAGATGTTGAAGTCAATTCCTTATTAAAAGGAACACTCTACTCCCCTTTAAGCAGCACTTCAAAAACAAAATTAGTCATTCTTATTGCAGGTTCAGGACCTACCAACCGAAGTGGAAACCAAGTAGGAATGATCAATAATTCCTTAAAATATTTAGCCGAAGGATTGGCGGAAAACGGTATAGCGGTATACAGTTATGACAAGCGAATTTTTGCTCAAATGTTGAATAAAACTATTGATGAAAAATCGTTGCGATTTGATGATTTTATCAATGATGCCAAAGAGGTTGTAAATCATTTTAAGGCCGAAAAAAAATACTCCAAAATCATTATTGCAGGTCATAGCGAAGGCTCCTTAATAGGAATGGTCGCTGCAAATGGATTAGCAGACGGCTTTGTTTCATTAGCCGGGGCTGGTAGAACCATTGACAAGGTGATTGTGGAACAATTAGTCAAACAAGCGCCTAATGTGAAGGAGGAAGCGGAAAAAGATTTTGAATTATTAAAAGAAGGGAAAAGCATTGAATCTCAAAATCCAATGTTATCGTCTATTTTCAGACCTAGCGTTCAGCCTTATTTTACTTCTTGGTTAAAATTTGATCCTCAAACTGAAATTAAAAAGTTAAAAATCCCTACCTTAATCGTTAATGGAACCAAGGACATTCAAGTTCCCCCTTCAGATGCCGAGCTTTTACACGCTGCCAACCAAAAATCAAAACTTTTGATTATTGAAAATATGAATCATATTTTCAAAGAAATTAAAATCGATGAAGACAATATGAAAAGCTATAGCAATCCTGATTTACCTGTGATCCCTGAACTAATAGCAGCACTTACTAATTTTATAAAAACGATCTAATTGTAACAAATTAGTAGTCATTACTACTTATAGTTCCATTAAACCATACCATTATGAAAAAAATCATACTTAGCTTAGCCTTAGTTAGCTTACTATTTAGTTGTAAGCCTTCTAGTAGCGTTATTTCTAAAGCTACTGCTTCTGAAGTTGATGTTACCATCGATTTGAACAACATTAAGGACGACAAAGTTCAGGTAACCGTGACTGCTCCTGAAATCACTACTACTGAAGTAGTCTATAACTTCCCGAAAATCATCCCAGGCACCTACTCTGTTGACGATTATGGAAAATATATTGAAGACTTCAAAGCCTTTGACAAAAAAGGGAATGCTCTAACAGTAACTAAATTGGATGACAATTCATGGACTATTCAAAATGCGACTTCTTTAGGAAAAGTTACCTATTTAGTGAATGACACTTATGATACTGAAAAAGGTGGCGGATTTGGAGCGGGAAGTATTTTCTCCCCATCAGGAACCAATATTAGTGATGGGAAAAACTTTATGGTGAACAATCACGGCTTTGTAGGCTATTTTTCAGACAAAAAAGACCTTACCTACAAAGTTCAAATCCAACATCCTGACACTTTATTTGGAGCTACTTCGCTAACTGATACCGATCCTAGCAATAGTTCTGACGTGTTTATTACTTCACGTTATAATGAGTTAGTGGACAATCCTATTATGTACTCTAAACCTAACTATGTTACCTTTAATGTTGATGGAATGGAAATATTGTTTAGTGTATACTCTCCTAATGACAAGCATACTGCTAAGGCACTTGCTCCAGACTTAGAAAAAATGATGCGTGCTCAAAAAGCTTTTTTAGG
>CANCJZ010000016.1 GCA_947378465.1 Flavobacteriaceae bacterium
AAAAGAACCTAACAGCAAGCCATCAAGTTCTTCTTTATAAAAATTCAGTTAGTTATCTTTTCTTTTTCATTTTTTAATAAAAAGTGAATGCTTTTAATTCACTTTTTTTGCAAACAACAATAGCAAATAGAAGGATTAAAGATTAATTAATGCATCCATTTCTACATTCAATTCCACGCGATTGCCTTTTACAAAGGACACATCATGGCTTACTGATTTGAAGCCTGGTTTTGAAAAATTCAATTTATACACTCCTTCTGGGGAAGTTCTAATTAACAAATTCCCTTTGGCAGTGGTAGTTCGTTTTAGAGGAAGCGTTGGACAGCTTACCAACACTTTCCCTAAAGGATTACCATTCACATCCATTACTCTTACGGTCGCTGCCAACACTCTATAACCTGGCTTGCCTATTTTGCGCGCCATGAAATATTGTGACACCAACTCAGGGTGGGAATCACTGATTACTTTAATCACCGCATCCATATCCTCTACTAAAAGATCCGTTTCTGCGAAAAGACTGGCAATTTCTGAAGTCGCCATTTTTTTCTCATCCTCTTCTCTTTTGGGAGCTGGAATTAATGAATCAAAACTACTTAAACAATCCTCAAAAGAAAGCAAGATATCATCCGTTACACCATAGGCTTCAAGAGCCACTTTATTTTCTTGGGCATAATCATAAATCTTCTTGCATTCGGTATAACAATTATTATTGGAGATTTTCGACAACTCACTCGATGTGGTGCGCGCCTCCTCCTTTAATACTACGTCCTTAGTATTAGTAGCAAGCGCTACTAACTTTTCAGACACAGAGATCGTCGTTGCAATGAGCAATCTTTTAATCAGGTTTTTGTTCAATGCAACCCCACTGATTACAGTGGCTTGCTTGCCAAGTCCCTGATGTAACAAACTCACATTCAACTGCAATTTGGCGAACATAGCCGAAAAGCCAGGTAACAATGCCAAAACTGCAACATCAACTCCACTAATAACATTAATTAATAGCAGAAACATACTCAATTTTTTATCTTGTATGGAATTCATAACAATTTTTGTTGAAATTAAACACTTCGATAACTAACTAAGGACTAAATTATTAAAATTAATTAAAGCAAAAAAACGCCTCCTGCATTTATATTAAAAATTAACTAAATCGACTTAAATATTGCTTTTTTTAATGTAAAAAATAACAATGTGCTTTTTTATTGCGTTTTTCTTAAAACTCATTGAATGCTAACTATTTAACCAATTAACCTGCTCCTTTTGCACATTATAAAAATAATCATTGGCTATTTTGAAAAAAAATTGAAAAATATTTCTCTAATTCTTCGATTCAAACAATTACTCTTGAAAGCGATGGTATTAATCTTCGTAACGATAGCTTTACTCTTTAGAAAGCTAAGTTTACTTTTTAAAAAGCTAAGCGATTTCGCAACAACGAAACCTTTACTCGCTACAACGATACCATTACTCGATAGAAAGCTAAATGAATTCGCTACAACGATACGTTTACTCTTGACAACGATATGATTAATCGCTACAATGCTAAGCGTTTTCGCTACAATGCTACACTTACTCGATACAACGAATCACTTACTCGATAGCACGATTGGCATTTTACATAAAAAGAAATACGATTTTATCAAAATGCTTTTTATTTTACTTAAAAAGAAAAGAGTCGTATTCAAAATGATAACTGCTTTTACAGAACTACACCTACAGCCTGCCTCAACAGCCCTTTTTAGCCTTTTTCGTCTAACATTTTCCTATATTTGTAATAACAAACATTTTATTCTATGAAAATCCTCAAAAAAACAGGACTCTTTTTGCTGGTTTTAGTGCTTATCTTGGTACTAAGTGTATATGCTTACTTAAATTATAGCAAACCCCAATACGAAGGCAATCAAAAGCTCATCGGACTTCAAAAAGAAACCACTGTTTATTTTGACGAATATGGAATCCCTCATATTTATGCCAACTCTCAAAAGGATGCAATGATTGCCCTTGGCTATGTTCACGCTCAAGATAGATTATGGCAAATGGAACTCATGCGCCGCATCGCTCCCGGAAGACTGTCCGAACTCTTTGGCACCAAAGCGTTAAAAAATGATAGGTTCTTTGCCGCAACAGGTATTGATGAATATTCCACTAAAGCCATCGCCGCCTTAGACAAAAACTCCGAAAGCTACAAGCTTGCTTCTGCCTATCTTGAGGGCATCAACCAATACATTAAGGAAGGCAAAACCCCTATTGAGTTCAGCCTCGTTGGAGTTGAGAAATCAGCATTCACCCTTAAGGATGTCTACAACATCTTTGGCTTTATGTCCTTTAGCTTTGCTATGGCACAAAAAACAGATCCTTTACTCAGCGATATCCGCAGTGAATACGGTATGGAATATCTAAAAGACTTCGGCATTGACGGCGCATTAGGCTCCAAACAACTCAAAAGCTACAAAACCAAAACAGAGGATTACATCGCCGTATCCAAATCGGTCGCAACCCTACTTGACGATTCCCCTATCCCTCCCTTTATTGGAAGCAACAGCTGGATTATTGGCGGTGCCAAAACCAAAAGCGGCAAAGTACTTTTTGCCAACGACCCTCACATCGGCTTTTCACAACCCTGTACGTGGTACGAAGCCCACATCTGCACTCCTGATTACGAAATGTACGGCTATTATTTGGCAGGCACTCCTTTCCCTTTATTGGGACATAACAGAAACTACGCTTATGGATTGACGATGTTTGAAAACGACGATATGGATTTGTTCGAGGAAGAACCTAATCCTTCCAATACCGACCAATACAAAACCGCCAATGGCTATAAAAACTTTAGCTATACCGAGAAAATCATCAAAGTGAAAGACAGCGCTTCGGTAGCACTAAAAATAAAACACAGCATTCACGGACCTGTTTTGAATGGCGTATTAACCGGCTTAAACAATCATAAACCCGTAGCCTTGTCGTGGATCTATACCCAGCAAGAGAGTCATTTGCTCGATGCGGTACATCAATTGTCGCACGCCAAGAATGTCGGGGATTTCTACAATGGCGTTTCACTAATCGCAGCGCCAGGCTTGAACGTAATGTATGGCGATGCGCAAAATAATATTGCGTGGATTACTTCGGGCAAGTTGTACAAAATGCCCGCAGGGGTCAATCCTAATTTTATCTTGAACGGTGCCAACGGTATAGACGATCAAAAAGAATATTTGGATTTTTCTAAAAACCCATCCGCTATTAATCCCCCTTGGAATTATTTATATTCAGCCAATAATCAGCCCGAGGCCATTGAAGGCTATTTATACCCTGGTTATTATTTGCCAAAAGACCGTGCCACACGTATCGATGAACTATTGGCTCCGAAAAGCAATTGGACCAGTGCCGATGTTCAAAAAATGATTACCGATGACACCTCCGCCACTGCCCCTGCTTTAATTTCCAATTGGATCTCCGCTCTAGCTACCCAAAGCCTTAATCCAGCCGAAAAGCAAGCACTTACGACCCTAATGCAATGGAAAGGCGACAACACTCTCCAGTCCCTTGCGCCCGCCATCTATAACAAATGGATCTATTGTTACCTAAAAAACACCTTTAAAGACGAATTAGGCGAAGATAAGTTCAATGCGCTTCTCGGCACCCACATCGTCAAACAATTGATTGCTTCTCAAAGCAGCAACATTCAATCGCCTTGGTGGGACAATACCAACACTAAAGGAATCAAAGAAGACCGCGCTCAAATTCTCACACAATCCTATAAAGAGGCCATTGAAGCCTTAACCACGCAATTGGGCAAGAACCAAAAGCTATGGACTTGGAACCGCGTGCATACCTTGGAACACCAACATCCATTTGGAAAAATAAAAGCGCTAAGAAGTTTCTTCAATGTGGGACCTTATGAAATCAACGGTACCAATGAAGTCATAAACAACCTATTGTTCACTTACACGGACAACGGTCAATACGAAGTTAAGGCGGGACCATCCACCAGAAGGGTGATTGATTTTTCGGATATTGAAAATAGTTATAGCGTATTGCCAACAGGACAATCGGGCAATCCAATGAGCCCTCATTACAGGGATCAGGCGGAATTGTACAACAAAGGAGGCTTTAGAAAAATGAAAATCAACAAGGCGGAAATCATCAAAACCTCCACAAAACTGGTATTACAACCTAAGTAATAGTGTTATAAAAAAAGGTCTTAGGCGGTAGGTAGTAGTAGGTTTGGATAAAAAAAACTAACTTTGCCCAACCTTTTATCACAAATTAATGCAAACTGCACAAAAAATTGCCATCGTCGGTTCGGGATTAGTAGGAACCTTGTTGGCAATCTATCTTAAAAAATTAGGTCATACCGTTCACGTGTACGATCGTAGTCCTGACATTCGTACCGTCGAATTTTCCGGTCGCTCTATTAACTTAGTAATGTCCAACAGAGGTTGGAAAGCGATGGAAGACGTAGGCTTAGGCGACGAAATACGCAAGATAGGGATTGCAGTAGATAAAAGGGCGATTCATACTCAAGATCAAAAACTACATTACCAATACTACGGCAAGGAAGGCGAAGCCATCTTCTCTATTTCTCGCGGTGTATTGAATCGAAGAATGATTGATTTGGCAGAAGAGGCCGGAGTAGATTTTTTCTTTGATCAAAAAATATGGGATGTTACCCTAAGCACCGCCACTTTACACATTGGCGAAAGCGAACGCGGCGAATGGGAGGAGATACAATACGATAAAGTCTTTGGTGCTGATGGTGCTTTTTCCAGAATCCGCCATCGTATGCAACGTCAAAGCCTTTTTGACTACTCTCAGGAGTTTATGAAGATTGGCTATAAGGAATTGCACATCCCCGCTAATGCCGACGGCTCTCATAAATTAGACAAAAACTCCCTACATATCTGGCCCAGAGGTCAATTTATGTTGATGGCCTTGTCTAATCTGGACGGTAGCTTTACCTGTACCTTATTTATGCCTTTAGAAGGAGAAAACTCCTTTGATGCACTAAAAGACGAGGCAACACTAGTGGCCTTTTTTGCAAAATATTTCCCTAATACTCAGGAAGTGATTCCTAACTTGGTCAAAGATTTCTTTAAAAATCCTACCAGTTATTTAGCCATAATGAAATGCTATCCTTGGACTTATGAAGATAAGGTCGCACTGATAGGCGATGCATCGCACGCCATTGTGCCTTTCTATGGCCACGGAATGAATGCCGGATTCGAGGACATCACCATCCTCAACGAGATGATTACTAAATACGGCGACGACTGGAAAACCATTTTCTCCGAATACGAAAAATCGCGTAAGCCCAATGCCGATGCAATTGCAGAGCTGTCACGCCGCAATTTTATCGAGATGAGCACCAAAACCGCTGACGAACAATTCCTATTGCAAAAGAAAATCGAAAAATGGTTTTCCGACAAGCACCCTGAACTTTGGATGCCTTTATACAGCCGTGTAACCTTTAGCCTCCAACCCTATTCCGAAGCCTTGGCCATAGGCGATTTCCAAAATGCCATTATGGAAGAAGTAATGCAAATGGAAAACATTGCCGAACGCTGGGACAGCCCTGAAGTAGAAGCACGTATTATCGCGTTGCTGAAAGCTGCCGTTTAATTTTTAGATAAAAAAGATTCGCAACACAGCAACATAGTGTTCAATACCAATATGCCACCCCACAGGCTTGCTTTGATTGAAACATTTTGATTGCACTATAAAGTCATTTTACTTAACGCTTTTCATTATAAAATTATAATCAAGGATTAATTAATGATTTACACACACAATTAATAATAATTGAGCACTGAACACTGAAATAGCCCAGCACACAAACTGAACACTGAACACTAAATACTGACCTCTGAACACTGAGTACTGAGTACTGAACACTGAGCACTGATTACTGAATACTCACCACCAAACACTGAGCACTGAACATTGAACACTGATTACTGAATACTGAATACTCACCACCGAACACTGAGCACTGAACACTGAACACTGAGCACTGAGCACTGAACACTGAGCACTGAGCACTACTCCCCCTCCTCCCTATGCACCTTATTAAAGTCGAATGCAGGGGTACAAATCGCGATATATTCGCAGGGATCCTCGAAAGGATTTGAATATTGTACTCGAGTGTTTTTTTCAATTTTGATCGATTGTCCTGCTTCAAGGATTACGGTTTCGTCCTCGATAATAAATTGCTTTTTGCCACTGATGATATAAGTGTATTCCTCAAACTCGGGTGTTTGAAAGGGTTCACTCCAATGCGGAGGCGCAATCATATGAGCAATGGAAATAGCCGCATTGCCCGTAGTAGGGATTCCGTGGTGTTCCTCAATTAACTTTCCATCCGTAGTAGGCACTACAAAAGGTGATTTTTGGATAAAATATTTTTTCATAATCAAGTATTGATTTTGTTAAAGTTAGAAAAACCCAGTTTGAACAGCAATTCAAAACTGGGTTTTATAATACTCCTATCGTTCCACTAAAGTGTAATTGAATGGATTTAATACGTTCCGTCTTTCATTGATTGCAATACATGACTGTACTCTTCAACAATTTCTTCTGATTTTGCATTAATTGCAGCATCTATCGCTTTTTGTTCATAACTGATCGCCTTATCTTTTTCACCATTTCGGTACAGCAATTGCGCGTAAGTATCAAGGAAATAATAGTTTTGATTTTGCAACACCAAGCTGGTGGCACTCCATTGAAGCGCTTTTTTAATTTGAGCCGCTCCGTTTTTATTTTCTACAACGCTCCAAGCAGCCGAATTGGCCATACTAGAAAAATTCTCTTTGAATTCAGTCCATTGTCCATAGCCATTTTCAAAATCATAAACAGCATCTAAACATTCAATAACACTGCGATCCGCTTTGATTACAAAATTATAATAGTTGTCATAGGCATTGATATAGGCTGCATTATCACCTTGCACGTTTTCTTTCAAAAAAGACAAGTAGTTCTCTACATCGTCAATTCTATATTGAGTCAATTGCAAGAATCTCTTAAAATAGTCTAAGGACTTATCTAAATTTTTGCGCTCAGGATTATAATAACTACTACAATTTGTATTCAATGTGTAAGGAATATATTCGACTGCCGAAGACATGAATTCAGATTCTGGAACAGTAAAATTAGCTCCTCTATGCGAAGAGACGACTGCATATTGACCATAGAGGTAATCGAGCAAAAGGAAATCGGTAGCATCAAACAATTTACTATCTTCTCCAAACAAATGATAATCAAAACCATTTTTTTCTAATTCATATTGACAAAGATCTATAAAGTCTTGGTCATAAACTTTGGTTTTGATATAATCGTCAACAATTTGTTGCCATTTATAATGAATCGTTTCTTTAGATGCTTTTAATGCGTATAGATTTTCACGGTCTTTAATGCGATAATAGCGTTCCACTTGATTAGCTGCTTCGGCTACTTCTTTAACAACAACGGTAGTATCGATTGCTGATACGGTATCTACAGCAACCGCTGTGGTATCTGTAACATAACCATCATATTCCAAATCCGACGGTGTAGGGATAGTGTATTGCAAACTATTTTTCAGCGCCATTTTAAGCTCCTGAAGCGTGGTCTTTTTATTGACAATAGCCTCGTCAAGTTTTTTCAACATATTGGTAGTATTCAAATCCGTATAGATGTTGGTATAATCATTAAAGTTGTCTTGATGATCAATAATGTTCCCTTTAGTGTGATATATCATATCGCCATCAGCATTCAACACAATCATAGCGGGTTGCTCATTAATTTTATATTTACTAATCAGCTTTTGGTCCTTCTCTGAGATAAAATAAAAATTAAAATGGTCAATATTTGCTTTATACTCATCATACATTATATCGCTTAAGTTATTCTCATTTGCTTTTAGGAAATTATCAAAAAACGTCTTGCCTTCTTTACTTTTATCATACACCAGAACCAGAAACTTATCTTTGTCTTTAGCCGCTTTTAGTCGTGCTTCTTCATAGGTTTTGAAACGGTTATGTTTGAATTTATACTCTGAACTGATGTTATCTCCAAAATAAGCTTCATCGCTAGCAGTGGCAAATCCATTGTTAACCAACCAATTTTTTTCATCTTTATTTTCAACAACGACAAGTAAATTTTGATCTTTAGCGGCAGTATCATTTTCGGGTTCAAAGGAAAATAAAATGGGATGTCTTCCATCGGTAATTTTTAATTTATTGCTGTTTTTATCAAAATACCCTTTTAACTCTAATCCTCCAAGCTCTGATTTTGTATAATCAACCTCTAAAAGATTCATCGTCTCATTAATTTGATATTTAGAAGTTAGTGCATCCTTGCGCTTTCTTACATCTACTAAATAAAGATACTTTGGCTTATCCACAGATAAAGTAAATATAGAGTCGGTTCTATTAAAATTATTTTTATCAACATAATCCAGCAAACTTTTATATTCTGGCGGAGTACTATCATTTTTTTGAACTCCAATATATATTTTTTCTGCCACATATTGAAATGAAGAAGTCTTAAATTGTAATTTTAAATCCGACGATTGTGGGGCATCCAATTTATTTTTTAAATCAAAACTGCTTTCATTACGCAATTGATTATTAAAAACAACGGTATCGTTTACCATTGAATATTGTCCGTACAAAAAAGCCATTTCATATTGATTGTTTTCTCCTACTTTGAGCAGGATTTTTTGACCTGAAGCATTGGCCTTATAGTTTCCGGGCTTAAGTGTATTGGTTTGCGCAAACGAAGTAATGACTGTAAGCGACAGCATAAACATAAAAATCTTAGGATACATAGATAAACTTTTTAAAGTTGGTTATAACATATAGAAATGGAAACGGAAAGGTATTGAAAATATTGTCACTATTTAATTCGTGTATTTTATTTTATTAAAATAAAAAACTAGCAACTACAATCAAAAAAAAGAGCCTCAAAATGAAGCTCTTGTTTTATAAAATGAATGGATTTTGTTTTAATTATTTTAATAAAAAACAAAAAAAGAGATCTCTTAAAGATTGTATTTCATACTAAAGATGATATAACGCGGTTGCACGTAATACTGTGTATTGGTAATCGTAAACTGATTAAAGCTGTTATCGTTAAGCGATTTGGTATTCAGTATGTTGGTTCCGGAAATTTTATACTCCCATTTGCTGTCCTTTTTTTGGTACACCAAACTCGTATTCAAGAAATTGTAACGATTGTCAACGGTTTTATCCTTGTTGTAATAGTGGTACAATTCCAACTCCGATACAAAGGCGAAACTTTTTAGGAAATAGTAATCCAAACGAGCCGTAGGTTTCTGTGTGTAATACTTAGCCAAAGTATTCTTGTTGACATCGTACTCGTAACCGATTTCAATATTCGGCATATTTTTAAAGTTCGTCGATGCCTTAACGGTATACACCTGATTAAAACTCTCCGTAGTTCGGTAATTATTCCCTTGAAGGTTGTTGAATTTAGCCCAGCTCAAGTTAGTACTCCCCGATGCCTTGTAATGTTTAAGAAAGGAACGTCCATAACTCCCCATTCCCGATAAGGTTTGATTGGCAAAAGCAGAGTTAATAGGACTCGAAATTTGGTTCACTCCATTAAAATCTACAGAGGAGTTAATGGATTTTGCGGTAGTGGAATAGCTAATATTCGCAAAGATGTTTTCAAAATTAAACATATTGTATTTGAAATATCGAAGGCTGTGGGTTTGTGCCGTTGAGTTCTCTAAAGTTCTATTCCCCGAAAACAAACTGTTGTAATTGGTCAATATATAATTAGCTATCAATTGATTCACATCCGTAAAGTTATTGGTAAACGCATAGTTATAACTTAAGGTTTCCGCCTTTTTAATTTGATACAACACAAAGAAATCAGGAAGAAATCTATTGAAACTGCGTTTGAAGTCCGTGCCTAATTGATTATTGTTCATCACATAGGTATGGGCACTAATTCCTGGTGTAAACGTAAATTTACCGCTCAACATTTTGTAATGCAAGCCCACAAAACTGTCGTTAAAATTATACGCTACATCGTTCTTAGTATTGGAATTCAAATCATTGATAGAACCACTACTAAGCGTTTGGAACAAGTTCGAATTAAAGCCCTGATAGGAATAAGTATTCCCTACCGTTACATTGATGTTACTTTTAGGAGTTACCATATAGTAGTAATCCAACTTGGCATCCAGTTTATTGGTTTTTACAAAACGACTCTGTGAAAAATCGTAACGTCCCGATCCGTCATTAACAATCCCAAAGTTCATTGTATTTAATGGATTCGACCCAATATTAGCCTTATAAAAAGGATTTTCATCCTGATACAAATGTTGCATTTCAAGTACAAATACATTTTTATCGCTTTGGGTATAATACAAACCTAAATTTTGATTGATCGTTGTAGGATTTTGCTTTTTATTAGTCAACAAGTTATCACTAACTGAACCGGAAGTTTGAACAATTTGTCGCATCAAATTATTATCTTCCTCTTGCTTAGAAGTTTTTGCTAACATATCATAATCAAACTGAAATTTCGAATTCGGTTTGTAGGACGAACTAAGTTTAGCCAATCCGTAGTTGGTTTTTTGATGCGCCAACTCTTGAGTTAAGGACCCGACATTATTGGTAAAGTTAGTCGTCTGTGTGTTGGTTTGCAAATCAGTAGTGGAGGACGAAAGTATCCCAAAGCCTGAAAGCGTCCAGGTTTTCGTTACGCTATAAGAGAAATTGGTAGCTCCAAATTTAGTATCGATGTTTTGAGCTCTATTGTTTCGAAGCATCGAGATTCCAACGTCGTTAGTAGTGACATTGAAGGTCGACCCTCCTTTGGACATAAAGCCTCTAAATCCACCCGTCAATTTAAAATAATCTTGAATCGTTAAAGGCAATTCCCCAATATTATTAAAATTGGTAATCACATTAATACTGTACTTAGGACTGTAATAGAAAATTTTAGGATTGATAATGTGCCGATCCTCGGTATGTCCTACGCCAATCCCAGCGGTCATATCCCCAAACCAAAAGTTCTTTTTACCGCTCTTCAGTTTGATGTTCATCGCAATATTATCCTGATTGTTCTCGACTCCTTTAAGGATGGAATTCTCATTGTAATTACGCAACACTTGTACTTTATCAATAGCGTCAGCAGGGATGTTTTTCACTCCTAATTTAGTATCTCCGTCAAAGAAATCTTTGCCTTCGACCATTAATTTAGACACTTTTTTACCTTCTACTTCTATTTCTCCATCCGAGTTTACTTCAACTCCAGGAAGCTTTTTCAATACATCTTCCAACTTTTTCTCGGTCCCGCTTTTGAATGAATCGGCATTATACACGATGGTATCTCCTTTAATCGACACGGGCATTTCACGTACAATTTCTACGCCTTCTAATTCAATCCCACCGGCTTCCATAATCACATTATGGGTCATATTATCGGTGTGAGTGACAATCGTAATTTCTTTATTGTTCATCCCTAAATAGGACACCTTTAATGAGTAAGTGGAATTGGCTTTCAGGTTCAAGAAATACTTTCCTTTGTCGTTGGTAATCGCATATGCATCGACCGCCTTAGTACCTTGATTAACGGCCATAATATTCGCCATTTCAAGCGGCTCTTTCCCCGACTCGGAAACAACGCCGTCCAAACGCACATTTTGAGCGAATGTAAAGGCCGAAAGTAGCAATGTTAATAGAAGTAATAGTTTCTTCATAGTTTTTTTGGGATATTTTTTTTAAAAGTTAAAACAGCCCGTTAAGGCTGTTATTAACTTACAAATGAATTTAATATAGTAACCGAATGATATAATTTAGTACTTGATATTCTTCGCGTTGCGCAACATTTTAATGCCCACCCATTCTCATTGGCCCACCTCTATTAGGTCCTTGGTTCGAATCTCTCATGTCCTCCATTTTCTTGATTACAATTTCGTCATATTCAGACTGTGTAACCTGCTTTCCGTTGTTTGGAGCTTTGATCCCTACTTTATCTTTTGAATTCAAAACTACTTTAGAGCAAAGTATAATTGTTTTTCCATCGTTTACTTCAAGTATTAATCCCGGCAATCCCCAGTAGCCTTCTGGCCCTTGATTAACTGGGATTTCTGGTGTATACCAAGCGGTAATAGTGATTTCTTTTGGCAAATCAATTTCGTCTAAGAAGCTCGTTTTTTTAACAGTACCATCCGCATTTTTAGTTTCCGTAGCCGTGGTCTCTGGCTTTTTATCCTCCTCTTTTTTAGGACGGAAATTTCTAAAATCAGTTTTGCTAGTAGGAACCACACAAGTTGCTTTATAGCAGTTATAACCTCCAATTTGGCGTGTTTCGCCTTCCATTTTCCATTTATAGGTTTTAAGTGAATCTTTCACTAAGAATTCTTTCCCCATAAATTCTTTATCAACTGTGTAGTTTTTGTCTTTTACGTTTTTATAATAGGTGCCACCGCCACCCATCATGGAGCTCATCATACGGAATCCTCCACCTCCATTTTGTCCCGGAGTATCTAATTTTTCTTCTTCTTTGTAGATCGAAGCTTGTTTGTCGAAGTTAAGGATAAAGGTTTTTTCAAACATCTTTTTCATACGCTCCTCAATCATTTTCTGCATATCAGGAGTGATGTCTTTATTCCCTTCAAATCTTTTTTTAAAATCAGCCGTACTGGTTTTAGATTCATAAACGGCCATTCCTTGAAAATCTTTTTGAGCGTTAACGCTAATAATGGTCAGTAATAATGCCCATGTTAAAGCTATTTTCTTCATTAGTGGTTGGTTTTATTTTTTAAACGTAACAAATATGACGAATTATAGTACAATTTGTTACCAAAGATTTGTTAAAATATTTTTTAACAGACGTATACAAGATTAAAAGCTTTAGTTTAATTTAGCCACAGTATGAAAAAACTTATAACGCTAATAGTACTCTTTGCCGGTCTTTCAATTCAAGGACAAAGTCGCAAGCTCAATGCAACAGTGATTGATTCCATTGCTGTAGAGGCGGATGATTATATTGGCTTTGATGGTTTTAAAAATTATTTTTATGTAAAAAATAATGTACTCTTCAAAAAAAATGAACAAAAGACCTTCCAATATCAAAATCTATCCTTGGGAAAGATTTCAAAGGTAGATTTATTGAATCCCTTAAAGGTATTAGTGTTCTATGAAAACTTCAATACGGTAGTACTATTGGACAGTCAGCTTAGTGAGATTGAAAAATTTAACTTTTCAGACTACGATACGCCCATAATGGCCTCCGCCGTAGGGGTAAGCGGACAGAATAAACTGTGGATATACAACAGCTTGGACCAACACATTGGCTTATTCGATACCACTACCAATCAATACAGTGATTTAGGGGTACCCATTAAAGAAAGTTTTACCTACTATCAAACGGATTTTAACTACTTTCAATGGATTGACAAACAAAATCAATGGCAGTTATGCACCATTTTTGGAAGGATGTTTTCCAATGGAGCAATAGAAGCTAACGATCAAATGCAATTGCTCGACAAGAATAAAATTATTTATTTAAAGGAAGGAAAACTCTTCTTAAATGACCGAAGTACAAGTCAATTGTATGAAATAGAAAAAATTCAAAAAAGCTTTATAAAATTTTATTACAAAGACCAAATTTTATCTATTTTTACAACGAAAGGAATTATGAATTATAAAATAAACATACCGTAATGCACATAGCTATAGCAGGAAACATCGGCGCCGGAAAAACAACTCTTACTAAATATTTAGCAAAGCATTTCAAATGGGAACCTCACTTTGAGGACGTTGTAGACAACCCTTACTTAGACGACTTTTACCATCAAATGGAACGCTGGTCGTTCAACTTACAAATCTACTTCTTAAACAGTCGCTTTCGTCAGGTTTTACAAATTCGCGAAAGCGGAAAGAAAATCATTCAAGACCGAACGATATATGAAGATGCGCACATCTTCGCTCCTAACCTTCACGCGATGGGATTGATGACGAATCGAGATTTTGAGAATTACAAATCTTTATTTGAATTGATGGAAAGCCTAGTAGAAGCTCCTGATTTATTAATTTATTTAAGAAGTTCAATCCCGAACTTAGTATCGCAAATCCACAAACGAGGCCGTGATTACGAGAACACCATCTCCATCGACTATTTAAGTCGTTTAAACGAACGCTACGAAGCTTGGGTACAAACGTATACTAAAGGCAAATTACTCATCATTGATGTGGATAATATCGATTTTGTAAACAACCCGGAGGATTTAGGAAACATCATCAACCGAATTGATGCGGAAATCAACGGTTTATTTTAAATAAAACCCACTTAAGTAAGAATTGCAATATAAATTGATATTGCTTTTTTATTTTATTAAAATATAAAAGGTCTCGATGCTTATCGGGACCTTTTTGATTTATTGAAATTCCTTTGAATGATTTATTCTTTATACATTATCAATTGTTTTATATGATTCCGGTTACAACCAAGTGACACCAAAGTTTGTCCTTTCGACCAAAGGGAAAAATCACACAATCAAAATCACTTAACCTAATAATGTTTCATACAACCATTCAATAGTACCATTCAATACAACATCCCCAAGCAACCTCAACAATTCCAACACCTAACTTATTTCCATAAAAAATGCCCCACTTACGTGAGGCACATTTTAATAAAATATAATTTGAAAAATGTATTTCAATTATTTTAAAGCTTCCACTTTAGCTTTTACTTCAGCCTCAGTTCCTTCAAACGTTTGAGTAGTAGATTTTCCATTTACCGTTGAAGTAACAGTAGCTTTAGCTTTTCCATTAGTGTTGGTAATTTCAACTCTAACATCTTTGCCCATTGCGCCTTCTTTTTTAGCACAACAATCCGCTCCTTCTTCAGTAGCCATAAATTTACCATCTTTGTCGTAATGTGACAAACAAGCTTCTTTTTGCTCTGGAGTGCAACCTTTATCGTCGCACATTTTAGCACACTCATCTTTCGTCATTTTAGCGCACTCTTTCATATCACAATTACCAATCATATCACCCTCTTCTGAACAAGACGATTTCATTTCCATAGTACATTTGATCTCTTTTTTCATTGCGCCTTCGCCACCATTTCCTAAGATTGGAGCGATTACTAATCCAATCAAACACGTTAATTTAATTAAGATGTTCATAGATGGACCTGATGTATCTTTGAATGGATCTCCTACAGTATCTCCAGTTACCGCTGCTTTATGCGCATCCGAACCTTTGTAAGTCATCTCTCCATTGATCATAACTCCTGCTTCGAATGATTTTTTAGCATTGTCCCAAGCACCACCAGCGTTGTTTTGGAACACTGCCCAAAGTACTCCTGATACTGTAACTCCTGCCATATAACCACCTAACATTTCTGCAATTAATTGGTTATTGTCCGCATAAACTAATTTGCCTAACAATACAATTGCAATAGGGAAACCAATAGTTAATACTCCTGGCAACATCATTTCACGTAATGCCGCTTTAGTAGAAATCTCAACACATTTACCGTACTCTGGCTTACCAGTTCCTTCCATAATTCCTGGAATTTCTTTGAACTGACGACGCACTTCATAAACCATATCCATAGCCGCTTTACCTACTGAGTTCATCGCCAAAGCCGAGAACACTACAGGAATCATACCCCCTACGAATAACATTGCCAATACTGGCGCTTTAAAGATGTTAATTCCATCAATACCTGTAAAGGTTACATAAGCAGCAAATAAAGCCAAAGAAGTTAATGCTGCCGAAGCAATCGCAAACCCTTTTCCTGTTGCTGCTGTAGTATTTCCAACTGAATCCAAAATATCCGTACGAGTACGTACTTCTTTTGGTAATTCACTCATCTCTGCAATACCTCCTGCATTATCCGAAATAGGACCAAAAGCATCAATTGCCAACTGCATAGCGGTAGTAGCCATCATTGCTGACGCTGCTAATGCCACTCCATAGAATCCTGCAAATGCATACGAAGACCAAATAGCTGCAGCAAATAATAAAACCGTTGGGAAGGTAGAAATCATCCCTGTTGCTAAACCTGCAATTACGTTAGTTCCAGCTCCTGTTGATGATTTTTGAACAATGGCCAATACTGGTTTTGTTCCTAACCCAGTGTAGTATTCCGTTACCGAAGAGATTACCCCTCCCACTACTAATCCTACGATAGTTGCATAGAATACTCTCATTGAAGAGATATCTTTCAAGCCTTCACCATAAAATTCCATTTTCATAGTAGCAGGCAATAAATATTGTACTAAAAAGAAACATGAAACAGCAGTTAAGGCAATAGATACCCAGTTCCCTACGTTTAATGCTCCTTGTACTTGTTTTTCTTTGGCATCATTGCTAGTGATTTTCACTAATGTTGTACCTATAATAGAGAATAAGATTCCGAATCCAGCGATTGACATTGGCAATAAAATTGGTCCAATACCTCCAAATGCATCTTCGATTTTACCGCCCATATCTTTGATAACATAGTTACCCAAAACCATAGCCGCTAATACGGTTGCTACATACGAACCGAATAAATCGGCACCCATACCCGCAACATCTCCTACGTTATCCCCTACGTTATCCGCAATAGTAGCTGGATTACGAGGATCATCCTCAGGAATTCCTGCTTCCACTTTACCTACTAAGTCAGCTCCTACGTCAGCAGCTTTTGTATATATACCACCCCCAACACGAGCGAACAAAGCGATTGATTCCGCTCCAAGAGAGAAACCTGCAAGTGTTTCAAGCACTACAGTCATCCCTTCAGTATCCGTCCAAACTCCTTTCATAAAAATATGAAAGAAAATAATAAAAAATGTAGTCAGTCCAAGTACTGCCAAACCAGCAACCCCAAGACCCATTACGGTTCCACCGCCAAAAGAAACTTTTAACGCCTGTGGCAAACTTGTACGAGCCGCTTGAGTAGTACGAACATTGGTTTTAGTAGCGATCTTCATTCCGATGTTCCCTGCAAAAGCCGAAAAGAACGCTCCAAAAATGAAAGCTACCACAATTAAAATATCAGTTTTAACTCCAGGTAATAAAGTAATACCCGCCAACACTAAACTCGCTCCAAGAACGAAGATGGCTAATAAACGATATTCTGCTTTTAAGAATGCTAATGCGCCTTCGTAGATATAATCTGAAATCTCTTTCATCTTACCATCACCAGCGTCTTGCTTTAACACCCA
Organism: Flavobacteriaceae bacterium; assembly: GCA_947378465.1. Taxonomy (GTDB): domain Bacteria; phylum Bacteroidota; class Bacteroidia; order Flavobacteriales; family Flavobacteriaceae; genus Flavobacterium. Next base: position 17,180 of record CANCJZ010000016.1, read on the forward strand.
AGCTCTTTTGGCCATCATAAAGACCAGTCCAATTATAGCCATTACAATTGGGACGTAAATCATAAATTCATTCATATTAGATAATTATATTTGTTGTTAATGTTAACAAATATAAAAAAAAAAGGCAATCTCACTAATGCAAGATTGCCTTTTATTCATAATGTTATTAACTATTTTATACTGAATAAGCCTTCAGGTTTGTTTTCGATAGCTTGAAAGCGCTCCACGCATTCTTTAATGATTCTACGAGCCTCATTAACGTCTCCCCATCCTTGAACATCTACTCTTTTGTTCTCTAAATCTTTATATACTTCAAAGAAATGTTCAATTTCTTTTAACAAATGTGGATTCACATCAGATAAATCGTCGTATTTGTTCCAGTTAGGATCAGAAACAGGAACGCAAATGATTTTCTCATCTGGACCTTTATCATCCGCCATATGGAATACTCCAATAGGTTTGATTTCAATTACACAACCTGGGAATGTCGGTTTAGTTACTAAAACTAACACGTCTAACGGGTCACCATCCAAGGCTAAAGTTTCAGGAATAAAACCATAATCCGAAGGGTACATCATTGACGAGAATAACATTCTATCAAAACGCATTCTTTTCAAATCAAAATCATATTCATATTTGTTTCGGCTCCCTCTAGGGATTTCAACCAAAACATCAAATGTTTGCAATTTATCTGCTGTCATTTTTCTATTATTTATTTAAACGGGACAAAGGTAGTTATTTATGGAAAAATGAGGGAGGAATGTATAGTAATTTTACATATTTATTTTATTTCTTTTCACCAAATAGTGGTGCCATACCACAAAAGAAGCCAAAGTTCGATAAGGCTTCCAAGATTCCGTCAAGGCAATCATCTCTTCATAGGTCTGACAGCCATAAAGTTCCTTTAAAGTATTCTTGATAGCAATATCCCCAAGAGGTATTATATCAGGCGATTGTAAACAAAACATCAAATACACTTCAATGCTCCAATTCCCAACTCCCTTAACGGCAATTAACTCGGAACGAACTTGTTCTTCTGTTTTATTGGCAAACGAATCAAAGTCGATATAATGGGAAATTACTTTAGCAGCCAAGTCCTTGAGATAGATTGTTTTTTGACGTGAAACACCACAGCTTCGCAAGTCCTCGTCGGAAGCAGTAGCAATGATTTCCGGAGTAATGGAACCGAAAAGCGTTTCGATTTTCAAATAACACGCTTTGGCCGAAGCAATCGACACTTGCTGCTCCAGAATAATATGACACATCGAGGCAAAACCTTCGGCTCTTTTTTGAACTATAGGAGCGCCAAAACGGTCGATAATTTGCTTTAATATTGCATCTTTCGCAGAAAGAAAATCAAGAGCTTTTTGCATCAGCGTATTACCTATTTTACAAAAACAAACAAGGATTAGAAATAAAAACCGAAAGAACCTTTAATTGCAAAGTTATTCGCTCCCGGCATATCGCGATAGTTACCTCTCCAACAGAAATCCAAACGGAACACTTTGAAAATATTCCCGATACCTGCGCTGTACTCCCAATACGGTGTTTTAGGCGCCACATATACCAATCCTGAGGCATTGATCAATCGGTTCTGATCGGAAATACTACCGTAAGCTGATTTGACATCGATGATTTCTCTCCAATTCAGCTTGCGCAACATAGGAATACGCGCGAAAATTTTACCTTGAAAATTGTGCTCCCATTGAAAAGTAGCGTATTGATCCGAAACAAACTCGTAATAATTCAAGTTATTAAAGGTGTTTTCGATATTGAAATAGGATTGATTCCCAGGGATGATACTCAACAATCCCAAAGGCACTTGACCGTATATTTTGCCCACTTCCAAAGTAAAATTAGAACGACCAATAGGCCCGATCACAATGGGTTGGCGGTAATACAACTGGAGCTTTCTATAACTAAAATCACTATTGATCACTCCTTTAAGTCCTTCACTATAATTGACAAAGAAACGACTGTAAGGATTATCTAGAACTCTCCGCTCTACTCCGTAGCCAATAGATTGTTTTTTGGGAGTGTATTCTACTTGCAGATTAAGTTCTGATTGTCGGACAACACTATTGGTAGTCGTATAGGTATTGTCCGTATAATAATCCAAACTAAAAACAGATGACGCTGACCTCAAAGTCCTGTAGGAAAATGAAGTGGAGAAGATCAGATTCTTTACCGGTTCGATTTCAACAGCTAAGGTGCTCAAATTAATATTGGTCAACTTTCCATTAGTTCCCGTAGTAAACAAACTCGAAGAAGCAAAGCTACGTCCTAACACATCATTAGTTGTAGTCAAACTTGCTCCAATTTGTTCTACATCGCGTCGGTTCCCTCCTGAGATAATAATTCTGTTTTTCTTTTCAATCATCCATTTACCTGAGAATCCGTATTTGAATTTATTATCTTTAAATCCATAAGCAGTATATCCTTGTATACGCCATAAATCATTGGGACCAAAATAGGTTCTTCCTCCTACACGAGTTCGGATTCCTTCCACCTGATTGTACCCAAAAGTGGAGAAAATAGGACCGTAATCGAAATGCCTGATTGGTATATATCCATCTCCTAAGATAGAAACCAAATTATACATTTGCTTAAACTTCTTGACGGTTTTAAGCGTGTCCAACATTTTATAGATGCCTTTCTCATCCTTATTCAGACTCTCGAATCGGTTTTCAGCCCAGTATTCATCATCCTTATTATAGACGGAATTATCGATATAGTTGACTTCCTCTTGGTAGAATTTGATAGGTTTTTCTTCGTTAAATTTATGATCTTTGAAGAGAGTGGTTCGCTTGCCATACACCCCTTTAGAATCTTCTTTTTTATTTAAAGAAAAATCAGACATCATATAGTCACGAGTTAAAAGAAACACGGAATCATTCACTACATCAAACTCTTGTTCGATATACACATCCTTAACCCAGTTGATATTGGCACTTTTGGTAACCGCCATGTTGATTTCTTTAATCGCAAAGGTGGTATCATTTACCCAAAAATCACCTTTAAAAGTCAATTCATTTTTCCGACGGGGATAGAACACAATATTATAACACCACTTGCCTTCCACAAAAGAACTATCGGCCAACACATAGTTATACACGTCGATTCCTGTACGAGAAAGCGGGCTGGTAAAACTTTTATCGAAAAAATTCAAATAGTTATCGTAGATATTATAATCAGAATACAAATCATTGATGAATTTATTGACTCCATCACCATTACTCAATCCAGAGTTTTTATTGGCCTTAAGTATTTCTCTAGTTTTACCTAGTTTATTATCACCATACACATCGGAAATAGCCTCATTAATAAACATCGGCAAATAGGTTTTACCAGTTACTTTTGAGGTGTCTATTTTATCAAAAACAAATTCCAATCCTTTGAAGATTTTATTTTTCTTAAAAGCACTATCAATGGAATTCAAGTCGAATTCCACTTTCTCATACTTTTTATATTGGTATTGATTGAACATTCGCAAACCATTCTTACGCTTGCGCGCCCATATTTTTCTTAAAATATCAAGTGCTGGATTGTTCTTTTTGGAGGTTTTCCCTGTATAAATGACTACTTCTTTCAATACTTCTTCTTCCACAAGGACAATTTTCAAATCATAATTGACTGCTTTGGGAAGATCATAATCTTTGGGTGAATAACCAGGAAAAGAAACGGATATTGTGGAATAGTTTTTTTTGGATTCCAAATAAAACTTACCGTCTTCATTACTTACAACCCCTTCGGTAGAACCTTTGAAAATAACATTAGCAAAAGAAATGGGTTGATTTTTTTTATCTAGCACCACACCACTGACTTTAGTTTGAGCCAGTATTGAATTGAAAAGGAAAACAGCAATTACAACAAATAAGTTTCTCATAGTAATAAAAAAGGCTTCATCAAAAACTCGTTCTGATGAAGCCTCAAATATAATAGTTTAATATTATTTATACATTACTTTTTTGACAGCTTTAACAACATCTGCTGCATTTGGTAACCATTCTTTCAATAAAGTTGGTGAATAAGGTGCAGGAGTATCCGCTGTAGTGATACGTTGTACAGGCGCATCCAAGTAGTCGAAAGCTTTGTCTTGAACCATATAAGTTATTTCAGAAGCTACAGAAGCAAAAGGCCAAGCTTCTTCTAAAACTACCAAACGATTCGTTTTCTTTACAGAGTTGATAATGGTATCATAATCCATTGGACGTACGGTTCTCAAATCAATGATTTCACAAGAAATGCCTTCTTTCGCTAATTCATCCGCTGCAAGAAAAGCTTCTTTGATGATTTTACCAAAAGAAACAATCGTTACATCCGTTCCTTCTCTTTTGACATCCGCTAGCCCTAAAGGAATGATGTATTCCCCTTCTGGAACTTCACCTTTATCTCCATACATTTGTTCTGATTCCATAAAAATTACAGGATCGTTATCACGGATGGCAGCTTTTAATAAACCTTTAGCATCATAAACTGTTGAAGGCACCACTACTTTTAATCCTGGAGTATTTGCAAACCAGTTTTCAAAAGCCTGAGAGTGTGTTGCCCCTAATTGCCCTGCAGAAGCAGTAGGCCCACGGAATACCATTGGCATTGGAAATTGACCCGCTGACATTTGACGCATTTTAGCAGCATTATTAATGATTTGATCAATTCCTACTAAGGAGAAATTGAAGGTCATATACTCAACAATAGGACGACAACCATTCATAGCAGAACCCACAGCAATACCAGCAAAACCCAATTCGGCAATTGGCGTATCAATAACTCTTTTTGGGCCAAATTCAGCTAGCATCCCTTTGGAAGCCTTGTAAGCTCCGTTGTATTCAGCTACCTCTTCACCCATCAAATATACTGATTCGTCGCGACGCATTTCTTCGCTCATCGCTTCAGCTATTGCTTCTCTAAATTGTATCGTTCTCATATAGAAATTATCTTTTAAATCAATTTTACGAAAGGCAAAAATAAAAATTAAAAACGATTAAAAAACATATTTTACCTATAATTATCGCAAGGTTTCGTACGCGATAATGGACTATAATCAGAATATTTAACAAATATGTGTTACGAAATCGATATAATACTGAAATATATTATGCGCGCATACAAAAAGTAGAAAAAAAATTTATACTTTTACGCTCAGAAAAAAACATAAATATCTATATAATGAAAATATTAGTTTGCATCAGCCACGTACCTGATACTACTTCCAAAATTAACTTTGTAAATGGAGATTCAGAGTTTGACACTAACGGTGTTCAATACGTAATCAACCCTAATGATGAATTTGGATTAACCCGAGCGATTTGGTTCCAAGAACAACAAGGAGCAACTGTTACTGTTGTGAATGTTGGCGGAGCAGATACAGAACCGACTTTAAGAAAAGCTTTAGCGATTGGAGCCAATGAGGCAATCAGAGTAAACGCTGTTCCTACTGACGGTTTTTTTGTGGCTAAACAATTGGCTGAAGTGGTTAAAACAGGCGGTTATGATTTAGTAATTTGTGGAAAAGAATCATTAGACTATAACGGTGGAATGGTTCCTGGAATGTTAGCAGGTTTATTGGGCTACAACTTTGTAAATTCTTGTACAGAACTTAGCGTTGAGGGTACTTCTGCAAAAGCAGGAAGAGAAATTGACGGTGGAAAAGAAATCGTATCGGCTTCTTTACCTCTTATTATAGGTGGACAAAAAGGATTAGTTGAAGAGAAAGATTTGCGTATTCCAAATATGCGTGGCATCATGACTGCTAGAACTAAAGTATTGACAGTATTGGAGCCTATTGCT
>CANCJZ010000017.1 GCA_947378465.1 Flavobacteriaceae bacterium
TGGTCATTTGATGGCCAAGCACATCATACAAACCTACAACTTACAACCTACTAGTTTTAAAAACAACCTAATCTAAAACCATAACGACTTTAATATCTGTACGTTCATTAGGAGTTACATTTACAACACGTTTTACGGTAGCATAGCCCACTTTGGAAAAAGTAAACTCGAAAGAGCCTTCTTTGATGTTTTTTAAATAGATAATTCCTTTTTCGCCTGTGCGTCTTCGAATTTTTAATTCTTCATTGGTAACCAAAACCATTGGAATTGGTTTTGAAAAATTATCAAATAGAAAAAAGCGAATTGAAATAGGGCGGTAAGCTGCTGAATTAATGTTACGACTTTCAAAATATCCATTTACAAATTCAGGTGCAGTTGATTTCAACATTTTAACAATCAAATCCATTTTTTCAAATTGTTGTTGATTGGCACTTATTAAATTTGCTATTTCTGAAGTAGCTATTTTCCCAATATTAATTTCAGACTGACTTCTTGAAAGATTATTAGTATATTTTATAATTAAATCTTGAAAATTCGATAATAGAGCTGCAGTAACTCCATAAGGTTCTAATTCGGTTAAAAAAGTGAGCGCATTTGTATAAATGTTATCGCATTTCGATACACATTCATTTTCTGAAATTTTATTAAAAGAACTAATAGTGAAATGAATATCATTTTTTAATTCTTGATTACCGGTGTTAGAAGCAAATAATTCTACACGATTACTAATGTCTAAAGCAACAGAGGTTAATTCATTTCTAATACTTTTTTTCTCTACAGCAAACCCTGTAATTTTTCGGGTTTGTAAATCATACTGAGATCTAATTTTGGTATTGTTCAAATTAATCTCATTTTGACACTCTAGGAATCCTGGTAATCCATTTATAAGGGTATTGTCGGCTCCATCTAAATATTCCGATGTCAATTGGAACATTCTAATTGTTTGATTTTGATTCTTTTTCATTTTCGAATAATATATAATTAAATTAATAAAAATCATAAATTACTCATAGCAGAACGAAAGTATAAAAAGTTTTTTGATACTCATATAAACATATTGAAATTTTTTTTCTTTTTTTATGTTAAATTTATTTTTACATTGCTTTTATTGATTTTATATTGTTAAAATAGCCTTATTTATAGGTAAAAATCAAATTTTCACACTTTTTTTGAATTATTTACTTTGAATAGCCCTCTAGGAATATATTGAAATGAGGTCTGTTTTAATTTTAATATTGTATTGAGCTTGTATATTCAAATATACATATGCCATTTCCATTACAACACACGCCATTTCCATTACAACATACGCCATTGCGATAACAACACATGCCATTTCCATCATAACACACGCCATTTCCATCACAACACACGCCATTTCCATTACAACACACGCCATTTCCATCACAACACACGCCATTTCCATCACAAGACACGCCATTGCGATAGCAACACATGACATGGGCGACTGTATTATATATTGTGTAAACTTAAAAAATGCTATGATTTATCTTTTCGAATTGTTTTGCTTACCATTAAAGGTTTAAAATCTTTGCTATAAAATAGTTATACTATAACAATTGCCGCACTAGATAGCAATGAATATTTAGAGACAACTCGCCTAATTTATTCTCTATGTATACTTTCCTGATTAATGTTGACCGTTTTCTAATTGCTTTTTTTTCGAACCCTCGCAGGGTTAAAACCCTGCGAGGGTTCGAGACGTGAATATTTATCGTGATTATAGCTCTTGATAGATGTCGTACCTACGGGACTTATTGTTAGCTTCAATAATTTTCTACCAATATGTATTCTGCAATATCCCACAAAATCTTGCTTCTTACTTCTTGCTTCTTTTCTATATTCTCTATACCCTAAACGCAACATATCCACAAAGTCTTAATACTTAATACTTAATACTCAATACTTAATACTATTCTCAATTCTCTTAACGAAATATCTTGTGAACTTCCCTGATTAATGTTGACCGTTTTCTAATTGCTTTTTTTTCCAACCCTCGCAGGGTTTAAACCCTGCGAGGGTTCGAGACGTGAATATTTATCGTGATTATAGCTCTTGATAGATGTCGTACCTACGGGACTTATTGTTAGCTTCAATAATTTTCTACCAATATGTATTCTGCAATATCCCACAAAATCTTGCTTCTTGCTTCTTTTCTATATTCTCTAAACCCTAAACGCAACATATCCACAAAGTCTTAATACTTAATACTCAATACTTAATACTATTCTCTATACCCTAAACGCAACATATCCACAAAGTCTTAATACTTAATACTTAATACTTAATACTCAATACTTAATACTCAATACTTAATACTTAATACTATTCTCAATTCTCTTAACGAAATATCTTGCTTCTTTTCTCTAAAACTCACTCTCCACCTGAATGGTCATCATTTCTTTAGAAACCGGATGTTGAAAAGTAATACTTTCAGCATGTAAATACAATCGGTTGGCTTTTGTACCGTATAAATCATCGCCAACGATTGGGGCATGCAAACCTTCAGGATGCGCTGCATGTACTCTTAATTGGTGGGTTCGTCCTGTTTTTGGATAAAAATAGACTTTGGTTTGGCTGTTTTTTCGTTCAATAACTTCCCATTCGGTATAGGCTGCTTTTCCATAGTCGTAGCAAACCAATTGATTGGGACGATTCATCAAATCGACTCTTAAGGGTAAATCGATACTTCCTTTATCTTCATTAATATTTCCGTCTAATAAAGCAATGTATCTTTTTTTAATCTGTCGTTTGATAAACTGTGATTGCAATTGTTTGTGAATGTCTATTGATTTCGCAATTAACAACAAACCAGAGGTTGACATATCCAATCGATGTACTATTAAAGGCCCTGTAGCCTCGGGATATTTTTCTTTCATTCGGGTGTACACACTATCCGTGACGCGCTTTCCAGGAACGGATAAAAACTCCGCGGGTTTGTTGACCAATACAATATAATCGTCCTCATATACTATCGGTAGTTCTTTTCCTTCGGCGGGATTGATTCCAAAAGGATTCTCATCCACCGCCAATCCAACTAACATATGATTCAATATGGGTTCGCATTTACCCATACAAGCAGGATAATATTGTCCGTGTTGTCGAACTTCTGATTTTGGCGATTGTCCCCACCAAAATTCAGCTAAGGCAATCGGTTGTAATTGATGTTCAAATGCATAATGAAGTAATTTTGGAGCAGCACATTCGCCTGCACCTGCGGGAGGATTGCCGCTGAATAGTTGCGACAAACTCTTAGTCGCTCCTTCAGCGTTTAAAAAAGAATATTCCTCAAATAATTGCATTTGCAAAGTAGAAGACTTTTGTTTTCGTTCTTCTTTCAGTCGCTCTAATTCTGATGTAAATTGATTTAGCGTGTCAGTAGCCTCATTTATTTTGTGATTCCAGAATAGAGTCATCTTTTTGAGCATAATGTTCTCCTGTTGACTCTCTTTATTCAGCGCATTGATGATCTCCTCTTGTTCTAAAAGACTAACGTTATTTTCATAATTCATTCGTTTACGATCACGGACTTTCTTAGCTACTTTGATAGAGGCTTTATATTCTGATAGTTCTTTCTCTGCCTGTGATTTGGTTTGCACTAAATTTGCAATTGCAGTCAGATAGGAGGGGTCGTTTTCTATATCTTTTATTTTTTGATTGTATTGATTCAGTATAGCTTCTTCTTTTTTATAAAAGCCATCTTCTTTTAAAGTATCATATACTGTTGGAACAAAATAAGGAAGGGCATTGCTCTCGGCTAATTTCCCTGAATAAGCAGTGAGGTAACCCAGTTCACCAAATTGATTTTGAACTACAAGAACTCCGAACATTTTACCAATCACCAATCCTTCTTGTCCTTCTTCAAGTCCAAAATTATGCTCCCAATCCGTTTGTGTTTCCAAATACTCTTGAAGCTCTTTAGCGGCTATAATACTTAAAGGATGCGGCTCATAATAGAAAGGGAACGTAAACTTTTCCGGCAACGATAGGGAGATAATAGGTGTTTTAAAATGCTGAAAAAGTCGAGCCATGGTTTGCTTTACTATTGGTTGAAATAATGTATTCTTTTTTTTATTATAAAAAACACGCAATATACTCCAAAAATCAGCATTAGTAAATAATATAATAAGTTAGGTTCATAATGATAATTATCAAAGAAAATAGTAAAGAACCAAGATAATGAAGGAAACGCATATTCATTGCAATTACCATTCTCAACAATAATAATTTTATAAACTAAATCACCTATGAAAAAAACAAATGGAACACCTAATAATAAAGCAAATATCCATTGAATCATTTTATTGTGTATTTCTTTCATTATCGATTAATTAGCTTATTTCTATTTAAATTTATTAATTAATTAATAAAGTCTATAAGGGAAATGCATAACACATTTCCCTTATAGACTTTTAAAGGCATTAGTTAGGGATTAGGCATTAGGCAAAAGGCAATAGGGAAGAGGCATTAGATAATAGCCTAAACAAATCTATAAAATATGAAATCCTAATTATCAGAAATCGTGACCACATCGAACCTACAACCTAAAACCTAAAAACAACCTAAAACCTAAAAACAACCTAAACCTGTATCACTCCTAAATTGAATTTTTTCTCAATAGGAGCGTGGTTAGCTGCTTCAATGCCCATTGAAATCCAAGTTCTGGTTTCTAATGGATCGATGATTGCATCGGTCCACAAACGGGACGCTGCATAATAGGGTGATACTTGCGCATCATAACGCGCTTTGATTTTGTCGAACAATTCTTTTTCTTTTACTTCATCGATCACTTCACCTTTAGCTTTTAAAGAAGAAGCTTCAATTTGAGCCAATACTTTAGCAGCCTGAGTTCCTCCCATAACGGCTAATTCAGCACTTGGCCAAGCAAATATCAAGCGAGGGTCATAAGCTTTGCCACACATCGCATAATTTCCAGCACCATAGGAATTTCCTACCACCACAGTAAATTTTGGGACAACCGAATTCGAAACGGCATTAACCATTTTAGCACCATCTTTAATGATTCCGCCATGTTCTGATTTGCTGCCTACCATGAATCCTGTCACATCTTGTAAAAACACTAATGGTATTTTCTTTTGATTGCAATTGGCTATAAATCGAGTCGCTTTATCGGCTGAATCCGAATAGATTACTCCTCCAAATTGTATTTCTCCTTTTTTGGTTTTCGATACAATACGTTGGTTGGCCACAATTCCTACTGCCCAACCATCAATACGGGCATAACAAGTGATGATGGATTTACCATAATCCTCTTTGTACATATCCATTTCAGAATTATCCACCAATCGTTTGATCACTTCCATCATATCATATTGATCTGAACGTGATTTAGGAATGATTCCGTAAATATCTTGTTCGTCTAATGCTGGTTTTTGAGATTTTTCTCTGTTGAAACCGGCTTTATCATAATCCCCGATTTTACCAACAATGCTTTTAATTCGGTCCAAAGCATCCTTGTCATCTTTTGCTTTATAATCCGTAACTCCTGATATTTCACAGTGGGTAGTTGCCCCACCTAAAGTTTCATTGTCAATATTTTCACCAATAGCTGCTTTTACTAGATAGCTCCCTGCAAGGAAAATACTTCCCGTTTTGTCCACAATCATTGCTTCATCACTCATTATAGGTAGGTAAGCCCCACCAGCAACACAACTTCCCATTACTGCGGCAATTTGTGTAATTCCCATACTGCTCATGATGGCATTGTTTCTAAAGATGCGTCCAAAATGTTCTTTATCAGGGAAAATCTCATCTTGCATAGGTAAATACACTCCAGCAGAATCTACTAGATATATAATAGGTAAGTGATTCTCCATTGCAATCTCTTGCGCACGCAAATTCTTTTTACCTGTAATAGGGAACCAAGCACCTGCTTTAACGGTAGCATCATTCGCTACTACAATACATTGTTTGCCTTTGATGTATCCAATTTTTACCACCACACCACCTGATGGACATCCACCGTGTTCGGCATACATTCCATCGCCAACAAAAGCACCTATTTCGATACTGTGTGATTTATCATCTAACAAATAATCAATACGTTCGCGGGCAGTCATTTTGCCTTCTGAATGTAATTTTTCTATTCTTTTTTCACCACCACCAAGTTTGACTTTCGCAAAGCGTTGTCTCAAATCAGATAGTAATAGCTTGTTGTGATCTTCGTTTTTATTGAAGTTTAAATCCATAGTTTTGTTGTTTTTTTCGTGTGGCTAAAATACGAAAACGTTTGAAATATGAGGAAACAAAATAATCTTGATGCGATTAATTTTTATTAAAATGTTAAAATTCATAACCGCGAATTATTATTGTCTTAACAATTACTTAACATTGACCATCTACTTTTGTCAAGAATTTAAAAACAAATATCATGTCATTAAATAGTATTTTTCAATTTTTAGTTCCGAAAGATAAGAAGTTCTTTCCTTTATTCGAACAAGCTTCGGCTAATTTAATCGTTCTTGCTGAAACCTTGCACGAAGCAGTTAATGCTCCTAAAAACGAGCGTGAGGAATATTTTAAAAAAATTGAAGAATTAGAAGCTACTATCGAAGAGATAACTCATAAAACACATTTGGAGTTAAGCAGAAACTTTATTACTCCTTTTGATCGTGAAGATATTCACTCATTAATCAAAGCTATTGACAATGTAGCCGACTTTATGCATGGTGCAGCAAGTAAAATGCGTTTGTATCAAGTAGAAAAAATTACTAAATCAATTCGTAAATTAACTGAAATCAATTTGGAAGCTTGTCAATTGATTGGTGTAGGGATTAAAGAATTGAAAGATATGAGCAATCATAAAGCAATTAAAGATACTTGCAAAAAAATAAACAAATTAGAAAGTAAAGCAGATGCTGTTTTTGATAAAGCAGTAGCGGATATTTTCGAAAATGAAAACGATGCAAAAAACATTATTAAATATAAAGAAGTACTTTCTGCTTTAGAGTCAGCCTCTGACAAATGTAAAAGTGTTTCTAATGTAATGGAGCAAATTTCAGTTAAACATTCGTAACAACGTAGTCTCTACGATTATATAATTATGACTTTACTTATTGTTATTATAGTATTAGCCTTGTTGTTTGATTACATCAATGGTTTCCATGATGCAGCAAACTCCATTGCTACCATAGTTGCAACAAAGGTGTTGACTCCTTTTCAAGCAGTTCTATGGGCGGCTTTCTTTAACTTTTTGGCCTATTGGGTGTTTGGGTTTGGAGTAGCTGATACCGTTGCCAAAACTGCTCATTCAAGTAGTATTGACTTAGTTACCATATTAGCGGGGATTATTGCAGCTATTATTTGGAACTTATTAACCTGGTGGAAAGGAATTCCATCTTCTTCCTCGCATACCCTTATTGGTGGATTTGCAGGAGCAGCAATTGCTCACGGTTTATCTACAGTAACCGATCCAGAACATGCAGGATTTAAAATTGTAAACTGGTACAAAGCAGCTAAAGAAGGGGAGTTATTGCCTTCAGGGGTTGTAATCGTAATCTGCTTTATTGTATTAGCACCATTATTAGGGATGATTATTTCCTATTTTATCTCCCTATGGTTGATGTATTCTTCTAAAAAGAATATTTATCCAAAAATATTAACTGGGGTATTAATGGTCTTGGTGGCTTGGTTTTTATCTTCGGTATTAAAATTTGAAATCGAAGTAGATCCATCTAAAAAATATTTATTTAATAATTCTGTTTGGTATTTTATTAGTGAACCGTCCAATATTAAATGGTTTTTAGTGGGTGCAATTTTCTATACTTTGGCAATTTTTAATTTGTTTTTTAGCAGTTTTTCAACATCTAAAGCGGAAAAAGTATTAAAGAAAATGCAGTTGATTTCCTCTGCAGCCTTCAGTTTAGGTCACGGTGGAAATGACTCACAAAAAGTAATGGGGATTATCGCTGCAGCTGTTGCTGTTTACCTTCGTATGAATCCACATCACAATATGTCGGAGGGTTGGTTGGATTTAAATGTAATCCTACCAGACGAAGACAAAGGAATTAAAGCACATATGCCAGGATGGATTCCATTAACTTGTTATACCGTGATTGCCTTAGGTACTTTAAGCGGTGGATGGAAAATTGTAAAAACAATGGGATCCAAAATTACGAAAGTTACTGCTTTTGAAGGAGTAGTGGCCGAGTCTGCTGGAGCATTAACCTTGTTTACAACGGAACACTTCAAAATTCCAGTATCTACTACGCATACTATTACAGGCTCGATTATTGGGGTAGGTGTTACTAAACGTGTATCTGCCGTTCGTTGGGGAGTAACCGTTAAGCTTCTTTGGGCTTGGATATTAACCATTCCTGTTTCGGCAGTAATAGCTGCTATGGTTTATTTCATTTTGAAAATGTTTTTATAAAATAGTATTACTTTTCTTAGTTCATACAAACCGCCTATTTACGGCGGTTTTTTTGTTTTAGTATCTTTTAATGTTAAATTAATGTAAATAGAATTTGTTCTATTTTAATACAAGCATAACATTGGTAACAATGGGTTAACAATATGAAAATGCTATTTTTACACAAAATTATTACAATACAAACACAACTAAGTTTTTATGAAAAAAATGCTCTTTTTGTGTCTTGGTTTAACATTAACTACTTCAATGTTTTCCCAAAACACGGTAAGTCCAAGAACTTCTTTTAATAGAAATTCATTTTGGACTGAAACACTTTTTAATGGTGGAATAACTGAAAAATGGAGGTGGCAAATGGATTACCAATACCGACGGGAATCGGACGCTAGTGATGCCACTAACGCTTCTTCAAATCTTTTTAAAAATGCCTACCAACATGTATACCGCCCTTGGATACATTATCAATTAAATCCAAATGTTCGCTTTTCACTTTCTCCTTTAGGATTTTGGGAAACTTTTACCCCAGCAAGCGAATCAGGAGGTACTCAAAAAATCCAACCTGAATTCCGTATTTGTCCTCAATTAACGCTTTCCAGTAAAATCGGTAGAATTGCTATTGATCAACGGTATCGATATGAATATCGATTGTTAGGAAATAAAGTAGCTAACACCGCTAATAATGAATTTGGTTATGCTCAAGGAGATGATTTTTTGAATAGCAATGTTAAAAATAGAGTCCGTTATTTTGTCCGTGCTACCATTCCTTTGGGGAACCATCAAAAATTAGAAGATAATACTTTTTATATTACTACTTGGAATGAAGTATTTATGAGTTTTGGAAAAAATACTAATAATGATAAGATTTGGGATCAAAATAGAACCTTCTGTCTTTTAGGATATAAACCAAAAATGGATTTGCCAATGCGTTTCGAGCTGGGATATGGTTTGCAATATGCAAATCGTGTATCAAGTTCCATATCTACCGATGCTAATGGTGGGATTACCACGGAAACCAGTAATAAATTCGAGAAAAACAACATTCTTCAGATGTATGTGATTTTTGAAGATGTTAACAAACTATTCCGTCATAAGGCAACTAAAAAGCAATAATTTGTTTTTAATATAACACACGACTTAACATTAAGTTAATGTTTTGACTAAGCAAACATAACACAGTAATTTTAATATAATGAACCTTTAATTGTTTCTTTGCAGTGAATAATTAATGATTTATTTTATGTTCAAGTTCAATACTATTGCTGTTGTAATTTTGTTTCTTATTACTGGATTTAGTGCTGCTCAAATTACGTCTTCTACTTTAAATGGAGCGGTAACGGATGGCGATGTACCAGTTGTTAATGCACAGGTTGTTTTGATTTTTACACCAACAAATTCAACTTTTGATACCACTACTGATAAATACGGACGTTTTAGTTTGGATAATTTAGATGTTGGAGGTCCTTATAAGATTATTGTTAAAGGAAAAGAAATTGAAGAATTCTGTAAATCAGGTTTAGAATTAATTTTAGGAGATAATGATTTACCAAAAGATATTAGAGTTCGAAGAAAAGAGTCTTCTAAGTCTCAAGTAGATGCTTCTGATAAAAATGAAAATAACAAATCAATGTAAATTGATTTTACTCTATAAAGCGGCTTTTAGCCGCTTTTTTTATTTTATGATGGTATTAACAATTGTTCTGTCATTATTCTTTTTATTTTCGTAAAAATTATTATTTCTTAATTATGAAAAAAAATATCCTAGCTATTGTGGTTTTATTTTCCCTGTCATTTACATCCTTCGGTCAATTGAAGTCTGTTGACTATAAAGATGGAGAACAATTATTAAAAGGTTGGAGTGGTAAACCTGAAAAGATTCTTAAAAACAAACCTGGTGTATTGATATTGCCTGCATGGATGGGGATTGATGATCACGCCAAAGAAAGCGCTGTGGAATTATCCAAGTTAGGGTATCAAACCTTTGTTGCGGATATCTATGGAGTAGGGAATATGCCTACTAATTTTAGTGAAGCAGGCCAAAAGGCAGGCTACTATAAAAAAAACATTAAAGATTATCAAAAAAGAATCCAATTGGCCTTAGACCAATTAATTGTTCAAGGTGCTAATCCTGATGAGATAGTAGTAATGGGGTATTGCTTTGGTGGAACAGGAGCTGTTGAAGCTGCGCGTTCCAATATGAAAGTGAAAGGAATCGTTTCATTTCACGGTGGTTTAGGACGTGATGAATCGCGTACCGTGGAACCTATCGCTAGCCGTGTATTAGTGTTGCATGGAGCCGATGATCCTTATGTTTCTGAAAAAGAAGTCAAAGCTTTTCAAGATGAAATGCGTGCTGCAAAAGCAGATTGGGAGATGGTTTATTTTGCCAATTCAGTGCATTCATTTACCGATAAAAACGCAGGAACGGACAATTCAAAAGGCGCTGCTTATAACGAAAAAGCCGACAAAAGATCGTGGAAAGAACTGCTTGAATTTTTGAAGGAAGTCTTGTAATTCTTTCAATTTAGTATTCAAAATACAAAAGCAAACACTCATTTCGAGTGCTTGCTTTTTTTTGTGCTTTATTTTTAAAGGAAAATTTAAGTTCTTTTGTTGAATACTTACCAATTATTTTGCTAATTTGGATTTCTTTCTAATAAATTGCTAACAATAGTCCTAAAAGATAGACTTTATACTATAAATTGAAAGTATTATCTTATTTTTGTGAGCTTGATTAATTATAAAATATAAAACAGAATACAGATTATGTCAGATGATAAAAAAGTAATCTTCTCAATGTCGAAGGTTAGCAAAACGTACTCTAGTACTAATAAACAAGTCTTAAAAGATATTTACCTAAGTTTCTTCTATGGAGCCAAAATCGGAATTCTTGGTTTAAACGGTTCTGGAAAATCTTCTTTGTTAAAAATTATTGCTGGTGTTGATAAAAACTACCAAGGGGATGTCGTATTTGCGCCTAATTATACCGTGGGTTATTTGGAACAAGAACCTCAATTGGACGAAACCAAAACAGTGATTGAAGTAGTTCGTGAAGGGGTAGCCGAAACGGTTGCTATTTTAGATGAATTCAATCAAATTAACGATATGTTTGGACTTCCTGAAGTATATGAGGATGCCGATAAAATGGATAAATTAATGGAACGTCAAGCCATTCTTCAAGATAAAATTGATGCTTCCAACGCTTGGGAATTGGATACTAAATTGGAAATCGCAATGGATGCTTTGCGAACTCCTGATGGAGATATGCCTATTAATGTATTGTCAGGTGGGGAAAAACGCCGTGTAGCTTTATGTCGTTTGTTATTACAACAACCGGATGTATTGTTATTGGATGAGCCTACTAACCACTTGGATGCGGAAAGTGTTCTTTGGTTAGAGCAACATTTACAACAATATTCAGGAACGGTAATAGCCGTAACCCACGATAGATATTTCTTGGATAATGTAGCTGGTTGGATTCTGGAATTGGATCGTGGCCAAGGAATTCCTTGGAAAGGAAATTACTCCTCATGGTTGGATCAAAAGTCGAAACGTATGGAGCAAGAGGAAAAATCAGCTTCTAAACATCGTAAAACTTTAGAAAGAGAGTTGGAATGGGTACGTCAAGGAGCTAAAGGTAGACAAACCAAGCAAAAAGCGCGTTTACAAAACTATGATAAGCTTTTGAATGAAGACCAAAAAGAATTAGACGAAAAATTAGAAATCTATATCCCTAATGGTCCTCGTTTAGGAACTAACGTTATTGAAGCCAAAAGTGTTGCCAAAGCATTTGGGGATAAATTATTGTATGATGATTTGAATTTTACACTTCCTCAAGCTGGTATTGTGGGTATTATTGGTCCTAATGGTGCTGGTAAATCCACTATTTTCCGAATGATTATGAAGGAGCAACAAGCCGATGCTGGGGAATTCTCTATTGGAGAAACCGTAAAGATTGCTTATGTCGATCAATCGCATTCGAATATTGATCCCAACAAATCCATTTGGGAAAACTTCTGTGATGGACAAGAATTGATCATGATGGGAGGACGACAAGTGAATTCAAGAGCTTACTTATCACGCTTTAATTTTGGTGGAAGTGATCAGAATAAAAAAGTAGCAACTCTTTCAGGAGGGGAACGCAACCGTTTGCACTTAGCTATGACGCTAAAAGAAGAAGGAAATGTGCTTTTACTAGATGAGCCTACCAATGATTTAGATATTAATACCTTAAGAGCTTTGGAAGAAGGATTGGAGAATTTTGCAGGTTGTGCAGTAGTGATTAGTCACGACCGTTGGTTCTTAGACAGAATCTGTACGCATATCCTTGCTTTCGAAGGCGATTCACAAGTATATTTCTTTGAAGGTAGCTTCTCGGATTATGAAGAAAATAAGAAGAAACGTTTAGGTGGTGATTTAACACCAACTCGTTTGAAATACAAAAAGTTAATTCGAAATTAATTTTAGTCATTCATTTATCTGTAATTTTTCATTTACAATACAAATGAAAAATTACAGTTATTAAACAAATGTCCTCTATTGAAGTTAACTAATAAAATAATACTACTTATTTGTTTGCTATGTTTTCAATTTAGTTTTTCTCAAAAACCTCGGTTTTCGAAAAAACAAATTGAAAAGATGCTCATAGAGTCTGGCAATGCATTATACCGACTACAAAATGAAAAGTCTACTTATTTAGCAGAGCTTACGCTAAATGATGCTTTTCTGTGGAAAGATAATGTGCTTATCGCCAAGTCGTACAATATGATTGGTTTGAATTTTGAGGACCATTACGACTATAAAAAAGCGATACAATTTTATAATAAAGCCCTTTCATTTGCTAACAAAACGCAAAATGACACTATTAAAGATTGGATTTATAATAATTTAGGTAACCTTTTAACTTCTAAAAAAGTTAATTTCAAAAAAGGAATCTTCTACTATAAACAAGGGCTGATTTATTCCAATAAACTTAAGGATTCCACTGAAATAACCTATACAGAGCTTAACATTGCCAATGCTTTTTTCAATATAAAAGATTATATAAGTGGGATTACTTATCTAAATAATAGTCGTCATTTTGTTAAAACCAAAGGAGAATTAGAAGCTAAAATTACTTTGTATTCGCTCTATGGTTTGTACCATAGTGCTATCAATCAAAATGAAAAAGCTGAGGAATTGTTTAATACAGGTGTTGAACTAGCTAAGAAAAACAGAATTGGGATTGTTGATGAAGCGGTAAGTGATTTGTATAAAAATGCTTATTTACATTATAAAAAAATAAAGCAGTTTGAAAAAGCACTTTATTATCTTGGTTTACAACAAAAACTACAAGAGAAAATCTATAGTGATGAACAAATTAGAAAAGTAAAAGCCGCTGGAGTTAAAATTGAAATCGAAGAATACAAACGGCAATTAAATAAAATTTCTGGCGAAAAACACAAACAAACGAAAGACTTAAAAGAGTCTAAATTGATAGTGCTCCTTTTTGTAATTATCTTTTTTATCTTAGTATTATTATTGTTTTCATTGTATAAAAACAATAAATTCCGGGACTCTACTAATGAAGAACTAAAATTAGCAAATGAAGAACTTAAAATTGCTAAAGAAAGAGCCGAAGTAGCTTCCCAACTCAAAACTCAGTTTGTATCTACCATCAGTCACGAGTTGCGTACTCCCTTGTATGGTGTCGTAGGAATTACCAATATTATTCTTGATGAACATAAGGAATTGGTGGATAGCCCTCATTTGAATTCTCTTAAATTCTCGGCCCGTTATTTATTATCCTTAGTCAATGATTTACTTCAAATTAATAAAATTGAAGAAAATAAAATTGTTTTGGAAAATATGATCTTCAATATTACCGATGAAATCAAAACGATTATTGATTCATTAGAATTTATTGCAGTTAAGAATAAAAATAAATTATCAATTCAAATCGATAAAGCCATTCCTGAATTTATTATAGGGGACAAGTTGCGCCTGTCTCAGGTATTCATGAACTTAGTCAGTAATGCATTAAAATTCACTAAAGAAGGAGAGGTTATTATAAAAGCAGATTTGGATAAAATTGAAGAGACACGCTATTTTATCAAATTCCAAGTAAAAGATAATGGTGTAGGTATTGCCAAAGAAGACCAAGAAAAGATCTTTGAAAAATTTGTTCAAATTGAACGGAAAGAAGGCGATTATCAAGGAACAGGACTTGGACTATCCATTGTTCAAAAATTGATTGAACTATTTGGAAGCGAAATTCATTTGGAAAGCGAAGAAGGTAAAGGAACTACTTTTACATTTACCATTGCTTTTGAAACCGATGAAAGCAAAAGAGACGAGATAATTAACAACATTGAAGTTGATCTTTCCAATTTATATTTATATAAAATTTTAGTGGTTGAAGACAACAAAATCAATCAGGTAGTTACTAAGAAAATATTAGAAAACAACAAACTCAAATGCACTATTGTCGATGATGGTTATGCCGCAATCAGCTTACTTGAAACAGAAAAGTTTGACATAGTATTGATGGATATTAATATGCCTATCATCAATGGTTTTGAGACCTCTAAGTTGATTAGAAACAAAGGGATTACTATTCCAATTGTCGCTTTAACAGCATTTGATAAACAAGAAATCACCGAAGAAGCTATTGCTGCTGGAATGAATGATATTATAATCAAACCTTTTGAATCTTCAAAGTTGCTTCAAATTATCTCTAAATTGATTGCAAAAAAAAACGATGATTAATACCATCGTTTTTTATTCTTTTTTGACGCATCTGATTTCCTTGAATTTGAAGCGTTGTCTTTTTTATTCTTGTTTCTCAAATCAGGCTTTGCATCTGGATTCGGTTCTTCTAATGAATATGGATAAGGGTGATTATCTTCAATCTTAACCTTCAATCGTATTAATTTTTCGATGTCTTGCAAATAAGGCTTTTCATCTTTTGCACAAAATGAAATCGCCATACCACTATTCCCAGCTCTACCTGTACGACCAATTCGGTGAACATATGTTTCAGGGATATTCGGCAAATCAAAGTTGATTACATAAGGCAAACTCTCAATATCAATTCCTCTAGCCGCTATGTCGGTAGCTACTAATACTGAAATTTCATTGTTTTTAAACCCTTCTAACACTCTTTGTCTTGCATTCTGGGATTTATCTCCGTGAATAGCTTCCGCTGAGATACCATTCTTTTTTAAAGCTTTGACAACATTATCGGCACCGTGCTTGGTTCTTGTAAATACCAGAATATTATCCAATTTATCATTTCTGATAATATGATATAATAGTTTTCTTTTGTCTTCTTTCCCTACAAAATATACTTTTTGCTTAACATTTTCAGCTGTACTCGAAATTGGTGTAACCGAAACATATTTAGGTTTGGTCAAAAAAGTATCCGCTAATTCTCTTATAGCAATTGGCATTGTTGCTGAAAACAATAAGGTTTGACGATTGTCAGGGGTTAGTTTGATGATTTTCTTCACATCATTTATGAATCCCATATCCAACATTTGATCCGCTTCATCCAACACCAAAAAATGTAAATGATCCAAATCAATAAATCCTTGTTTGTGTAAATCCAATAGTCGACCGGGTGTCGCAATCAGGATGTCAATTCCTTTTTTTAATTGATCTACTTGGGGTACTTGACTAACTCCTCCAAATATTACCATCGAACGGATGTTCGTATACTTTCCATAAGTATTAAAACTCTCATCTATTTGAATGGCCAATTCACGAGTAGGGGTGACCACTAATGTTCGTATTAATTTGCGTTTTGTATTCCCTACTATACGGTGTAAAGTATTGATTATCGGAATTGCAAATGCTGCCGTTTTTCCTGTACCTGTTTGAGCACAGCCTACTAAATCAGTTCCTTCTAAAATAATTGGAATGGCTTGCTCTTGAATAGGAGTAGGATTTTCATATCCTTCTTCTATTAATGATTGTTGTATGTTTTTTAATAAATTTAATTCGCTAAATGTCATATAGTTATTTTATCCTGTGTTTTCTCAGGACCGCACAAAGATAGCCTTTATTTTGGTTCAAGCCTAAATCCTTTATGGAAGGATATATTTTTTAGAAAAATGAAGAACTGTCGGATTAATGATGATACAAACGATATTGCCCTGCGAATTTCATATATTTCCTGCCGTCATTCTTATATTTCCTGCCGTCATCGTTATAATTCTCATCGTCATTCTCATAATTGCTACCGTCATTGTTATTATTCTTACCGTCATTGTTATTATTCTTACCGTCATTCTCATAATTCCCATTGTCATTCTTATATCTCCCACCGTCATTCATATAATTGCTACCGTCATTGTAATAATTTCAATCGTTTATATATTTTTCTTATTTCTCCAACGACATTCTTTTATATTTATTTTAAAAGCTATATCAGTATGGTTTATATAAAAAAAAACGTTAGCAGTACTAACGTTTATTTTTATAAAATTTTAAAATATTTATTATTTTAAATAAAAAGGTTCTATTGAATCGCTACTTGAATAGTTTTAGTATTAGCACCTGATGTTAATCGACATAAATAGATACCTTCTTGAACATCACTTACATCAAGAGTTTGGTAGTTCACTCCTATATTTACATTATTCAATTCAATTACTTTAACTGTTCTTCCTAAAGTGTCAAATAAACTAATACTAGTATTGGTTAATTCCTCAGAAGAGAAAGTCAAATGTAAGGTTTTGTCATGGGTTGGGTTCGGTGCAACACTAAAATGGGTAGCATCAAATAAATTATCCGTAGTTCCTAATGTTGTAGTCATCAACCAAATCATTCCATTCATAATTAGTTTTTGATGATTACCACTAGCGTCACCTGTATAACCTGTATATAATGAATCATTAGGGTCTCCAGTTCCATCATCAAAAGGAGAACTATCACCAAATGCGAATACTTTACCACTTTGATAAGTTGCAGCAGCTACATATACATTAGTAGTTCCGGTAGTGCTAGCCCCTGATTTATATACTATTCCTTTTACCGAACTATTAGCTGTAGTATTTAAAGTCATTGTCGCTCCATTGGACCACAACACTTGCGTAGGAACGCCAAATGTCCCATGAAGTATACTATAATATGGACTTGCTGAAGTCAAACTTGCAAATGCTGTAGAATTTCCAGATACATCAACTATGTCATATGTTATTCCAAATGGATTGGTTTGTACTGTATTTGTTGACATTAAATCATTCCATACTGCTGGTGAATCAATACCGTCATTATTTCTATCAGAAACGGTATGGTCACTAATCATCATTAAACCTCCTCCATTTTTTACGAAATTTACAATGGCTGTTTTTTCTGAAGCGGTAAAAGCAGTATTTGGCTCATCAACTACAAATACTTTGTAATTACTTAAGTCTTGTGCATTTGTGGTACTTCCATAAGTTATAGCTCCATTATATGGTAAAGTTTCAACGGTATACCCTTGTTTAGCACAATCTACGGCTAAAGCTGATAAAGCGCCGTCCCAATAGGTTTCCACAGTACTTGAGGTTACTCCTGATTGAGCAGGAGTAGGGATGCGTTGAGGATTAGAAGCGCCTCCTGATCCACTTGTATATGGCAAATGGGTAGTACTATTAAAATAAATATTATGTGCATCAGCATCGATAATCCAATCCGCACTTCCTGCCATTTCGGCTTTTGTAGCATCAAATAGAATTTTTTGTTGGGAGTTTGCTTTAATCGATGTGATCAGTAATAAGGCAAAGATTGTTTTTAAAATTGTAGATTTCATAGCGTTATTTAGTTAATGGCAACCGACAAAAATAATATAAATTTAATTTAGTGAAAGCTATTTGTTACTAATTCGATTAAAATTAACTCAATTTTAAGTTGGTGCACCCCTAAAAAAATTATATAGTACTGTTTTTTATTACTACTTTTGCCTAGTTTTTTAAACAAAATTTTATCATGGTAAAAGATTTATTTGAAAGAATTCAAAACAATAAAGGTCCATTAGGTAAATGGGCTTCTCAAGCTGAAGGATATTATGTGTTCCCTAAACTAGAAGGGGAATTAGGTCCAAGAATGCAATTTCACGGAAAGAATATTTTAAATTGGAGTTTGAATGATTATTTAGGATTGGCTAATCACCCTGAAGTTCGTAAAGCAGATGCGGATGCTGCAGCACAATATGGCGCAGCGTATCCAATGGGAGCTCGTATGATGAGTGGTCACACTAAATATCACGAACAATTAGAGAATGAGTTGGCTGCTTTTGTAATGAAAGAATCGGCTTATTTATTGAATTTTGGCTACCAAGGGATGGTATCAATTATTGATGCTTTAGTAACTAAAAATGATGTTATTGTTTATGATGTCGATGCTCACGCTTGTATTATTGATGGAGTTCGTTTGCATATGGGTAAACGTTTTACTTACCGTCATAATGACATTGAGAGTATGGAAAAGAATTTACAACGTGCTACTAAATTAGCCGAAGAAACAGGAGGTGGTATTTTATTTATTACTGAAGGTGTTTTCGGAATGAGAGGGCAACAAGGAAAACTAAAAGAAATTGTAGCGATGAAAGAACGTTATAATTTCCGTTTATTAGTGGATGATGCACACGGATTTGGAACCTTAGGTAAAACAGGTGCTGGTGCAGGTGAGGAGCAAGGTTGCCAAGATCAGATTGATGTATACTTTTCTACTTTTGCTAAATCAATGGCTAATATTGGTGCCTTTGTAGCGGCTGATAAAGATATTATTGATTATTTAAAATACAATTTACGCTCTCAAATGTTTGCTAAAGCATTGCCAATGATTCAAACTATTGGTTCTATTAAACGTTTGGAATTGTTGCGTAACTCTTCTGCATTAAAAGATAAACTTTGGGAAAATGTAAATGCATTACAAGGAGGTCTTAAAGCTAAAGGATTTAATATTGGTGATACCAATACTTGTGTAACTCCTGTATATTTGGAAGGAAGTATTCCTGAAGCAATGGTTATGGTAAATGATTTAAGAGAAAATTACGGCATTTTCCTTTCTATTGTGGTATATCCAGTGATTCCTAAAGGAATGATTTTATTGAGAATGATTCCTACTGCGTCACATACTCTTCAAGATATTGAGGAAACATTAACCGCTTTTGAAGCTATTCGTGAAAAATTATTAAATGGTACTTACAAAAATATTGCAGAGCAAACCACTGTTGATGTTTCGTAGTTATTATTTATAAAATTTTAAAAACCAGTGATGAATTCACTGGTTTTTTTATGAATATAAATTATGCTATTTTGATTGAATAAAAGGAATTGTAAAATAAAATTTTGATCCATAATCCTCAACCGATTCCATTTCGATAGTGCCTCCTAATAACTCAGCAAATTCTTTTGAAATAGAAAGCCCTAATCCAGTGCCTCCATAATGAATACTAGTATCGTCATCTCCTTGATGAAAACGTTCAAATATTTTGTGATGTAAGTCATTATTAATGCCAATTCCACTATCTTTTACTCTGAATTCAATCACATCCCCTTTAATAATATAATCTAATAGTACTCCTCCTTTATTGGTGAATTTAATTGCGTTGGAGAGTAAGTTGGTTAATATTTGTCTAAATTTAGTTTCATCAGTAATTACATATACATCGTGATTTTCATCGATATCTATCCTTAGTGTAATCCCTTTTGAAGACGCTTTGTTTTCAAAAATGCTTTTGAGCTCCTTTATTATTAAGGTTACATTTACACTGGTCATCGTGGTATTTACTTTTTCAGTGAGCAATACTGAAGCAGTTAATATATCTGATACAATCCCTAATAAGTGATGACTACTACTTAAAATAATATTTTTAAATTCTTTTTGTTTCTCTTCCGCTAAGTCATCTTCGCATAATAATTCGGAAAATCCTATAATAGCATTTAAAGGAGTTCTTATTTCGTGCGATACATTTTGCAAAAACACCGTTTTCATTCGATCACTTTCTTCTGCTTTTTCCTTAGCTTTAATCAATTCAATCTGAGCGTGCTTTTGTTTCGTAACATCACGAGCAATGGTTACCGTACCAATAATGTCACCATTATTATTTTTGATAGGCGCAAAACTATAACTGCCGATCCATACTTCATTAGTGTCTATTCTTTTTAATTTGAATTCTTCATTGGACCCCGTTTCGCCATTTAAAGCACGTCGGATAGGATATTTTTCTGCAGGAGCCAATGTGTCATCAGGTAAATAGATTTCTATTAATTCAGCAAAATCATCAAGTTTTTTTGGACAATCATCTACATTTTTGAACTTATGAAAGGTTGCAAAAGAATCATTAAAATTGATAAAAACACCATCCGAATCTGAAATATATACAGCATCGGTCATATTTTTTAGCGCAGTATTTAATTTGGCTTGGCTTTCTTTTAATTCATTTGCTACCTTGTTTTTTTCTGTTAAATCTCTTATTACTGCCAAATTACCAATCCATTTTCCTTTACTATCAAATAGTTTTGCGCTAAAAGTTTCACCAGGAAATATTTGATTGTTTTTATCTCGGTAGTTTATAGTATAACTACTGACTTGATTTTTGGAAAATTTATTAAATACTAAATTTCCAACACGCTCATATTCGTCTTTACTTTCATAAAAGGGAGTTGTTTTATGACCAATATGAACATTCGTTGAATCAGCAAATTTATGGGAAGCTACCTTGTTCACCATGATCAATTCTCTATCAATATTAGTAATGACGACACTTTCAGGAATAGTATCAAAAACAGTTTTGAATAGAATTTGTTGGTTTTTTATTTTTTCAATATGACCTTTTACTAAAAAGAAAAGCAAGAAAGTTGTCATAAAAATATAAAAAATCCCTTTATACGTTTGTATACTGGCCAATAGTTGGGTGTCAGAAATAGCCGAATTAAGAATTTTATCAGAAAATAGTATCCACAGTATTCCTACTACTAAATAAGTGAATGATATTTTATATTCAAATTTAATCGACTTTAAATAGATTCTAATAGGGGTTACCATTTATTTAAAGTTCTTTTAATTACAAAGAGTAACAAATTTATAGTTTTTATATCCAACTATCCTATTATTTGTCATTTTTTCATAACCAACTTTATGTAAATCCTAACTTTTTATAATGATAATTTATAAGTTCTTCTTCTTCTAAAGGTGGTAGGGTTAAAGTTTTTCCACATATTGTGAATTGCTACATTGTCTTCTAATTCAGGAGTGCGAATACAATCCGTAATCCCTTTTTCAGTAAATGTTTTGTAATATTCATCAAATATAATTGCTGTAACACCTTTGCTTTGGTATTCTGGATCTACCCCAATTAAGTAGAACAATACTTCTTTACTTTCTTTTTTGGCCTTTAACATATGATAGAATCCAAATGGAAATAATTTTCCATTGGCTTTTTGTAAGGCAGTTGAAAAACTTGGCATTACGATGCTAAAAGCAACAATCCTATCTTCTTTATCCATCACAAATTTGATGTATTCCGGATTGATAAAACTGATGTATTTCTTTTTAAAATATTCTTTCTGAACGTCTGTAATAGCTACAAATGATGATAACTCTGCATAGGATTTATTAAACAAATCAAACATTTCATCCACATAAGGCATAATGTCTTTGTTTTTTGTAAAATTTAATGCTTTTAAATGGTAGCGTTTTTTAATTAATTCTACCGCTTTAATGTATGTTTCAGGATTTACGTTTGAAAAAGGAAACTTATTTTCTAAATATTCTTTTTCTTTTACAAATCCCAAGGTTTCCAAATGTGTTTTATAATATGGATAATTATACCAAGTAATCATCGAACCAATTTCGTCAAATCCTTCAGTCAAAACCCCCACTTTATCTAAATTCGAAAATCCCATTGGTCCTTCAACATATTCTAGGTTATGAGCTTTTCCAAGTGCATATACTCTTTCTAATAAAGCTTTTGTTACTTCTATATCGTCAATTACATCCCACCAACCGAATCGGACTTTTTTCTTTTGTTGATCATTGACTTCACTCCAATTGATGATGGCTGCAATTCGTCCTACAATTTTTTCTTCCTTATAAGCAATATAAAAATAGGCCTCTGCATTTTCAAAGGCTGGGTTTTTTTCTTTGTCGAAAGTTTCTATTTCATCTTGTATTAAGGGCGGTACCCAATACGGGTGGTTTTTATATAAATCAAATGGAAATTTAATATACTCTTTGATTAATGCTTTGGTGTTGGCTTCTTTTACTGTAATCATTATGGTTTTACTTCTACTTCGTCTAAACGCTTTTTCTTTTTATCTTTGTCTTTGGAATCTTTTCCTTTTTTCTTATCGTCTTTCTGAATTTTTATTTTAACTTCTTTATAATTCTTATCTGAACGCCAAGAAATTCCAATTCCACCATACATTATTGATGGAGTATTTTTAATATTCCCCGTTATTGAAGCATCAAATTGTAGGTTTTTTGTAAATAAATAGGCCGCTCCTCCAGTGAAAAGGCCATCGGAATAATAGGTGCCTTTTATTGCTTTATTTTCAATAAATGCTGACC
>CANCJZ010000018.1 GCA_947378465.1 Flavobacteriaceae bacterium
ATGAAATAGACACAACAGAACAATCCCTCAATTAAGAACTATTTTAGGTAGTAGCCATTAGGATTTTGTGCATACACTTTCAAAAAATCCACTAGGGATGAAATATCGGTAGCACATCACCATTAAACTTTCCTAGGGATAGTATATCGATAAACCAAAGCAGCTCCTCAAAGTAGCTCCTCAAAGTAGCTCCTCAAAGTAACCCCAATACAGGTTCTATAGGGATGGGTTTTAACCCATCCACGCATCAGTTTATAAATAATAAGCCATCACAATAATCCATAATTCATAATTACCAAATCCTAACCCCAACGTAACCCCAAAGTTCATCTCGACCGCAGGGAGAAACCTTTAGGTTCAGCAGAGCTATATCACATAAAGAAACTCACACAAAGAAACTCAAACAAAGAAACTCAAACAATGTATCCCCATAGTAACCCCAAAGTTGTCCTCTCGACCGCAGGAAGAAACCTTTAGGTTCAGCGGAGCTATATCACATAAAGAAACTCCGACCCAACAATAATTCATAATCCATAATTCATAATTACCAAATCCTAACCCCACAGTTCATCTCGACCGCATGGATAAACCTTTAGGTTCAGCGGTGCTATATCCCATATAGTAGCAAACACAAAGTAACCACACCAATCATCCATAATACAGGGTTAGATTTTACCCCTCCAAGAATGACAATCACGATAGTAATTCACGTCTCGAACCCTCGCAGGGTTTTAACCCCTGCGTGGGTTGGAAAAAATATAAAAACAATAAGAAATCCGTCAATTGTAACCACAATGTTGATTCAATAGAATAGGTTTTTAACCATCCACGAATAATAAATAAACCTAAATACCCAATTAGTAAACACTACCCCACTGATAGGACAAATAAAGAAATACTTCCCATTAGATATTTGTTAATTACTTGAGATCCCTTACATAAAATGATTCCATCCAAAAGAAAATAGCCTCCCGCTAAAAGGGAATAGCCTCCCGCTAAAAGGAAATAAGCTCCCGCAAAAAGGAAATAGCCTCCCGCAAAAAGGGAATAAGCTCCCGCAAAAAGGAAATGAGCTCCCGCAAAAAGGGAATAACCTCCCGCAAAAAGGGAATAGGCTTCCGCATAAAGGAAATAGCCTCCCGCAAAAAGGAAATGAGCTTATGTAAAAAGGAAATGAGCTTATGCAAAAGGAAATGAGCTTATGTAAAAAGGAAATGAGCTTATGTAAAAAGGAAATGAGCTTATGTAAAAAGGAAATAGGCTTATGCAGAAAGGAAATGAGCTTATGTAAAAAGGAAATGAGCTTATGTAAAAAGGAAATGAGCTTATGCAGAAAGGAAATGAGCTTATGTAAAAAGGAAATAGGCTTATGTAAAAAGGAAATGAGCTTATGTTATAAGAAAAGAATCAACTTCAAATTAATTATTCTTAAAGATCTCATCGTTCACCCCATCAATAAATTCCAATAAGGCATCTTTTCCAGTCCCTTCCGTAGATGAAGTCACAAAATACTGAGGCATCTCTTCCCAATTGTTCGCCAACAATTGTTTTCTATAAGCGGCAATATGCGAATCAACTTTTGTTCTACTGATTTTGTCCGCTTTGGTAAATACGATGCAAAACGGAACCTCCGTTTCACCCAAATATTCAATAAACTCCAAATCGATCTTTTGAGCCTCCAATCGGATGTCTACTAATACAAAAGCACAAACCAATTGTTCTCTTTTCTCAAAATAATCCGTGATAAATTGTTGAAATACCTCCTTCGTCTTTTTGGAAACTCGGGCATATCCATATCCCGGTAAATCCACCAAAAACCAATTCGAATTAATCTTAAAGTGATTAATCAACTGTGTCTTCCCTGGTTTACCAGAGGTTTTTGCCAAATTCTTATGATTCGTAATCATATTAATCAAGGACGATTTTCCAACATTCGAACGTCCTATAAAGGCGTATTCTGGAATACGCTCCAAGGGACATTTACTCACATCAGAGTTGCTGATTATAAATTCGGCAGTATTTATTTTCATGAAATTTAGGTGTATGTTTTGGCTTAAAGCTCTGCTTTTTGAAGCCATTCATCAAGTAAGCGGTTAAATTCATCAGGATGCTCCATCATCGCAGCATGCCCACATTTGTCAATCCAGTATAAAGAGGAATTCGGCATCAATTTGTGAAATTCTTCCGCCACATCTGGTGGAGTCACTTGATCATTCTTACCCCAAATCAAACAAGTCTTTACGTGCATCTTTGGCAAATCTTTCGCCATATTATGACGTATAGCACTCTTGGCAATCGTCAAAGTTTTTAGTACGCGCATACGGTCGTTTACAACCGCAAATACTTCGTCAACAATCTCTTTGGTAGCAATCTTCGGATCGTAAAATACCGCTTCCGCCTTTTTCTTGATGTACTCGTAATCCCCTCGTTTTGGGTAACTGTCACCCATAGCACTTTCGTACAAACCTGAACTTCCTGTCAATACTAAGCCTGCTACTTTTTCAGGATACATTTTTGTGTGGTACAAGGCGATATGACCTCCTAGTGAATTCCCTAACAATATAACACGGTCAAAACCTTTATAAGTAATAAAGTCCTTTACATATTTTGCAAAAGCTTTTACATTCGTTTTTAATATATTTTGGGTGTATAACGGTAATTCTGGTATTACTATTTTGTGACCTTTGCTTGAAAAATAATGTGCAACTCCTTCAAAGTTACTCAATCCTCCCATTAGGCCATGCAGGATAACAATTGGTGTTCCTTCACCAACTTCTATATAGTTGTATTTTCCGTCTTTTTTAGAATTTAATTCCATTGTTCTTTTGGCTCATTTCATTCGTTACAAATATAGCCTTTTATCTATAAAATCATAGTATTTCCTCTATATTTTAGATTATTTAACCTTGTGGCTTTTGTACTACACTTCAGCTTAATTGTCAACAATTCAGAACGTTGATTCTTTTTGATTTATATCGATATTCTTTCTGTTGTATTGTTGAGTTATATGCAAGAAATACCTCTTTTTTCTTATTTAATTCTCGATTATCTAACGTTTCTCCCTTTTCGGTAAATTGTTTTCAACAATCACTAAGTATCATTCGTTTATAGAATGGGAAAATGGGGTAAAACTTATCAACAAAGTGGGGTATTGTGGTAAAATGTGGTAAAATATTTTATATTTTTGCTTTCTAATCCTTAAAATAGATTTTGTTGGACGCAATTATTGGAACATATGAATGTAAAGTAGATGCCAAAGGAAGGCTGCTTTTGCCAGCACCTTTCAAAAAGCAACTCGCTGCTGATCTTCAAGATGGGTTCGTCTTGAAGCGTTCTGTTTTCCAGCCTTGTTTGGAATTGTATCCAATGGCAGAGTGGAATTTAATGATGCAAAAAATCAATAAACTTAACCGCTTCGTCAAAAAAAACAACGATTTTATTCGTCGTTTTACCGCTGGGGTCAAAACCGTTGAAATAGACAATCTAGGGCGCCTTTTAGTCGCTAAGGACTTGATGACTTTTGCCTCTATTTCCAAAGATGTGGTCTTGTCTTCCGCCGTAAACATTATCGAAATTTGGGATAAAGATTTGTATGAAAAAGCAATTGACGATACAGTAGTGGATTTCGCTGATTTAGCTGAAGAAGTGATGGGTAATATAAATGACGAAGCAGATGGAATATCATAATCCTGTATTGTTAAAAGAAACCGTGGACGGATTGAATATCAATCCTTCTGGGGTATACGTGGACGTTACTTTTGGTGGCGGTGGACACTCTAAAGAAATTTTGAGTCGACTAGGTCCTGAAGGCAAATTGTTCGGTTTCGATCAAGATGAAGATGCCTGGGAAAATGCCTTACCCGATGAACGTTTTACGCTGATTAAAGAAAACTTTCGTTTCATCAAACGCTTTTTACGTTTCCACGGAATCAAACAAGTCGATGGTATTTTGGCCGATCTAGGCGTATCGTCCCATCAATTTGACGTTCCTGAACGTGGGTTTTCAACTCGCTTTGATGCTGACTTGGACATGCGTATGAGTAAAAAAAATGATTTAGACGCTTTCAAAGTAATCAACGAATACGACGAAGCCAACCTAAAAAGAGTCTTTTTAGATTATGGCGAACTCAAAGCAGCTCCAGCAATTGCCAAACGCATTATTGAAGAACGCGATTATAAAGCCATCGAAACCACGGAAGAACTCAAATTAGTCCTCAGTCGTTTCCTGCCAGATCAATTCAAAAATAAAATTTTGGCACAGATATACCAAGCCATCCGCATCGAAGTCAATCAAGAAATGGAAGTTCTTAAAGAATTCTTGGAGCAATCCCTCGAAATATTAAAGCCTGAAGGGCGTTTGAGTGTCATCTCTTACCACTCTTTGGAGGACCGTTTGGTCAAACGTTTTATGAAAAATGGACTCTTCGAAGGGGAACCAGAACGCGATTTCTTTGGTAACTTTTCTGTCCCTTTCAAATTAGTAGGAAAGTTAATTGTCCCTTCTGAGGCTGAAATCAAAATAAATAATAGAGCGAGAAGTGCCAAATTACGCATAGCTGAAAAACGCTCCGACAGCACGTCTAACAATAAGAAATAATGAAAGGCGGAGTAATTAACATAGTAAAAGCTAAATTTTTAGTCAATGAAGATTCAGTTCGTAATTGGCGTTTCATTCTCTTTATTGTCGTTTTGGCAATCATTATGATCGCAAATTCCCATCGTTTTGACCAAAAAATTTTCAAAATAGCCGACCTAACCAATGAAGTAAAAGAACTCCGTTCCGAATTCGTTGACCGTCGTTCCGAATTAATGAAGTTAAAAATGGAATCTACCGTTTCCTCCGAAATGGAAAAAAGAAAGGTGTTCCCTTCTCAGGTTCCTCCTCAAAAAATAAAAGTTAAAAAAGTAGTCGAAAAAGGATTTTTCCAAAAATTATGGCAGTAGAAGATAAAATAATCTCTTATCGAATTTATCTAGTGGCAGTATGCGTTTTCATCTTGACCGTATTCATCACTTTTAAATTGACTAATATCCAATGGGTAGAGGGAAACTATTATCGTAAACTAGCCAAAGAACGTACCGTTAAAAACTTCGTAATCCCTGCCAATAAAGGAAATATTTATTCCTCCGACGGCAGCTTACTCGCTACATCAATTCCTAAATATACCATTCGTTTCGATGCAGTGGCTCCTAAAGCTGCTGATTTTGATACCAAAGTTGACTCTTTAGCCATTAACTTATCCAAACTTCTAGGCCGACCAACTTCTTACTACGTGACATTGCTTCGAAATGCACGTACTAACAAAAGCCGTTACACACTTGTTGCTGAGGATTTGAGTTACACCGATTATTCCAAAATCAAAGCATTCCCTTTATTCAACAAAGGCGCTTATAAAGGCGGGATCATTGTAGAACAAAAAACAGTTCGCGAACATCCAATAGGGAAAATTGCCGAACGTACCATTGGTTACGACCGTATCGATGAAAAAGGCAATCACCGTCAAGTGGGCATCGAAGGGGCTTTTGGAAAATATCTTAACGGTAAAGATGGTAAAGTATTAAAACAAAAAATTGCCAAAGGGCAATGGAAACCAATTCGTGACATCAATGAGGTCGATCCTCAAGATGGCTATGATGTCATTTCTACAATCGATGTCTATATTCAAGACATCGCACACCACGCACTTTTAAAACAATTAGAGGAATACGGCGCCGAACACGGTTGTGTGGTAGTTATGGAAACCAAAACAGGACAAATTAAAGCCATCTCAAACCTTGGTAGAGACGAAAAATCAGGCAAATACTACGAAACAATCAACTATGCAGTAGGCGAATCTCACGAGCCTGGGTCGACTTTCAAATTAGTGGATATGATAGCCCTTTTGGACGATAATAAAGTTGATACCAGTAAAGTTTACGACAGTCACGGTGGTGAAATCACCTATAGAGGCAAAAAAGTAAGAGATTCTCACGATGGTGGATATGGTAAAATTTCTCTAGCACGTGGTTTTGAAGTGTCTTCAAATACGGTTTTGGTGCAAGCAGTTTATGAAAACTACTATAACAACCCACAACAATTCGTGGATCGAATTGACCGTATGGGACTTAACAAACCTCTAGGTTTGCCGTTTCAAGGGGAAGGAGCTCCTCGCATTCCACACCCTAAAGACAAAAATTGGAGTGCCATATCGCTGCCTTGGATGGCCTTTGGTTATGGAGTTTCTGTTACGCCTTTGCAAACCTTAACTCTTTATAATGCGATTGCAAATAATGGCGAAATGGTGCGCCCTCAATTCGTTTCTGAAATTAAAGAGTGGAACAAAACCATCAAAAAATACGACAAGCAAGTCATCAATCCTAAAATTTGCTCTGACGAAACCATCAAAAAAATAAAAGCTATTATGAAAAATGTCGTCAAAAAAGGAACGGCAGCTAAGCTCTATTCTAAAGATTTTTCAATGGCCGGAAAAACTGGTACAGCTCAGGCTGGTTACGGTAAAAATGGTGGATTAGACAAACATTATATTTCCTCTTTCGTTGGATTCTTTCCAGCGGATAATCCCAAATATTCCTGCATCGTAGTGGTACACAAACCAGATACCTCTAAAAATAATTATTATGGCGCTGATGTAGCTGGACCAGTGTTTAAAAGAATTGCACAGAAGATTTTTACCGATGCGCCTTCTACAAATGAAATTAAAAATCTAGACTCTAAAATTGTTAAACAAGAAAATAAATACAACGAATATTTTTCTAAAGTGCAAACCGCCGATAATAAAGTTCCTAATCTAAAAGGAATGTCAGGAATGGATGCCGTTGCAATTTTAGGAAATTTAGGGATTAAAGTAAAAATAAAAGGGATGGGTAAAGTCAAAAATCAATCCATTCAACCAGGTGAACCGATTACTAAAAATTTAACTATAACATTAGAATTATCGTGATTGTTTTAAAAGACATATTATACAAAGTAGCTATTGAAGCAATTAACGGCCCAACCGATACTGCGATCAATAAAATCGAATTTGATTCTAGAAAAATTGTCTATAACGACGTTTTTGTAGCCATCAGAGGAACCGTTTCTAACGGTCACGATTTTATCGATAAAGCAATCAGCCTTGGGGCGGTGGTTGTTGTATGCGATACCTTGCCTCAAGCAGTAGCCAACGGCGTAACCTATGTTTTGGTTAACGATACAAATGCAGCTTTGGCTTTATTAGCTGCAAATTATTACGATAATCCTTCTGCTAAATTAAAGTTAGTTGGAATTACAGGAACCAATGGTAAAACAACCATTGCCTCTTTATTATACCAGCTTTTTCAAAAAGCAGGTTACAAAGTAGGTTTGCTTTCTACGGTTAAAATAATGGTGAACTATGTCGAGCACAAAGCAACTCATACAACACCGGATTCATTAACCATCAATCATTTTTTAAATCAAATGGTCGAAATGGGTTGTGAATATTGTTTTATGGAAGTAAGCTCTCACGGAATTCATCAAAAACGTACCGATGGTTTGCATTTTGAAGGGGGAGTATTCACCAATTTATCGCACGATCATTTGGATTACCACCCAACCTTCGCGGAATACCGAGATGTGAAAAAATCATTCTTTGATCATTTGCCTAAATCCGCTTTCGCATTATCCAATAGCGATGATAAAAACGGTTCGGTAATGCTTCAAAATACTACTGCTCGCAAATTGACCTATGCCCTAAAAACGTATGCCGATTACAAAGCTATTATTTTGGAAAACCAATTGTCGGGTTTGTTATTAAAAATTAATGAAAATGAAGTTTGGGTCAAACTTATCGGAACCTTCAACGCTTATAATTTATTAGCTATTTATGGAACCGCAGTCGAATTGGGCTTGGACAGTTTCGAAGTATTGCGTTTGTTGTCCGAATTAGAAAGTGTTTCGGGACGTTTCCAGTTCATCGTTTCTAAGGATAAAATCACGGCTATCGTTGATTATGCTCATACGCCTGATGCTCTTGAAAATGTATTGAAAACCATCAACGACATTCGTACCAATAATGAGCAACTGATTACTATCGTTGGTTGTGGTGGCGATAGAGACAAAACCAAACGCCCTATAATGGCCAACATTGCCACCCAATTGAGTGACAAAGTAATCATCACTTCTGACAATCCTCGTACGGAAGATCCAGCAGTTATTATTGCTGAAATGGAAGCAGGTGTGGAACCTCAGAATTTTAAAAAATACCTGTCTATTGAAAATAGATTACAAGCCATAAAAACAGCTTGTCAATTAGCAAATCCAAATGATATCATCTTAATCGCTGGAAAAGGACATGAAACCTATCAAGAGATTCAAGGCGTTCGTCATGACTTTGACGATATGAAAACGGTTAAGGAAATTTTACAACAATTAAACAAATAATCTAACGCGTATGTTATACTACTTATTTGAATATTTAGACAAAACTTTAGACATGCCCGGAGCGGGAGTGTTTCAATATATCACCTTCAGATCGGCCTTGGCTTTGATCTTGTCTTTGATGATTTCTACCATTTATGGTAAAAAAATCATCAACTTCTTAAGAGCACAACAAGTGGGAGAAACCGTTCGTGAATTAGGCTTGGAAGGTCAAACTCAAAAAGCAGGGACACCTACTATGGGAGGATTAATCATTATCATTGCAACGCTGATCCCTGTGATTCTTTTGACCAAACTGAACAATATCTATATCGTATTGTTGATTGTGACCACCTTATGGATGGGAACCATCGGTTTTGTGGATGATTATATCAAAATTTTCAAAAAAGATAAAGAAGGATTAAAAGGTATTTTCAAAGTAATCGGACAAGTAGGCTTAGGTTTGATTGTAGGTTCTGTATTGTATTTCCACCCAGGAGTTACCGTTAGAGAAAAATCAACTACACCTATTACATTCAATCAAACGGAAAATGTAATTCGTCAATCTGATAAGGAAGTGAAATCAACCACGACGACTATTCCTTTTATGAAAAATAATGAATTGGATTATGCCAAAATCATCGCTTGGACAGGCGAGGGTTATGAAAACTGGGCGTGGTTAGTATTCATCCCTATCGTGATTTTTATCATCACAGCAGTTTCTAATGGCGCCAATTTAACCGATGGTATTGATGGACTCGCAGCGGGAACTTCCGCCATTTCAGTCCTTGCTTTAGGTATTTTTACCTTCGTTTCGGGGAATATTATCTTATCCAGTTACCTCAATGTAATGTACATTCCTAATTCAGGGGAAATGACCGTCTTTGTGGCAGCATTTGCAGGGTCGTTAGTAGGTTTCCTTTGGTACAATTCGTATCCCGCTTCAGTCTTTATGGGGGATACTGGAAGTTTGACTATTGGTGGGATTATCGCGGTATTGGCCATCTCAGTGCGTAAAGAAATGTTATTGCCTGTCCTTTGCGCCATCTTCTTTGCCGAAAGCGCTTCTGTTATCTTGCAAGTATCCTATTTTAAATATACTAAAAAACGTTTTGGCGAAGGAAAAAGAATCTTCCTGATGTCGCCTTTACACCACCATTACCAGAAAAAAGGCTATCACGAAAGTAAAATCGTAACCCGTTTCTGGATTGTGACCATTCTCTTAGCCATTGTATCCATCGCTACCTTAAAATTAAGATAATCAAAAAACCCATCTGATATGAAAAGACTAGTAGTGCTTGGTGGTGGTGAAAGTGGAGTAGGTACTGCCATTTTAGGAAAAAAAGAAGGTTACGATGTATTCGTTTCTGATTTTGGAAAAATAAAAGACAGTTACAAAGACGTTCTTACAAAATATGAAATCAACTGGGAAGATCAACAACATACCGAACAGTTAATTCTCAATGCGGATGTGGTGATGAAAAGCCCAGGGATTCCTGATAAGGCACCAATCATTAAAAAGTTACACGAATTAAATATTCCTGTGATTTCCGAAATTGAATTCGCAGCCCAGTTTACCAAAGCAGTGACCATTGGGATTACAGGAAGTAATGGCAAAACCACCACTACAATGCTAACCTATCATCTGTTAAAAGAAGGCGGTTTGAATGTTGGCTTAGCTGGGAATATCGGAAAAAGTTTTGCCTGGCAAGTGGCCGAAGAAAACTTCGAAGTGTACGTCTTGGAATTAAGCAGTTTTCAATTGGATGGAATCATCAATTACAAACCGCACATCGCCATTATTACCAATATCAGCCCCGATCATTTAGATCGATATGATTATAAATACGAGAATTATATAGAATCAAAATTCAGAATAACCAAAAATCAATCCGCCGACGATTATCTAATCTACGATTGTGATGATGAAGCAATTGAAAACTGGTTATCTAAAAATAAAGTGAAGGCCCAATTAATTCCTTTTTCTATTACAAAACAATTAGACAAAGGAGCATTTTTAAACAACAATATTATGGAAGTTAAGATCAATCAAGAAGAGTTTTTAATGGAAACCACTCAAGTAGCCCTTGAAGGGAAGCACAACATGAAAAACGCAATGGCAGCTACCTCGGTAGCACAGCTTATGCGTATTCGTAAACAAACAATTCGTGAAAGTTTATCCAATTTCCAGGGGGTTGAACACCGTTTGGAAAAAGTATTGAAAATTCAAAATGTTCAATACATCAATGACAGTAAAGCAACCAATGTCAATGCTACTTTTT
Source organism: Flavobacteriaceae bacterium (assembly GCA_947378465.1). Lineage (GTDB taxonomy): Bacteria > Bacteroidota > Bacteroidia > Flavobacteriales > Flavobacteriaceae > Flavobacterium. Next base: position 10,660 of record CANCJZ010000018.1, read on the forward strand.
TCGCATTGGACAGCATGAATTCGCCTACCGTTTGGATTGTCGGTGGGGTGGATAAAGGAAATGACTATTCGGAATTAATGGCCTTAGTTCATGAAAAAGTAAAAGCAATCATTTGCTTAGGAGTAGATAATAAAAAAATCATCGACGCCTTTGGGAATATTGTCGATATGATGGTGGAAGTAGATAATATGAGTGATGCGGTAAATACCGCCAAACACATCGCCGAAAAAGGGGATGCCGTTTTGTTGTCTCCCGCTTGTGCTAGTTTTGATTTGTTCCAAAACTATGAAGATAGAGGAAGACAATTCAAAGAAGCAGTGAAAAATTTATAATCCTAGTGCATTCTAGTTAACAAATTAATACTACCGATGAAAAATTTTATAGATGGTTTAAAAGGGGATAAAGTCATTTGGGCATTCGTTGCTCTTTTGGCGCTATTTTCATTTATGCCTGTTTTCAGCGCTAGTAGTAATTTGGCCTATATGCGACACGGTTCGGGTAATGCTGTAACCTATTTAGTCAAACATTTGGCCCACATCATTATTGGGTTTTTTATCATCTATCGAGTACATAAAGTTCCCTATCATTATTTCAAAAGAATCTCTTGGGTAGCATTGCCTATCGTTTGGATTCTCTTAGTGTATACCTTGGTGAAAGGAACGGTAATTGACGGAGCCAATGCCAGTCGTTGGATTAAGGTCCCTTTTATTGGAGTGTCCTTCCAAACCTCCACTTTTGCAGCCATCGTTTTGTATGTGTACGTGGCAAGTTTCCTATCCAAACCAAGGGAAGCTATTGAAAATTTTAAAGCTTCTGTTTTAGAACTTTGGGTGCCTGTATTTATTACCGTTGGTTTGATTCTTCCGGCCAACCTTTCTACTGCGGCGTTGATCTTTTCTATGGTAGTAATGTTGACTTTTATTGGTCGCTATCCTATCAAACATCTCGCAATGGTATTAGGATTTGCAGTGATGAGCTTGGTGTTTTTCATATTAGTTGCTCTTGCTTTTCCAAAAGCATTTCACAATCGTGTGGATACTTGGAAAAGCCGTATTGAAAATTATACCACCGACAAACCTAGTGAAGACGATTACCAAATCGAAAAAGCCAAAATAGCCATCGCTACTGGTGGTGTTTATGGTCTTGGTCCTGGTAAAAGTGTACAGAAAAATTTCTTACCACAATCCTCCTCCGATTTTATTTTCGCAATTATCGTTGAAGAATATGGTTTATTCGGTGCCTTAGCAATTGTTAGTATTTACTTGTTACTACTCTTCCGTTTTATTGTGGCTGCTCATAAAGCCAATTCATTATTTGGCAAATTGGTTGTCGTTGGTTTGGGATTTCCAATCATCTTTCAAGCATTGATCAATATGGCGGTAGCGGTCGAATTATTTCCGGTAACGGGACAAACATTACCATTAATCAGTAGTGGAGGTAGTTCAATTTGGATGACCTGTATCGCAATCGGAATCATTTTAAGTGTGACGCGTAAAGAAGAAGAGGTCGCGCAGCAATTAGAAGATGAAAAAAAAAGGGATGAGGCGCTTCAAAAGTTAATTGACAAACAAATACTCGAAGATGAAGAGAGTCAAAAAGAGCAAGAGGATTATTCCATAACGGATAATCCAATGAATGCAGTTTTGAATAAAAAATAAATATTAAGGAAGATGAGAAAATACAAATTCATATTAAGTGGTGGTGGAACTGGAGGACATATTTATCCTGCGGTAGCCATTGCCAATGAATTAAAATTGCGCTTCCCTGATGCAGAATTCCTTTTTGTGGGTGCGCAAGATAAAATGGAAATGCAAAAAGTCCCTCAAGCTGGATATGCTATTGAAGGATTATGGATTGCTGGATTGCAACGTAAGTTGACTTTGCAAAATGCAATGTTTCCTTTCAAATTAATCAGTAGCCTTTGGAAGTCTCGAAAAATAATTAAAAGTTTCAAGCCGGATGTAGTTATTGGAACGGGTGGTTTTGCCAGTGGTCCTTTATTACAAGTAGCAAACAATAACAATATACCAACCGTAATCCAAGAACAAAATTCTTTTCCTGGGATTACAAACAAATTGTTGAGTAAAAAGGCAAATGCAATTTGTGTAGCTTATGAAAATCTCGAACGTTTCTTTCCTGCCGACAAAATTGTTTTTACTGGAAATCCAGTACGTCAAGATTTGTTGTCAAGTGAAGATAAAAAAGCCGAAGGGCTTGCTTATTTCAAGCTGGATCCTAACAAAAAAACGCTTTTGATTCTCGGAGGTAGCCTCGGAGCCCGTAGAGTAAATCAATTAATTGAAAAAGAATTGGATTTTCTATTGAATTCAGAAGTGCAAGTGTTTTGGCAATGTGGTAAATTGTATTTTGATGAATACCAAAAACACAACGAGAAAGCGAACGTTCAAGTCGTTTCCTTTATCGATCGTATGGATTTAATATATGCGGCGACTGATTTTGTGATTTCTAGAGCAGGAGCATCTTCGGTATCTGAATTGTGTTTGGTGGGTAAACCAACTATTTTTATCCCTTCGCCTAATGTTGCCGAAGACCATCAAACCAAAAATGCCAAAGCTATTGTAGATAAAAACGGTGCTTTACTAATCAAAGAATCCAATTTAGATGCTGATTTTGAAACCACTTTTACCAATTTGCTTGCCAATCAAAAGCTGCAGTTGGAATTAGGACAAAACATAAAGAAATTGGCAATGCCCAATGCCACTAAAGACATAGTGGATCAAATTATCAAACTGATTAAATAATATAATATCCAACGCACAGCGTAACATAAAATGAATCTAAACCAAATACATAACGTATATTTCATCGGAATCGGAGGCATCGGAATGAGTGCTTTGGCTCGTTATTTCCAAAATATTGGAAAAAATGTTTCTGGTTATGATAAAACGCCTTCTACCTTGACCGGTGAATTAATCGCAGGGGGAATGGATATTCATTTTGAAGACAATATCAGTTTAATTCCATCCGATTTTTATGTGGAAAATACCTTAGTGATTGTAACTCCTGCGGTACCTGTTTCCCATTCCGAATGGAATTATTTTGTGGAACGCGATTATGTTATTAAAAAACGCGCCGAAGTACTAGGATTGATTACTAAAGATACTTTTTGCTTTGCCGTTGCAGGAACGCATGGCAAAACAACGACTTCTAGTATTCTAGGTCATGTTTTATTCGAAAGCGGATTAGACGTGACGGCTTTCCTTGGTGGGATTGTTGAAAATTACCATTCCAACCTTATTGGTAGTGGTAAAACGATTACGGTGGTGGAAGCAGATGAGTTTGATCGCTCCTTCTTACACTTGCATCCTAATATCGCTTGTGTGACTTCTATGGATGCCGATCATTTGGATATTTATGGAGATAAAAATGCCATCGAAGATTCCTTCCGTGAATTTGCGGATAAAGTTACTGACAAAACCAAATTGCTTGTTCCTAAAGGCTTGGATTTGCAAGGTGTGACCATTGCGATTAACGATAAAGCAACTTATTCAGCTCAAAACATCAGAATTGAAAATAACAGTTATGTGTTTGATGTAATAACTCCAACGCATACGATTCCAAATATCGCTTTTGGCTTGCCAGGGCATCATAATTTGATGAATGCATTGATGGCATTGGCTATGGCCGATATCTATGGAGTAGAATCCAATAAAATTGTAAGTGCATTGGCTTCATTCAAAGGGGTACAACGCCGTTTTTCTTATCAAATCAAATCGCCTAATCGCGTTTATATTGACGATTATGCACATCATCCTACGGAAATCAATGCCGTGCATCAAGCGGTTCGTGAATTGTATCCTGGACAAAAAGTATTGGCCATTTTCCAACCGCATTTGTTCAGTCGCACTAAAGATTTTGCCGATGATTTTGCCAAAAGTTTAGCGCAATTTGATGAATTATTATTGTTAGATATTTATCCAGCACGGGAACTTCCAATGGAAGGAATTACTACAACTTGGTTAATGTCTAAGATTCAAAATAACAATAAAAAATTTGTGTCTAAATCCGAACTTATTCCTGCTATTCTGGCGTCTGATGCTACGGTTATCGTGACGATTGGAGCAGGGGATATTGGGGAATTAGTACCGTCCATTAAAAAAGCCTTATCATGAAATTTTTTAATTGGATAAATATTCGTTTAGTTCTAATGATTGCATTGGTGATATTCTTATTTTCATTTGCAAGCATTCGAAATGAACACCGTAAATTAAGCAAAACGGAGATTATTTTTCCTCCAAATGAACCGCTTTTTATTAGTCGAGAATCGGTTAATAAATTGTTAATAGAAAATAAAAGCGATGTGAAAAGCATAGCTAAAGTAGAACTAAATTTGGAGAAATTGGAAAAAACTATCAACGCACAACCAATGATCGAAAAATCAGAGGTTTTTGTAAGTGTTGATGGCGTTCTAAAAGTAAAAGTGAAACAAAAAACTCCTGTTGCAAGAGTTTTTGATGAGCAAGGTTCTTTTTATATTGACAACAAAGGGGGTAAAATGCCATTGTCAGATATTAATACCGCTAGGGTTCCGCTGTTAACAGGAGCCATTGATGCCGTAAAAAAAGAACAACTCAGAAATGTTTTGAATGCTATTTACAAAGATGATTTTTTGAAAAAAAATATTATCGGAATTGAAGTTTTTCCCAATCAAACGTTCATGATGAAAAACAGAAATTACAATTTCGATATCGATTTTGGTTTAGCAGTGAACATCGACAATAAATTTAAAAATTATAAAGCCTTTTTTCAGAAGGAAGTCTTGGATAGTACGTTGTATAAATACAAAAAAATCAATCTTAGATATGCGCATCAAGTGGTTTGTTCCCACTAAGTGCAACTGAAAAAAATAGTTAGAGTGTATCTCTTATCAAATAAATTAGTTGACAGTATGGAGAATAGAGAAAACATTGGAGTTGGTTTAGATATTGGAACCACCAAAATTGTTGCCATGATTGGTAAAAAGAATGAGTACGGCAAACTTGAAATTTTAGGCATTGGAAAGTCTAAAAGTTTAGGAGTGGCTCGTGGTGTGGTAAATAATATTACCCAAACCATTCAGTCTATTCAACAAGCAATCGCTTTAGCCGAAGATTCCTCAGGATTCAAAATCAAAGATGGTGTTGTAGGGATAGCAGGTCAACACATTCGCAGTATTCAACACTCCGACTATATCAGCCGTTCGAATCCGGATGAAGTAATCAGCAATAAAGATATTCAACTGTTAATTGATCAAGTGAATAAATTGGCAATGTTACCTGGAGAAGAAATCATCCACGTATTGCCTCAAGAGTTCAAAATTGACGGTCAATCTGAAATTACAGAACCGGTGGGAATGTACGGTGGACGCTTGGAAGCAAGTTTTCATGTGGTAGTAGGTCAAGCCGCTTCTATCCGTAATTTAGGACGTTGCGTACAAAGTTCCGATATTGAATTGTCAGGATTAACTTTAGAGCCTTTGGCTTCTTCTGATGCGGTGTTAAGCCAAGAAGAAAAAGAAGCAGGTGTAGCTTTAATCGATATAGGTGGGGGAACAACGGATTTAGCTATTTTCAAAAACGGTATTATTCGTCACACTGCAGTAATTCCTTTTGGAGGTAACGTAATTACTGAAGACATCAAAGAAGGATGCTCTATTATTGAAAAACAAGCGGAATTATTAAAAGTAAAATTCGGTTCTGCTTGGCCAGGCGAAAATAAAGATAACGAAATTGTTTCTATTCCTGGTTTAAGAGGAAGAGAACCTAAAGAAATATCATTAAAAAACTTATCAAAAATCATCCATGCTCGTGTGGTTGAAATTATTGATCAAGTATTTACTGAAATCAAAGCCTATGGTCATGAAGATCCAAGAAAAAAACTAATTGCAGGGATTGTCCTTACAGGAGGTGGTGCACAATTGCAACACATCAAGCAATTAGTTGAATACATTACGGGTATGGATACTCGTATTGGTTATCCTAATGAGCATTTGGCAGGTAATTCAAGCGAAGATATTTCAAGCCCTTTATATGCTACGGCAGTGGGATTGGTAATGAACAGTATCGCTAATAATACCCATAGCGCCTACCGCTTAGAAGTTCAAGAAGCTCCTAAAGCCCCAGTTAGGCCAGTAGCGCCAGCGCCACAACCCGTTGTGGAAGAAGTGCCTGAAGTGAACGACGTAGTCGAAGAAAAAGTAGTGGAGACCAAAAAAGCTCCGAAACCAGATGCAACAGTGACGAAATCATTTTTTGATAAGTATGTTGAAAAAATCAAAGACTTCTTAGACAACGCCGAATAAAAAATCAAGATTAGAATCAAACAAAACCAAAATAGTATGATGAGCAACTCAGAATTTGGAAACATATCATTTGATTTACCAAAAAATCAATCAAATGTAATTAAAGTAATAGGTGTTGGTGGCGGAGGTAGCAATGCCATCAATCACATGTTCAAACAAGGAATTAAAGGAGTCGATTTTATAGTGTGTAACACAGATTCACAAGCCTTACAAAACAGTCCAGTACCTAACAAAATTCAGTTAGGGGTTAACCTGACTGAAGGTTTAGGTGCAGGTGCTAATCCGGATGTAGGACAACAATCGGCTTTGGAAAGCATTAACGACATTGAAAAAATGTTGGATAGCAACACCAAAATGGTTTTTATCACAGCAGGAATGGGTGGTGGAACAGGTACCGGTGCGGCTCCAGTGATTGCTCAATTAGCAAAAGAAAGAGATATACTTACTGTAGGGATTGTTACGATTCCTTTCCAATTTGAAGGAAAGGTACGTTCGGAACAAGCCTTGCTAGGAGTGGATAAATTGCGTAAGCAAGTAGACTCTTTGATTGTGATTAATAATAACAAATTAAGAGAAGTATACGGTAATCTTGGTTTCAAAGCAGGATTCTCCAAAGCGGATGAAGTATTAGCTACTGCTTCTCGTGGGATTGCGGAAGTAATTACGCATCACTATACTCAAAATATCGACTTAAAAGATGCTAAAACCGTATTGTCTAATAGCGGAACGGCTATTATGGGATCGGCTATTGCAAGTGGTGATAACAGAGCTAAAGACGCCATCACTGCGGCTTTAGATTCGCCTTTATTGAATGACAACAAAATTACTGGTGCTAAAAACGTATTGTTGCTTATCGTTTCTGGTACTAGCGAAATCACGATTGATGAAATCGGTGAAATCAATGATCATATTCAAGCCGAAGCAGGTAATAACGCTAATATCATTATGGGGGTTGGTGAAGACGAATCTCATGGGGATGCTATTGCCGTTACTATTATTGCAACGGGTTTTAATGTGGAGCAGCAAAAAGAGATTGTCAATGCCGCTCCCGATAAAATTATACACACTTTAGAAGACGATCAAAAAGTCGTTCGCAATTTAATTGAATCGACGGTAAATACTCTACAAGTTAATTTAGATCAACCTGTAGAAGCTAAAACAGAACCAAAAGAAGAGAAAATCGTTTTTGAATTAATCGATGAGGATTTTACTCCTGCTGCTCCAGTAGCTCCAGTTACTGCTGCTGCTGATAACGACTTAGTAGCAATGAACGAATTCATCCGCAATTTAGATGTTACTTTTGAAATCGTTTCTCCGTTGAAAGACATTCAATTCGAATACACTACCCCTAATGAGGTTAAGGAAATCGTTGAAGTAATTCCTTTCGCAAAAGAAGAAGAACAAATCGCTTTCACTTTTGACTTGCCTGTTGCTCAACCGCAAGCCATTGTTGAAGAAAATAAAATCGTTTTTGATCTTACCGATGAAGTTCGCGATATCAAAGTAAACGAGCCAGTAGAGTTTGTTCCTGTGACTGAAGTAAACAGAGACGGTGTAATCAAATATTCATTAGAAGAATATATGGAAGTTGAAAATGATTTATTGTCTTCCAAACCAGTTGAAAATATAATTCAAGAGCCTATCGCTCCTGAAATGAACATCACCGTTAAAAAAGTGGACGAGCCTACGCACCCAACCTACGCAGCACACCATGAAGAAGTATCTCCAATGGATATGACTTTTGATGAAGTATTGCGCATGCGTGCAGACGACAGAAGACGTAAGTTAAAAGAATTCAATTACAAATTCCACAACAACGCTTCTAAAGTAGAAGAATACGAGAAACAACCAGCTTACAAAAGATTCGGGATTGATTTGAATGAAAACAATACCAACAACAATGCTTCTTCTCGTATGTCATTAGGAACCGATAGTAATGACGACATTCAATTGCGTTCCAACAATTCTTTCCTACACGATAATGTAGATTAATACAAATAATATATTTTTATATAGCCCGAAAGTTCATTCAACTTTCGGGTTATTTTTTTTACCTTTGCCTCGTGCTTTGAGAGCAGGTGTTTTCACACCTGTAATTTTTATATGCAATCTCTTTAGCGCAAATTCATATTAATCACAGTAAATTAAAAATAATGAGTTTAGAAACACTAATCATGGACGATATGAAAACCGCCATGAGAGCTAAAGATACAGTAGCTTTAGAAGCTTTAAGAGCTATCAAATCCGGGATCATTTTAGCAAAAACCGAATCAGGTGCTACCGATACTTTATCCGCTGATGATGAAATCAAATTATTACAACGTTTAGTGAAGCAACGTAAAGACAGCGCTTCTATATATACCGAACAAGGTCGTCCTGATCTTGCCGAACCTGAATTAGCTCAAGTAGCCGTTATTGAAAAATTCCTTCCAGCACAAATGTCTGAAGCCGAAGTGGAAGCTGTAGTTGCCAAAATCATCGCTGACAATGGCCTTTCTGGTATGGGTGCAATGGGACAAGTAATGGGAATTGCTTCCAAAGAGTTAGCCGGTCAAACTGACGGTAAAACTATTTCAACCCTAGTTAAAAAATTACTAGCATAATATCAAACATAGGAATTTCTTATTTCTAAGGGATTTCTATGTCCAATGGCTACGTAGTTCAACTGGATAGAATATCAGATTTCGGCTCTGAGGGTTGGGGGTTCGAATCCCTTCGTGGTCACTCTATGGGACATGTCTTTTTTTTTTAGACTTGTCCCAATTTTTTTATTGTTCAATCAGTCTTAATATCAGTAATTTTCTCTTGTTAATCGTCAACAAAAGAGACTGATTTAGACAAAAACTAAGAGAGTCTTTTCAAAAACAATTATCTTTGATTTAATAACTAAACAAACGCATTGCAAATTGCAGCGTAATTGCATATACTGGGACCAAACAAATAAAGCATTGAATTGATGATTGAAATCTATACTGAATTATTAAAATCCATTTCAGACTATTTAATCAAAGGAATCTTCATAAGTATTTTATTATTTATTTTCCTCAAGTTTATATCTAAAAATAAAATAGAAATAGTCTTGTCAACTACAATTATTAAATGGATTATTATCATTTATTCATTTGGGGTGTTGGTTAATACAATTCTGATAATTATTTTACCTTCTACAGAGAAGTATGCTATCTTGGAAAGATCCACAGGTCCTTATTGGTGGGCTTACTGGTTAATGTTAAGTATGAACTCGATAATTCCAATGATTTTACTTTTTAATAAAATTGGTAGAAACATTTATTTTCTATTAACCCTGTCATTGTTAATGAATATTGGATGGCTTTTCGAGTCATTTGTAGTTCATATGACAAGTATACATCGTGATTTTAATACTCAAGATTATAATCCTTACTTGCCAAATAATAATGAATTATATAGGATCATTGAAGGTATTCTCTTAGGAATTATTCTTTTGGTTTTTGAAAATAGCATTAAAAAACTTAGAAAGATTTAAATTAGATAAATTGAATATTTTAATCAACATAAAATAACCATTTTAGAATAAAAAGATTACGGATAGAATAAATAAACATTCAATTAAGCAACGAATTCTAAAAGTACAAGCAAACTTAATTAAACCTGTAATCCTCAATTTCTGACAAATGCTATTGTTGGAAGTGTTTATTCTTCCATACTATCAAACTGTCATTCGGCAAATCATATTCATACACTATCTTGGACAAGCTGTCAATATAAATCCAACCATCAGAAGTGAATCTCGGATTAGTATTGTTTTCATCCATTACATTTTGTCCAATATTAAAAATGTAATAATTTGTTGAATCGGTTTTTTCCGTTCTGTCCAAAAGCCATTCAACTTGCTCTTTGTTTTTCAACGCTAATTTAATAAGTTGATTATCGGATTTTTTGATATAATCAGCTATAATTGCATCATACCAATTTTTAATATCTGGTTGCGTTTCTGATTTAACAGATTCATTATTTATTGCTATAGCTTCTGTCGTAGTATCAGCATTATTTCTGATGTCTTTTTTTGTTTTAGTGCATGAGATGATTGAAATCAAAACTAAAACTAAATATATTTTATTTTTCATTTATTATTATTGTTTAATTGAAATGCAAAAACGCATCTAACTAATAATTCTAATGCCATAAATTCCTTTAAGGTAGCCCCGTTTATAATTCTTTTATAAAGAGCTTTTTTGTTTTTCATTCACTAAAATACCAGCTTCAAACTTAGTATAACAATGTCATATTCGTAGTTTCGATCAAGACCTGCCAAAGTACAGAATTCAAATACTATTTAAAAGTATAGATTTTTACTCCTGTGAAAGGGTACATTATCTTTTAGCTCTTTTGTTTTCTGGAATATTTATAACTCCTGCACCATCTACAAGCCATTTGTTCTGTTGATAAACAACTTTAATTTTTATTGTAAAACCTGCCCAGTTGGGGTCTTTTGCTTTTACAGTTATATATTGATCATCGTCGACAGAAGCTAATTCAAAGCCATTTTCTGGAAAATCTTGAGCATCAAAAATCGGATCAAAATCTAAACCTAATTCTGGATCTTCTTTTTTTGCAGCATCAACAAGTCCTTTATAGCTTTTTTTAAAACTTATTGAAAGTAAACTGTTTTTAGCTATCCAATCATCCGTTGATAAAATTGATTTGTTTTTTTTGAATTGTTGATTACAAAATTCACAATAATCATTTATGAATTTTAAGGCCACTTGTGTGTCTATTTTACTTTCTTTTTTAATAGTTATTTCATTTAACTTTTCAATTCCCACATATCTGAATAAGTTATCACTAAGTTGATATATAAAGTAGTTATCCAATACCTGCAGTTTGTCATTTACAAATGGAATATAAATACTCTTTTTTTTCTCATCATATTTAATTAATTCAACAGGCCGTTCAGGTCGGTCAACAACACTAAAAAAGTCATAATTAACATCAATCCTATTTAGGGTCTTTGTTTTAGTTTTAAAAAGTTTTATAGAATCATCTAGTTTGTCACCATCAATAGTAAAAACGGATATTGATTGAGAAGCATCTCTATTTGAATAAACGCCATTTGTTACAGGGAGATAATACGTAAGTTTGTTGATTGTTACAGTAAAAATTTTAGAACAAAATGAACCGGCATCTTTCCCATTACGTGCAGGGATTTTTGTAAATACTTTTGAATTGTTTTTATACTGATAAATTGTATTAAAGAAATGCATGGTTCCACCTGTTTGCGTGTCCCATGTATACATTCTGAATTTTCCGTCAGCGGAAGTTCTTATAAACCAATTGTTACTTTCAGTTAGTTTGCTAAAATTGTATTCCAATGAAGCAGGATTTCCTTCCAGAACTTTAATGAATTCTTTTTCAAACTTTTCAGAGTTTTGATCTGCTGTTTCCTGGTTTTTTGAAATATTTGAATACAGTTCGACAAGTTTTTTCTCTTCTTGATTTAAATTGTTATTCTGTGAGTGACCATTTTGTGCAAATAGAATTGACAAAATAAAAAATAGGACCGAAGTTGTTTTTCTAATTTTCATTTTTGGTGGTTTTGATTGCCTTAACAAAGTTTTGTCC
>CANCJZ010000019.1 GCA_947378465.1 Flavobacteriaceae bacterium
GTGATTGTTTCTTGTGCAAATAAGGCATTTGAAAAAAGAACACAAACTAAAGTTAGGGTTTTAAATAATCTCATTCAGATATTTTTTTTCAAAGATAAACATAATCTATTTATATAAAATATATGTTTTCTAAAGTTATTCATAGTCAAATAAGACCATAAAAAAACACCCAATGTGATTCAAATGGATGTTTTTTCATCTAAAATGTGAGTTTTTTTTTAATTAAAAACCTCTTCAATTTCTCCGTCAAAAGAAGCAAAAACCATACTTGGATGAGAATCTTGATGGTATATATTTCCTTGTTTATCAATAGCAATTGCTCCTGCAAAACCATCATAAGGTTTTAGTTCATCAAATGTCTTCTCAAAAGCAGCTTGCAACGAAAAACCATCCGTTACTCGGGTAACTATCTTAGCGGCAACGGCACCACTTACGATGTCTTCCCCTACTCCTGTCAAACTTACACCACAGTACTCATTGGCATAATTCCCTGCTACTGTAGCGGAATCAGAGATTCTTCCTGGCATCTCAAAACCTTTACCTCCGGTAGAAGTTGCTGCTGCCAATTTGCCTTCAGCATCCAAAACCACACATCCAACGGTTCCTGTTCCGGTAGCAGCCAATTTAGCTTCAAACTCCGCTCTACGTTGCGGAATTTCGGTAGAAAAAACTTCAAATCCGTGTTGGCGAGCAAACTGAGTTGCTCCACTTCCTCCAAGAATTCGATCATCGTATTGCATCAACACTTGAGCAACCTGAACTGGGTTTTTAACTTCTTCTATATTGATAACACCACTCATTTTTTGAGTAGTTCCATCCATTAATGAGGCACTCATTCTGATTTTGCCATCACTTTGAATTTGTGACCCAATACCTGCATTAAACAGTTCATCATCTTCTAATAATGAAACAGCATATACTACTGTTTCCACCGCAGTATGGGTTTTCAAATACGCATAAGCATCCTTAACAATGCGCAAAAGTGCTTGTTGTTTGGCTACTTTTGTTTCGTGATTCGTTGACGATTCTGAGAAAAAACCACCGTGTAGGATTACTTTCATAAGAAGATTATATTAAACGTATTGCGATGATTTGATGGTCATTTTGAAAGTATCCAAATCAAAAGTATCGTATTTACTCAATACATGAGTCACCAAATGACTAATTGAAATAGGCTGTCCCATTTCAATTTGAGTAAGATTCGTATCTTTTATTTCACGTCCATCAACTAAAATTACCAAACCAGAACCGATAGCTTCCATTTTCTTACCATGGGTAATCAACAACCCAGTATCTTCTCCAAGTCCGATACCCAAAACCTTTGGATTACCAACCACCGCTTGAAACAAACGACCAATTCGACCGCGTTGCACAAAGTGGGTATCGATAATCACATCATCAATTAAACCCAATCCACTGGTGATTTTAACTTCGCCTTTCAACAATGCTTCCGAACTACTTCCTTGATAAATCATATTGTTAGAAGCAGCTGCGGCACCCGCTGAAGTTCCAGCATAAATAAAGTCTTCATTTTTGTATTTATCCAAGAGGATATCATGAAAAGTAGTCCCTCCTAATATAGAAGTCAAACGCAATTGATCTCCACCTGTAAACATTACTACATCGGCCGCTTTCAAACGCTCCAAAATCTCAGGTTCAGAAGCTTGTTCACGACGTTCGATATTCAACACATCCGCATTGTGAGCATTAAGATAACTCAACGCCTTTACGTATTCAGGCCCAATCTCTTTTGGGATTTTTGAAGCCGTAGTAATAACTTCAATTCGGGATAATTCTTTGTGTTTTGACTCTTTAATTACCCTTTTCAAAATACCTTCTTCAAAGAAATTTAAATTCTTTGAAGCATTTTTATCTAAATCAGTTTCGGTAAAACTTCCTTTATCTACCGCACCTCCAATGATGATTAATTTTCCTCGTATGTTCATTTGGTAAAAATAAATAAAAAGATATAACGTGCAATTAAAGGTTCCTTTTTTTTCAAAGAATTTATAGTCTTGCTAAGAATTCTAAATTTAAGTAAAATAAATTTTGTCTATTAATTAAAAAAATCTATTTTAGTTGAATCATATTTCAAACTTTTTAACATAAATCACTAATAATTTATTGATTTATGGTTTTGAGTATCATCCCAACTTTTTCAAAACACTAACGATCAATCAATTATTAAAAAATAATTTTTCTATTTATGAAGATATTAAAAGTACAAGCACTTCGAGGCCCTAACATTTGGAGTGTTCAGCGTAAAAAACTGATCCAAATGCGTTTGGATCTGGAAGAAATGGAAGAATTTCCTACCAATAAAATAGACGGTTTCAGAGAACGCATTGAAGCCAAGTTCCCTACAATGATTGAGCACCGTTGTTCCGAAGGATGCCGTGGCGGTTTCTTTTCTCGTGTCGATCGCGGCACGTGGATGGGACATGTTATTGAACATATCGCGCTTGAAATCCAAACCTTAGCCGGAATGGAAACCGGATTTGGTAGAACAAGAGAGACTAAAACCCCAGGAATATATAATGTAGTATTCAGTTATACTGAGGAAAACGTAGGAATGTTTGCTGCGGAATCCGCAGTAGCCATAGCCGATGCCTTAATTAAAGGTACTGAATATGACGTTGAAGGAGATATTCAAAAAATGCGTGAGATTCGTGAGCGCGTTCGTCTAGGGCCTTCCACTGGAAGTATAGTTGAAGAAGCAGTTGCTCGAGACATCCCTTGGATTCGTTTAGGGACGAACTCCTTAGTACAATTAGGTTACGGAGTGAATCAAATGCGTTTTCAAGCAACCATAACTTGTAAAACAAGTAATATTGCAGTTGACATCGCTTGTAATAAAGAAGAAACCAAACGCATGCTCGACCTCGCTTCCATACCAGTGGCCAATGGTGGGATTTGTGTAGATGAAGAAGACTTAGAAAACACCATCAAAAAGATTGGCTTCCCAATTGTAATCAAACCTCTTGATGGAAATCACGGTAAAGGGGCTTCCATCAATGTCAAAAACATAGAAGATGCGAAGGCTGGTTTGGCTTACGCCAAAAACTACAGCCGTAGAGTAATTGTTGAAAAATTCATAACCGGTTACGACTTTAGAGTATTAATAATTGACAACAAACTCGTTGCTGCTGCTAAAAGAGAACCTGCACACGTTGTAGGCGATGGCAAAAATACTATCCAACATTTAATAGAAGAAACCAATAAAGATCCACGTCGTGGTTATGGACACGAAAATGTCCTTACACAAATTGATGTCGATAGAGACACTACTGATTTGTTGGAAAAATTAGGTTACACTTTAGAGACAGTTCCTCGCAAAGAAGAAGTGGTTTATTTAAAATCAACTGCTAACTTGAGTACAGGTGGCACTTCTGTTGATGTAACAGACATGATGCATCCAGAGAATATTTTCCTTTGCGAACGTATTTCACGAGTGATTGGTTTGGATATTTGCGGAGTGGATATTATGGCCGAAAACCTGACTCAACCTTTAAAAGAAAATGGCGGTTGTATCCTTGAAGTGAATGCAGCTCCAGGATTCCGTATGCACTTGGCGCCTTCTGAAGGTTTGCCTCGTAATGTGGCTGCTCCAGTAATTGATATGTTATATCCACCTGGAAAACCAAGTCGTATTCCTATTATAGCGGTAACAGGAACTAATGGAAAAACAACCACTACTCGTTTGATTGCTCATATCGTAAAAAATAATGGCTTCAGAGTAGGTTTCACCACTTCAGATGGTATATATGTACAAAACCATTTAATGGAAAAAGGTGATACTACAGGACCTATTTCAGCGGAATACATCCTTAAAGATCCCACTGTTGAATTTGCCGTATTGGAAACGGCCCGCGGTGGTATCCTCCGCGCTGGCTTAGGGTTTAGCCGTTGTGACATTGGAATCATTACCAATATTCAAGAGGACCATTTAGGCCTTTCAGACATCCACACCTTAGACGATTTGGCACGTGTTAAATCGACCGTGGTAAAAAGCATCAAAAAAGATGGATGGGCTATCTTGAATGCCGAAGATGAGCAATGTTTGAAAATCGCCAATGAATTAAATTGCAATATTGCCTATTTCAGTATGGATGAAAACAATGCTACTGCATTGCGATTAGCCAAAGAAGGTAAGATTGTTGCCGTTTATGAAAATGGATACATAACAATTAAAAAAGGAGAATGGAAAATCAGAGTTGAAAGAGCTACTCACGTTCCATTAACCCTTGGAGGTAAAGCTAAATTTATGATTGCAAATGTACTTGCAGCTACTTTAGCCAGCTACCTTTGGGGCTTTAAAACAGAAGATATTAGTTTGTCATTGCAAACATTTATTCCAAGCGCAGCGCAAACTCCAGGAAGAATGAACATCTTTGAATTCAAAAAATTCAAAGTATTGATTGACTTTGCACACAATCCATCAGGATATAAAGGAGTAGAAGATTATTTGAGTAGTGTTCAAGCTACAAAGAAAATAGGAATTATTGCAGGCGTTGGAGACCGTAGAGATGAGGACATCAAAGAATGTGCAACCATCGCGGCGCGTATGTTTGACCACATCATTATCCGTCAAGAAAAACACTTACGCGGTAGAACCGAAGAAGAAATCATTGGATTAATCAAATCAGGAATAGATGCTTCTGGTAGAACAATTACTCACGAAATCATCACTAAAGAAACCGAAGCCATTAAACACGCCATTGACAATGCTGAAGATGGTAGCTTTATAACGGCTTTAAGCGATGTAGTCACTAACGCTATTGATATTGTTCAAGAATATTTGGACAAAGAAAACGAAGAAACTTTAGCTTAAAACACAAAAGCCCTTAACAACATCGTTAAGGGCTTTATTTTTAATTTTTAATTTTTATTTTTATTCATTTCGCAACTTATCAATCGCATCATTGTTTAGTTTAGTTATTTTAGAAATCGCATCATTATCAAATCCAAATTTTATCAGTTCTTTTGCAATCTCTTTTTTCTCTTCTATTTTACCCTCTAACTTCCCTTCTACTCTTCCTTCTTCCCTTCCTTCTTCCCTTCCTTCTTCCCTTCCTTCTAATACTCCTTCGCCTCTAGCAGTATCAATATATCCTTTCATATCTCGATAATCCTTTAAACTTCTTTCATAGTGTAACATTTCGGACTCATCCATTTTGGATAAGGCAGCATTTTCAAATGCTTTGGCAAAAACCTCATCTTTAAACAAAGTAGGAATTACACTAAAGTCTTCTAAGTTTTTAATAAAATACAACCATTGATCCAAGCGAGAGGCCAATTCCAATTCGTCCTTAGTAAAGTTGGGCATTTCCAAATAAATATAAGTCAGCTTGTCATAAAAAACCTTTCCGTGTTGGTTTTTGAGTTTGATGGTATGCACTACTTCGCTGCGTTCGGGTTCATTTTCATAATCATCAAAGGTAAAATCCAATACCCCGACACAGTATACTGCTTTCAAATTAAAATTCCATTCTCCTTGCTCTGCTTGTTCACGAATTGGAAAAGTAGAATAAAAGATAGTGCGGTCTTTAAAATAATTCTGTTTGGCTTTTTGAAGTTCCACAATAAATTTCTCCCCTTTTTCATTCTCGCAATACACATCAAAGATGGCTTTGCGTTCAGGTGCAATCACTCCAAATTGTTCCGTATTTTTAAAAGTTAAGCTTTCTATTTGATTCCCTTCAGGCAATAAGGTATTCAAGAAGTCCTTCAACACATATTTAGAAGCTTCTTCTCCGAAGATTTTTTTAAAACCAAAATCTGTAAATGGGTTGATATACTTGGTTTTCATAACCATATATAATTGGGGACACAAATTTAATCTATTTCACAATAGCCACACCTATACACCTAAGTAATATAGTGTTAAATAATATCGTTTATCATTTCAAACAAATCTTCCTTGTAATAAAGATATACCAAGATGCTAATTCCAAGAGTTGCCAACAAAACCAAAATTGACTTTGTTTTAAAAAAATAATATCCAAAAAAAGAAGTTATTGGAACTAAAGTCAAATAATAAAACATATTTGAATAGTTATTTGAAAATATACTTAAACTCAAAATAAAAACAACAAAATGCATATTAAGCAAAAACACTCCTTTACCATCCAATAAAAAATTATTCCGAAAACTGATATAGGTATAGTAAAAAGCAGTCAATAACATTGCAATAAGCAACTTTTTAGGCTCCAATGAAAATCCATAATTATACACCATAAAAAACAGTACAAAAGAGCAATAATAAATAATATTTTTAATCATTTTCATCTATAATATTTAATATCAAACTAACATTACACAATTAAAACAAAGAGTAAGCTGTGAGATAACAATCCCACAGACTTACTCTTCTGCATTCACAAAATCCTTACTAATCTAATTTTTAACCTATTCGAAATCACAGCAAAACAAGCAAAGAAATCATGAATGACTTTATCAACCTATATCTTTAATCGTTCCTTTTTTGGAACTATATCCTTTTTTATATAATAATTTAAAATCAAAAAATGAATTACAATATTCCATATTCCCTGGGTAATTCAATGCAACCCAATGTATAGACATTAACAATGCCATTTCCACATCAACACGTGTTTGCTTTTTGAGATTCAAAGACACATCGAAAGACTGCAATTGTCCATTCAAATTACTCTCCCAAAATCGCTTAAATGCCACCAATGTTTTCATCAAATCAGGCGATAATTGATGACTATTCGCATTCGCAACAGTATATATACGATGAATCAAAATTGGGATGTCCACTGATCGTATTTTTTTGTATTCAGGAAGTCCAAAAGGATAGAATTCAAAATAAGCAGGGGAATTATAACCTCCTACTTCAAGTGCTATTTCTTTTTCCTTAACCATCATCGTTTTTTCAAATAACTTGATAAATTGGGTGGTATTTAATTTTTCTCCTATCGATAACCCTAAATCCATTTCCAAAAAATTAATTTCCAACTGAAGTCGATCCAAAGCTGCTTTCAAACACTGAATAATTGCATCGTATTCATGATGATCATTAAAATAATTAAATCGATTAAGTGTGTCTTGTGCAAAAACAGACAATTGATAAGTCGAAAATCGCTTAAATTCAAAGAAATTGCCAAATAAATATTTCTCTATCTTTTCCATAATAATTAATCCCAATCCTTTTCTAATATCAATTGCCTGAATACACTTTTTTTCCTAAACATAAACCCTAAACTCCAACACCTTTTCGACCTTAAATCATCGGTGGCACTTGTTTTTTACCCGATCTAGACACCGGAAGTAATAAATTAAAATCAAAGAAAGTAGCACATTGAGTGCTGTTAGCAGGGTACATAGCCCCTAAGGTGTGCATCGCTTTTAACAAAGCAATTTCCACATCCACACGAACAACATCACGTTCTCCACGATCTTCACTCACTTCCCCTTTTCGTTGTTGTTGATCCGTTCTGTTCAAGTCCCACGAGGATTTGAACGCTTTTAATTTCAACACCAAGTCAGGATTTAACAAACTGGCATTAGTTGTGGTTACTGTATTTATACGATCCACCAAAAAAGGCATATCACGTTTATTCGCATGAGAATATTCAGTTAATCCATGGGGATAGAATTCCAAATATTTTGGATTATCAAATCCTCCAACCGAATCGGCAATAACTCCTTCTTTGTCGGACATCGTTTTTTTGAATAAACGAATCAATTGATCCACGCTTATAGTTTTACCATATTGAACCCCTAAAGCAACATCCACTCGACTAATACTACCTTCAAGATTGAGAATGGGAATGATTAGAAAAGCGATAATATCATCATATAAATTACCTTCATTTTGCGCTTGGAACCTACTCAAGGTATCTTTTGCAAAATTGTACAAGCGTGTGGTTGTAATATGTGGATTCTCAAACATATTACCAAAAAAGTGCAGAAAAACAAAATTCATAATATTTACATTTTAAATTAAACAATTATTATCTATCCATTAAATTCATTTTTTTTATTTTAAAAAAACTCTTGATTACTATAAACCGAATTCATTTTCAAAAAACAAAAAAGGTTTTATCGTATTTACTTTTTTGTACATAGGGCAAATACGCAGTTATATCCTATATACAATTTTGTTCCTATAATACATCCTCCGTTTGTAGCTATGTACAAATTTGTAGAAATAGCAATTCCTTTGTTGTATACTATCTACAATTTCATAACTAGAACAAATCAATTGTTGTGTGCTATCTACATTTTTATTGATAGAGCAAACACTCCGTTTAATGCTAGCTACAATTTTCTTAATAGGACACTCAAACACAATAACTATTTTCTAAAATTTCCGCATACAGGATTCTTTTTCAAATATCCTTTTCACAATTCCTGTATACGGAAAACCCCAAATAGAAAACCCCAAGAACTTATTTCATCATTGAAAAGCTAATTGTTCCATCCTACATCCTAAAGGTTTAGAATCAAAATAGCCGTTCAACAATTCCAAAATTAAATGACATAAAAATCTCCCACAAGAGGAAAAACCCTGAATTTTCACTTCGCCCTATTGACGGGGTTTTACAAAGAAAAAACGCTGTAAACCCCCGTAAAATAAGGAAACAGGGTTTTCCCTATTAAATTTTTCGGATAAATGCCTTGGAATTTGGACAAAAAAAAAGTCTTACCACTTGTATAACAACACATTACAATATAACTGTTGTTATTTTATAAAATAAAAAAATGGTCGAAAATTATGATTTAATTAAGAAATTTGAAGAAATCAAAAAAAGTCAAAATTCTGAGATTGTTCCGTTTCAAGAAAAAAGTTATTCCTTTAAAATGATTTTCAAATCATCAATTAACGTTTTTACACTCTAAAAATTTATACATTTACGGCAACAAACAAATTTATTATGAACAGAAAAATTATCCTTTTCTTTAGTTTATTCATTGCTTTGGGTTCACAAGCACAATCAAAGAAAATTACGATCGAAGAAAGCGTACTGCAACAAAATCGCAAATTTGGAGCCGATAGAATGACCGGTTTTCAATGGATCCCCAACACGAACAAATACGTATATTATGGCGAGGCTTGGACGAAAATGCTTACTGCATCTGCAGCGGATGCCAAAGCCACTGAACTAGTAAGCCTAACCGATTTGAATAATACTTTAGGAACCAAGCTCAAAAACTTTGCTGGCTTGGAATGGATTGATGCTAATAATTTTATAGTGAACGATAGTGGTAAATACTACTCCTATAATGTAAGCAACAAAACGGGAAAGCTGATCCAACAAAGTACGGATACTCAGGAAAACCAAACTTTTGACAATGCTAAAGGCAATTTGGCATTTACAGAAGAAAACAATTTGTATTTCTACAACCGAAATCAACAAAAGATAGCCGTTACCGCTGAAACCAACAAAGGAATTGTTTCAGGACAATCGATTGCTCGTAATGAGTTTGGTATAAATGGTGGAATTTTCTGGTCCCCTAAAGCTAGCTTTTTAGCATTTTATCAAAAAGATCAAAGCGAAGTTGCCGACTATCCTTTATTAGACATCAACGAAACTCCTGGTAAATTGGTTGCTATCAAATACCCAATGATAGGTCAAAAATCAGAAAAACCAAGAGTAGGAATTTACAATTTAACAACTACCAAAACCGTATTTATCAGTCCTAAAGGAGCAAATGATGATTATTTAACCAACTTATGTTGGACTCCTGACGAAAAATACATTTTGATTGCGGAACTGAATCGCGCTCAAAATGATATGCACCTTAATGTATATGATGCTCAAACAGGAGCATTTGTAAGAACTATTTTAAACGAGCAAAATCCTAACTGGGTGGAGCCAGAGCACGAAGCGTTTTTCCCTAACCCTAACTCTAACAACTTTGTTTGGTTCAGCGAAAAAGATGGATTTCAAAACTTATACTACTACTCTATTGACGGAAAATTAATCAAGCAATTAACGGCTAATAAATTTCCAACAAAAGACATTATTAGTGCAAATGCTGATGGAACGCTAATTTATTTCAAAGCGACTGGCGAAAACGGAATGAATATGTTAGGTTATAAAGTAGACTTGAAAGGAAAGCAGACTTTAATCACTAAAGACTTAGGGGTTCATAATATGATTGTTTCTACTGATGGCAATTGGATATTTGATGAGTTTTCGAATCACACTACTCCGTCAAAATCATTGTTATATGACAAAAACTTAAAAGCAACAACGCTTTTAGAAAGTAAAAACAAATACGAAGGTTACGAAATGGGTACTGCTGAAATCAAAACGATTAAAGCAGCCGATGGTACCACAGATTTATATACGCGATTGATTAAACCAAGTAATTTTGACCCAAATAAAAAATATCCGGTATTGGTTTATGTTTATGGTGGTCCTCACGCACAGTTAGTAACGAATTCCTTTTTGGATGGCGCCAATTTATGGATGTATTGGATGGCGGAACAAGGCTACTTAGTGTTTACTATGGATAACAGAGGTTCGGACAACAGAGGCTTTGCCTTTGAAAGTGTTATTCACGGTCATTTAGGAGTTAACGAAATGGACGACCAACTTAAAGGTGTAGAGTATTTAAAATCCTTACCTTATGTAGACGCGAATCGCTTAGCGGTACACGGATGGAGCTTTGGAGGATTTATGACTACTTCCTTGATGTTGCGTAAACCTGATACTTTCAAAGTAGGGGTTGCCGGCGGACCTGTAACGGATTGGAAATGGTATGAAGTGATGTATGGCGAACGTTATATGGACACTCCAGCTGAGAATCAGAAAGGTTTTGACGAAGCGAGTACTTTGAATTATGTGAATAATTTAAAAGGAAAATTACTTTTGATTCACGGAACTAGCGATGATACCGTAGTGATGCAACACAACTTGGCATTGGTGAAAAAGTTTGTGGAAGCTCAAAAGCAAGTGGATTTTTTCCCTTATCCAATGCACAAACACAATGTACAAGGTAAAGATAGAGTGCATTTAATGACTAAAGTATTGAATTACATTATCGATAACAACAAGTAAAAAGTTATTTTTTAATTTATAAAAGCTCTCAAATTCTAGGATTTGAGAGCTTTTATAAATTAAAACATAGCTGTTTTTTACATTATATTATTTCATTTTAACAAAAATAAAATTCGCTAACACTACGTCTATTGGAGTATTAAAGAGTTCTTAATAAATTCATAAAAATAACTTAATTAACAAATCTTTAAATATAAAAAAAATCAAGAGCTCTATTTTTACAATAAAAAAAGCGATGAAAATTAGTGCCTTAGCCATAACTCTTAACGAAGAAGAAAATGTAAAAAGATACATTGACAGTCTATCCTTCGCTGATGAAATAATTTTTGTAGATTCATTTAGTACTGATAACACCAAATCCATAGCTGAGAAATATGGAGCAATTGTACTACAAAGAGAATTTGATAATTTTTCCAACCAACGCAATTTCGCCATAAGCCAAGCCAAAAATGATTGGATTGTTTTCTTTGATTTGGATGAAATCATCACCAAAGAAGTTGAACACGAAATAATCGAAACAGTAAACCACCCTAAAGATCAAGTGGCATTTTATGTAAAAAGAAATGTGTTCCTTTTTAACAAACACATCAAACACGGAGGATTGCAAAATGACAAAGCTATTCGATTATTCAACAAAAATTACTGTACTTACAACGGACACTTAGTTCACGAAGAAATAAAAGTTGAAGGCAAAATAGGTTTTTTAAAAAACCGTGTTGACCATCACAGTTTCAAAAACTTTGATCATTATTTCTGCAAACTCAACCAATACTCCGAATTAAAGGCAAATGAATGTTTTAATAAAAATAAAAAAGCAACCGTTTATCACTTTATTGTACGTCCTACCTATCGCTTTGTGTGGCAATACTTCTATCGATTAGGGATTCTTGATGGTGCAGAAGGATTTCTTTCTGCTAAGATTAATTCTTTTTTTGTTTTTAAAAGATATGTAACACTTTGGAATTTGAATAAAAAAATGAAAACTAAAGAAGTTCGAGAGGTAAAGCAAGAAGAACGGTTGTTTGAAATGAGGTTTTAATTTTATTTTATTTAGTCAAATATTTAGCTAATTGTTATAAAATTATAATTTAAATACTTTTTTAAAAAACAATTTAATCTTCTCTTCTTTACTGCCGTTAATACCACCCATCTCTAAAATGATTTGAATATTGATGGCTATAAAAATCACTAATCCACACAACCCCATCAACCAGGAATGAATGGATCCCGCCCATAACGAAGTATACCAAGGTTGTGTAATAATATTTTTCTTAATGGAATACACCTCTTTTTTCTCAATTATCAATGGAAATTGACTTTCAATCCGAAATTGATCACCATTCGATTGAATAAAATCTACTGGTGATTTATATCTAACATAAATCACTGTTATTACTGGGATTCCATAATTATCAATCGAAAAGTCATAAGCCTTTCCGTGATTCTCTACTTTATTATATCCTATATAGTGCCCCAAATTATCATATACCTGAACCCTATTATACGCTCCTAAACCGATATAGATTTTCCCTTCCTGCTCAATAATTCCTTGAACACCAACTATAGGTAACTCACCCTTATAGTCGAACAGCTCCATAGAAATTAGACCATTTAGAAAAAAACCCAACAATCCAAGTAGTAGAATTAACACTGCAATATAGGATAGTATTTTTCGAATCATCATCAATTTATTATTCAACAAGAATACAAAAAAAGTAAATCAAAATACTTTGCAATATTGTATTAAATCAATTTATCATCTTCTATAAAGTAAAAATAAATCATTGCAACAAGGGAGCTATGATTATCAAAACCATATCAATAGCCATAAAATTTATGATTTAATTAAATAATTAATCTTTTATTATTAAATTTACAAAAAACTTAACCTCCCTTTTTTAATGGGAAATAAACATTTATAAGCCAAATATAAAGTGGAGAAATGGATATAGAAAGAGACACTCCTATTAAGAATACAAAAGACATTAACTTTTCAAATGATTTTGCGACGATCAGCAACGATGAGCTTATTATTCATAATGAAGCTAACAATTTAGTCATTGCAATTCCTACTCTTAGGAAGATTTTTGTAAAAAAAGAAAGAACCTACACCTTTTCTATTTTATCGATAATAACAAGCTTAGTGATCGTTGCAACTACTGTATTTTTGTTTATGGACAATACTATTGTGATGATCATCTCATTTATAATAGCTACTCTTATAATTGCTTTAGGTTTTTTTATAAAAAAACATCGCTACCATTTAATTATTGTATTGAAAGAGGAAGTAATAGGATTTCCCATTAAAAAGGATTCCAAATCGAATGCAATACTCATTTCAAATAAAATAATGAAATACCTTAAGTAAGTGATCAGTGGTCACAATTAAGTAAATAAAAAAAGCCTCGAGTTACCTCGAGGCTTTCCAATGTTAAGGGTGAAAGACGGGTCTCGAACCCGCGACCTTCGGAACCACAATCCGACGCTCTAACCAACTGAGCTACAATCACCATTTGTTTTGCGAGTGCAAATATAGTGTAAAAGTTATCTTTTGCAAAGAAAAATATAGAAATTTATATTAAATCTCCTAAGCTATTGACAGCCACATACCTTTCCACAGTATATCCTTCGGCGTATTCCTTTCCAATCATACGTCCCAAATCTTGAGAACGGAATTTTACATTGTCAATAAAGTTTTTCGTAGCAATAGGTGTTTCAGGTTCATTGGAATTTGGATCAAAAAACTGAGAGCCATAAGCCATGATAGAATCCATTTTTACATCAATAAAATCTGAAATATCCACTACAAAGTCAGGTTCTAAGTTTTTCCATTGTATATAATGGTACACCATCTTTGGGCGCCAAGCTTCCTGCTCTACCCCATCCTGTTGTGTTGAAATTCGTCGTAATCCTGATAAAAAACAAGCATCAGATACTAACTTACTACCTCTACCGTGATCAATATGGCGATCATCAACAGCATTGCACAATACTATCTCAGGACGGTAGTGACGAATCTTTTTGATAATTTCTAACTGATGTGCTTCATCATTTATAAAAAAACCATCACGCATGTTGAGGTTTTCTCTAATATGAACACCTAGTATTTCAGCAGCTTTTTTAGCTTCCGCATCTCGAATCTCTTTACTCCCGCGGGTTCCTAATTCCCCACGAGTCAAATCAATAATCCCCACTTTTTTTCCTAAGGATACTTCTTTAGCTAAGGTACCACTTGAACTCAACTCTACATCATCCGGATGTGCCCCAAAGGCTAATATATCTAATTTCATAATTCTTTATTAATAGATTGCAAATCTACAAAATACAACGCTTAATTGTCATGGATTTGTTGACGGTTTCTAAAAACTCTTTTTCAGGAATACTATCTTTAGTTATTCCGCATCCTATATAGAGTTGTGCTTGATTCCCTTCCATCTCCATACATCTTAAATTAACGAATAAATCCGAAGTTTCTCTTTTATAAGTAGCAAAATCCACATTCAACTCTCCTAAAAATCCAGCGTACATCTGTCTGTCATAGCCTTCTTCATGAATAATAAATTGCCGCGAAGCTTCTTTAGGCAATCCACATACTGCAGGTGTTGGATGCAAACGTTCCAAACAACTTCCAAAATCAGCGGTTGCATTCAATTCGGCTTGGATATCCGTTTTGATATGACAAATACTTCCCGCTTGAAAAGTGTAGGGAGTTGATACTTGAATATCTTTAGCAAAATCTTTTAGATTATCAATAATATAATCGGTAACAAAAATCTGTTCTTGTTGTTCCTTAACTCCCCACTTCACTGACTCACTGTACAACTGAGTACCTGCTAAAGCAACCGTTGCTATTGAATTCGAATGCTTTTTAATCAATTGTTCAGGGGTAGCACCCATCCAAAAACCTACTTGGGGATGGTACCAACAATATTTAAAGGCGGTAGGATAATGTTGTACAAACTTTCTGAAAGTACTTTCTACATTAAAAGAAGGCAGTGAAAGTGTTTCCTTGCGTGATACTACTAATTTTTCGAAATCACCTTTTACAATCGCTTGCACTCCTTTTGTTACCAATTGCTCAAAATCCAACTTGGCTTCATCCGTATAGTTTAAATCAATTTCTGTAGGAAGATAATACGCTGCGGCATCAATTGTTTCTATATAAACATCAGAAGCTTCTTGAGGTATCAAATATTTTTGTGTACTGTCAAAAGAGACAAAGGCAAAACCATTTTCAGTATAATCTTTTATCGTATGCAATGCATCATCTTGCTGAAACACCCCAATTATTTGATTGGAATTGGGTTTGCAAAAAACCACAAAAGGCAATTGTTTCGTAAAATGATCGACTTGTTTTTGGAAAAGTGTCCCCATCTTATTTACGAGGTAAAATCATATTGGTCAATTTGCATAGGGAAATCAATCGATCTTGTTCGTCTGTGATTTTTATTTCCCAAAGGTGAATACTTCTCCCTTTATGCACAATTTTAGCCGTACAATAAACTGTTCCTTCGCGCTTACTTCTCAAATGGTTGGCTGATATTTCAATCCCTCGTACTTCCGATTTTTCAGGATTAATAAACATTATTGAAGCTGCACTACCTACACTCTCTGCTAATGCACAACTGGCGCCACCGTGTAACAAACCCATTGGTTGATGAACCCTGGAATTCACAGGCATTTTGGCTGTTAAATAATCTTCGCCTGCGTCGATATATTCAATCTCCAAGGTCTCCATCAAAGTGTTTTTGGACCAATCGTTGCAAAGTTGTAGCATTTTATCTTTATCGAACATCTCTTTTTTTGGGTAAAAATAAAACATATTTGCCAATCTAAACTAAAAAGACCTATTTTACGTTATCTATTCTTTGAGCGGATTTTCCAATTTTAAATTAAATAACTACTTTTACCGAAATTCATTTTTACCATGCGTAATTTACTTATAGCACTTCTAATAGGAATTGCACTTTGCTTTAGTTCATGTAGAAAAGACTTTGCTTTTGAACAAAGTAGCGGCGGATTAGAATTCTCAAAAGACACTGTTTATCTGGATACTGTTTTCACCAATATTGGCTCCAGTACTTACCGTTTAAAAGTATACAACCGAAGTAATAAAGACATTTCCATTCCTCAAATCAAATTGGGTAAAGGAACCAATTCCAAATACCGATTAATGGTGGATGGGATGACTGGTGAAGATGCCGACCATAGTGGTGTGGGTGATGGTAAAATATTCGACAATGTGGAGCTCTTGGCGAAAGACAGTTTGTTTATTTTTATTGAAGTTACTGCTGATGTCGCTAGTGCGAATCCAACCGACTTTTTATACACCGACCAAATACAATTCACCAATACTGGTGGCGCTGCCCAAACAGTGGAATTGGTAACTTTGATTCAAGATGCCATTTTTATCTACCCTCAAAGAGACACTAACAACAATTATGAGCAATTGCCGATTAATTTTGGTACTACTGCAAATCCTCAATATATTACAGGAAGTAATTTGAGTTCAAATGACCCTGTTAATGGAAATGAACTCCATTGGACCAGTCAAAAACCTTATGTCATTTATGGTTATGCTTTGGTTCCTGATGGTGCTACTTTAAACATTGATCCTGGAGCAAGAGTCCATTTTCACGACAGTTCAGGATTGATTATTGGTAAAAATGGACAATTAGTAGTACATGGTACGAATCCTCCTGGGAATGATCCAAGTAATTTAACTAATGAAGTAATATTCCAAGGGGATCGCTTAGAGCCTGACTTTGCAGATGTCCCTGGACAATGGGGAGCCGTCATCAACTACTCTACTCGAAACGACAACTCAATCGAGCATTTAACCATTAAAAATGCAGTCGTTGGGATGGTAATGCAACCCTTAAATGATGGCGATGTCGTTAGAATCGACAACTATAAAAGCTCCCAAATATACAATTGCACCAATATGGGAATCCTTTGTCAAGGTGGTGTAATCAATGGTAACAACCTGATGATTAACAATTGTGGGCAATTCTGTTTAGCCGCTATTTATGGTGGAAATTACAACTTTACGCATTGTACTTTCAATAAC
This sequence comes from Flavobacteriaceae bacterium, assembly GCA_947378465.1. GTDB lineage: Bacteria > Bacteroidota > Bacteroidia > Flavobacteriales > Flavobacteriaceae > Flavobacterium. The sequence goes on from CANCJZ010000019.1 coordinate 17,107, forward strand.
AATTGGAGCAGTTCCAAGCAATACGCAGTTTTACTTAGAGATTATATAGAAACAGACACCGCTTATGTAGTTAACGCCACTAGTAGTGCTTATACGTTTACCAATAGTATTATTTATGGTAGCAATCAAGTAGAATTTTATATCGACAACAAAGGAAACGAAGTCAATAATTATGATTTCAACAACTGCTTAATCAAATTCAACAGTAGTCTATTAAATGATACTGGTTTATTTAACTTCAACGACCCATCGGGTCCATACCACAACAATTGTTATATTTCAAAAAACAACCCGAACTTTATTCCAAAATTCAAAGACATCAACAATAACAAATTATGGCCAACGGAAGATTTGACAATTTCTCCTTATCTAATGTCAGCGGCAACTACTAGTAGCACAACCGATATGTTAGGAAAAAATCGAATTGCTCCCGTTATGATTGGTGCTTATCAGTTTATTGCGAATTAATAGAATTCAATAACGACTCTAAAATCCTTTCCTACCGAAAGGATTTTTTTATGCTGAAAACTATTGATAACTCTTTTTGATACTTCTTTTTTTTAATATAAATTTGCACCTACAACACAGACAGGTCGCAACTTGTCTCTTCAACAACACAACACAATGATTCATTTTTTCGGAAACGAAAGCACTACAGTCTATGCGGTACAATCGCAAGCGGCACTTTCGACAGAAACAATCTCAAAACTTAATTGGTTATTTGGTAACGCTCATAAAATAGATAAATCCGTAGTAGCGGATTTTTTTGTTGGTCCTCGTGCCGCTATGATTACTCCTTGGAGTACGAATGCGGTTGAAATTACTCAAAATATGGGCATCGATGGAATCATTCGAATTGAGGAATTTGAAAGAGTACCTGCGGATTTTACCGACTTCGATCCGATGCTTTCGCAAAAATATAGTGAATTACATCAGGATATTTACACCATCTACATTCAACCTGAAGCTATCATCGCTGTTGACGATATTGCCGCTTATAACAAACAAGAAGGTTTGGCTTTGAGTGCTGATGAAGTGGAGTATTTAGAAAACCTAGCTACTAAACTCAATCGAAAACTTACCGATTCGGAAGTGTTTGGATTTTCGCAAGTGAATTCGGAACACTGCCGTCATAAAATATTCAACGGAACCTTTGTCATTGATGGTCAAGAGAAAGAAGTTTCTCTTTTTAAAATGATTAAAAAAACTTCCGCCGAAAACCCTAACGATATTGTTTCTGCTTACAAAGACAATGTTGCTTTTATCAAAGGCCCAAGAGTAGAACAGTTTGCCCCTATGAGTGCGGACAAACCTGATTTTTATTCTAAAAAAGAATTCGATTCGGTGATCTCTTTAAAAGCCGAAACCCACAACTTCCCTACCACTGTAGAACCTTTTAACGGAGCAGCTACAGGATCGGGAGGTGAAATTCGCGACCGTTTAGCAGGTGGACAAGGTTCCTTACCATTGGCTGGAACTGCCGTATACATGACTGCTTACTCACGTCTTACTAAGAACAGAGCTTGGGAAAACGGAATGCAAGAGCGCCCTTGGTTGTACCAAACTCCAATGGACATTTTAATCAAAGCCTCTAATGGTGCGTCGGATTTTGGAAATAAATTTGGACAACCTTTAATTACGGGTTCCTTATTGACCTTTGAACACGAAGAAGAACAACGCAAGCTAGGATACGATAAAGTCATCATGCAAGCGGGTGGAATTGGTTACGGTAAAGCGGCACAAGCTCAAAAACACGAACCGCAAACTGGCGATCAAATTGTGATTCTGGGTGGTGAAAACTACCGTATTGGTATGGGAGGAGCAGCAGTTTCTTCTGCAGATACTGGTGCTTTTGGTTCTGGAATTGAGTTAAATGCCATTCAACGTTCCAATCCTGAAATGCAAAAACGCGCCGCTAATGCCATCCGTGGTTTAGTGGAAAGCGATGAAAATCCTATTGTTTCGATTCACGATCACGGTGCGGGTGGCCACTTGAATTGTCTTTCGGAATTGGTAGAAGCTACTGGTGGTTTGATTGATTTAGACAAATTACCCGTTGGCGATCCAACACTATCGGCCAAAGAAATCATTGGTAACGAAAGCCAAGAACGTATGGGATTGGTAATCGGTTCAAAAGATATTGACACCCTACAACGCATTGCCGATCGTGAGCGTTCACCTATGTACCAAGTGGGAACCGTTACGGGCGACCATCGTTTTACTTTTGAAAGCAAATCTACAGGAGCCAAACCAATGGATTTTGCCTTAGAAGATATGTTTGGCAGTTCGCCAAAGACCATAATGGCAGACAAAACCATCACTAGAAATTATTCGGAATTAGAATACAACAGCACGGACTTACTTTCGTATTTGGAACAAGTATTACAATTAGAATCCGTTGCTTGTAAAGATTGGTTGACCAATAAAGTCGATCGTTGTGTGGGCGGAAAAGTAGCCAAACAACAATGCGCTGGACCCTTACAATTGCCGTTAAATAACGTTGGGGTGATGGCATTGGACTACAACGGTAAAGAAGGAATCGCAACTTCTATAGGTCACGCTCCTATTTCGGCTTTGATCGATCCTAAAGCTGGAAGCCGCAACGCCATTGGAGAAGCCTTATCAAATATTGTCTTCGCTCCTTTAAAAGAGAATCTAAAAAGTGTTTCCTTATCCGCTAACTGGATGTGGGCGTGTAAAAATGAAGGCGAAGATGCGCGTTTGTACCAAGCAGTGGAAGCTTGTTCTGAATTTGCCATCGAACTAGGCATCAATATTCCTACTGGAAAAGATTCACTTTCAATGAAACAAAAATATCCAAACGATGAAGTTATTGCTCCGGGAACGGTAATCATTTCAGCTGCTGGAAATTGTTCGAATATTACTAAAGTAGTAGAACCTGTATTGCAACGCAACGGCGGTTCTATTTATTATATCAATTTATCGCAAGACCAATTCAAATTGGGCGGAAGTTCGTTTGCTCAAATTTTAAATAAAATAGGAAAAGAAACACCAAGCATTCAAGACGCTGCTTTTTTCAAAACTGCTTTTAATGCTATCCAAGACTTGATTAAAGACCGTCAGATTCTCGCGGGACATGATATTGGTAGTGGTGGATTGATTACTACTTTATTGGAATTGTGTTTTGCCGATGTGAATCTAGGTGCTAACATCAACTTTGATGCTTTTGCTGAGAAAGACTTAATCAAAATTCTTTTCGCGGAAAACATTGGATTGGTGCTTCAAGCCAAAGACGACACGGTGTTTGAACAAGCACTATCTGGAATTGAATATTTTAAAATTGGAACTGTAACCGAAAGTAATTACTTAAACATTGGCAACCACCAATTAGATATTACTAAATACAGAGACATTTGGTTTAAAACTTCTTATTTATTAGACCAAAAACAAACTAAAAACAACAAAGCGCAAGAGCGTTTTGACAACTATAAAAACCAAGCCTTAAACTATAGCTTTCCTACTCATTTTACAGGCAAACAACCACTAGTTGACGATAGCAAACCTCGTCCAAAGGCAGCCATCATCCGTGAAAAAGGAAGTAATTCTGAACGTGAGATGGCCAATGCAATGTATTTGGCAGGTTTTGACGTTAAGGATGTGCACATGACTGATTTGATTTCGGGTAGAGAGACTTTGGAAGACATTCAATTTATTGGAGCCGTAGGAGGTTTCTCTAACTCCGATGTATTGGGCTCTGCAAAAGGCTGGGCGGGTGCCTTTTTATATAATGAAAAAGCAAATACGGCTTTGAAGAATTTCCTTAAAAGAGAAGATACATTATCCGTAGGGATCTGTAACGGCTGTCAGTTGTTTATGGAATTGGAAGTCATCAATCCAGAGCACGAAGTGCACGGCAAGATGAAACACAATGATTCGCACAAACACGAAAGCATCTTTACTTCCGTAACGGTACAAGAAAACCATTCCGTTATGCTTTCCACTTTAGCAGGTACAACTTTAGGTGTTTGGGTTTCCCACGGTGAAGGAAAATTCCATTTGCCTTATGAAGAAAGTCGATACAATATTATCGCTAAATATGCCTACGAAGGCTATCCTGCAAACCCAAATGGCTCCGACTATAATACCGCAATGCTTTGCGATACTACAGGCAGACATCTGGTAATGATGCCACATATTGAGCGTTCAACCTTCCCTTGGAATTGGGCACACTACCCAACCGATAAAAAGGATGAAGTTTCTCCTTGGATTGAAGCATTTGTCAATGCTAGGAATTGGATTATTACTAGGCAATAAGCTTTAATTAGGCAAAAAGCAAAAGGCATTAGGCAATAGGCCGTTGCGGTTACTGGATGGTTAGCTGATTGGAATTTGGAATTTGATTTTTGGGATTTGCAATTTGGAATTTGATTTTTGGAATTTGAATATTAAATAATTTCACTTATTCACCGCATATTTGCGGTGAATAAGTCAAATAATCACCGCACTTAAACTTATCACCTTTCATTTACTGCTTATTATCTAAAGTCCATTCTCTTTTGCATATCGAATATTGCCTACACACCTACCACCCACTACCCACTACCTACTACCTACCCACCACTATTGCCTAATGCCTAAAAAGGCCTAAAAATAATTATAAAAGCGTAGCGAGTTTGCTTTATATTTGTGACACAAACTAAACTAACTTTTATGGAAGAATGTATTTCAGTTTTTGATATGCTGAAAATTGGCGTTGGGCCTTCCAGTTCGCATACTCTTGGACCATGGCGTGCAGCCGAACGTTTTTTGGCAGAATTAAAAGAACAAAATCTTTTGGAGCAAGTGACTGCTGTTCGAGTGGACTTATACGGTTCGCTTTCCTTAACAGGCGTAGGTCA
>CANCJZ010000020.1 GCA_947378465.1 Flavobacteriaceae bacterium
GAACTTCAAAAATTGAATGAGAAATTACAAAAAGAGGAGTTGTTTGAAAAGATGGATAAGCTGAAACAACAAAGTAAAAACCAAACGAAAAGTTTAGAACAATTAGTTGAGTTAACTAAGAAATATTATGTAGAAAAGAAAGCGGAACAAATAGCCGATAAGTTAGATAAATTGTCCGATAAGCAAGATAAACTTTCAGAAAACGAGAAAGAAAATAATGCAGATAAACAAGAAGAGATCAACAAAGAATTTGATAAAATACAAGAAGAATTAAAGGAACTTCAAAAAGAGAATAAAGAATTAAAAGCACCTGTGGATTTGCCTGATTCTGCCCCAAAAGAGAAAAGTATTGATGAGGATTTGAAAAAGGCATCGGATGAATTAAAGAAGAATTCTAAATCGTCTGCTAAACCCAAACAAAAAAGTGCTTCAAAGAAAATGAAGCAAATGAGTATGGATATGCAGGAGAGTATGGAAGGTGGTGACCAAGAACAAATGGAAGAAGATATCGCCATGTTGCGTCAAATATTGGACAATCTTTTAGCCTATTCTTTTTCTCAGGAATCTGTAATGGGTGACTTTAAAGGTTTGCGCAGAGGGTCACCTTCTTTCAATAAAAACTTAAAAATTCAGCAGGATTTAAAGCAGCAATTCAAGCATGTTGATGATAGTCTTTTTGCACTTTCATTGCGCAATCCCAAGATTGCAGAGAACATTACCACAGAAGTTGGAAATGTACAATACAACGTAGATAAAGCCATTGAAACTTTAGCAGATGCCAATGTTCCTAAAGGAGTTTCCCACCAACAATACGCCACTAGTGCTGCTAATAAATTAGCTGATATGTTAGCTTCAACACTTAACAATATGCAGATGCAAATGAAGATGTCAGCTTCAGGCGCTGGTAAAGGCAAGCCTAAGCCAGGCGCTGGAGAAGGGATGCAATTGCCTGACATTATTAAAAAGCAAGATGGTTTGGCGGATAAAGGCAAGAAAGGGATGAAGCCAGGTCAGAAACCCGGGGATGGAAATTCGGGAAAATCAGGAGATAAAGAAGGTGGTAAAGAAGGAGACAAAGAAGGCAAAAGTGAAGGTAAGGACGGCAAAGGTAAATCTGGTAAAGGAGGTCAAAACGGATCTTCTAATTCCGACAATAACAGCAATGACGGTAAAGATGGTGAAGGTGATGCTAAGGCAATAATGGAGATTTATAAAGAGCAACAACAGTTGAGAGAGGCGCTTCAAAAGGAATTGAACAAGCAAGGAATGGGAGGTAATGGTCAAGCTGCTTTAGATCAAATGAAACAAATAGAAAAACAATTACTAAACAAAGGGTTTAATAATGAAGTGTTGCAACGTATGCTTAATTTGAAGTATGAATTATTAAAATTAGACAAAGCTATTCAGCAACAAGGCGAGGAAAAGAAACGTCAATCAGAAACGAATAAGAATGAGTTTAATAATAACGCTAATGTACTTCCGAAGCGTTTACAAGAATATTTAAACAGTGTTGAAATTTTAAACAGACAAACCTTACCTTTGCGCTCCAATTTTAACCAGAAGGTTCAAGAATACTTTAAAACAAATGATTAGTTTCAATTACGAAATGGAGTTTGAACTCCAAAATGAAGCACAATATACGGATTGGATTTCAAGAGTCATTGCCTCCGAAAACAAGAAGGAAGGGGATATCAATTATATCTTTTGCGATGATGATTTCATCTTAGACATTAACCAAAAGTACTTGGAACACGACTATTATACTGATATAATTAGTTTCGACTATTCTGTAGGAAACGAATTACATGGTGATATTTTCGTTTCAGTGGATAGAGTTCGTGAAAATGCTGAGGATTTTAATGTTTCTTTTGATGACGAACTTAGGAGAGTAATCATTCATGGAGTATTGCACTATTGTGGTTATAAGGATAAATCGGAAGAGGATGAACGCATGATGCGTGTTAAAGAGGATGAGAAGATAGCAATGTTTCACGTGGAACATTAGTTAATCAACTCTGTTATTTTATTTGTGTTCCACGTGGAACAGCTAACTTAAATTTTGCTCCAAAGGGGCTTTCGAGAATAATGTTTTTAGAAAAATATGATGTAATTGTTGTGGGCGCTGGACACGCAGGATGCGAAGCTGCGGCGTCAGCCGCAAATTTGGGATGCTCCACTTTATTGGTTACGATGAGTCTTCAGAACATTGCTCAAATGTCCTGCAATCCTGCTATGGGAGGAATTGCAAAAGGACAAATTGTTCGTGAGATTGATGCGCTGGGTGGTTATTCTGGAATTGTTTCTGACAAGACCGCCATACAATTTAAGATGTTGAATAAGTCCAAAGGACCTGCGATGTGGTCTCCAAGAGTGCAGTCCGATCGTATGCGTTTTTCGGAAGAATGGCGATTGATGTTAGAACGTACTCCTAATCTTGATTTTTATCAAGAAATGGTTTCCGGTTTGATTTTAAAGAATGGCAAAATCGAAGGAGTTAAAACTGCATTAGGTTTAGAGATTAAAGCTTCTACTGTAGTGTTGACCAATGGTACTTTTTTAAATGGTTTGATTCATATTGGCGATAAACAATTTGGAGGTGGTAGAGCAGGGGAGAGTGCTTCGTATGGAATAACTGAGGATTTAGTGAATGCAGGTTTTGAAGCGGGAAGAATGAAAACAGGAACACCGCCTCGTGTGGATGGACGTTCTTTGGATTATTCCAAAATGCGTGAGGAACCTGGTGATGTAAATCCAGATAAATTTTCGTATTCTGACGAAACGCAGCCTTTAAAAGAACAACGTTTGTGTCATATGACATATACTTCCTTAGAAGTGCACGATATTTTAAGAGAAGGCTTTGATCGTTCCCCTATGTTTAATGGGAGAATAAAAAGTCTTGGACCTAGATATTGTCCCTCTATAGAAGATAAAATTAATCGTTTTGCGGATAAAGACCGTCATCAGCTTTTTATTGAACCAGAAGGTTGGAATACTGTTGAAGTTTATGTCAATGGTTTTTCTACTTCTTTACCAGAGGATGTGCAGTTCAAAGCGCTTCGCTCTGTAGCTGGTTTTGAAAAAGTGAAGTTCTTTCGTCCAGGATATGCTATTGAGTATGATTATTTCCCTCCTACACAGTTAAAACATACTTTAGAAACTAAATTAGTTGAAGGATTGTATTTTGCTGGACAGATTAACGGAACTACGGGTTATGAAGAAGCCGCTTCTCAAGGATTAATGGCTGGTATTAATGCCGCTTTGAAAGTAAAAGAGCAGGAACCTATGATTTTGAAGCGAAATGAAGCGTATATCGGGGTTTTAATTGATGATTTGATTACTAAAGGAACCGAAGAACCTTACAGAATGTTTACCTCAAGAGCTGAATACCGTATTTTGTTACGTCAAGATAATGCAGATTATAGGTTAACGCCTAAATCGCATGCTATAGGTTTAGCTTCTGAGAAACGATTGATAAGAATGGAGCAGAAGTTCGCTGCAAGTGAGGCAATGGTGAATTATTTTAAAGACACAAGTCTTACTATGGCTGAAGCCAATCCTATATTAGTGGAGAAAGGAAGTTCCCCAATAATACAATCGGACAAGATGTTTAAAATATTTTCTCGACCACATATTGAATTGGATGATTTTATGAAATTTGAAAAAGTTAAGAATTATGCTCAGGAGCATCAATTGGATAGAGAAATATTAGAACAAGCCGAAATTCAAGTGAAGTATTCTGGTTATATCGAAAAAGAACGCAATAATGCGGATAAACTGATTCGATTGGAAGATTTGAAGATTCCAGTTGATTTTGATTATAATCAAATTAAATCGATGTCTATTGAAGCTAAACAAAAGCTGAGTAAGATTCGTCCAGTAACTATTTCACAGGCTTCACGTATCAGTGGGGTTTCACCAAGCGACATTTCAGTGTTGCTCATTTATATGGGTAGATAATTTGTTCCACGTGAAACCAATACCCTCAAGCCTTATAAACAAAGAGAATTCATGAATATTTTAAATACAAAACATTTTTTAACGGTAAAAGATCATTCAGTTTCAGGAGAGACATTTGATCTTTTATACGATGCTGATTTGGATATGTTAATCACACATCCGCAACCTTCTTTAGAAAAACTACCTTCTTATTATGAAAGCGATGATTATATTTCGCATACGGATGGGAAAAGAAGTCTTTTCGAAAAAATGTATCACGCTGTAAAAAGTATTGCTTTAAAGAATAAATTAAAATTAATAAACGCTCAGGCTTCTAAAGGAAGTCTTTTAGATATTGGAGCAGGAACAGGAGAGTTTTTATTAGTTGCAAAAAACGATGGTTGGAAAGTAACCGGAATTGAACCAAGCGATAAAGCCAAGGGGATTGCTATTAATAAAGGAATTTCATTTGCAACCGATTTGACTTCGTTACAAGATCATTCTTTTGATGTAATTACAATGTGGCATGTTTTAGAACACGTCCCTAATTTAGAACATCAAATTGCCGAATTAAAACGATTAATTAAACCTAATGGAACGGTGATAATTGCCGTGCCTAATTTCAAATCGTTTGATGCAAATCATTATGGTGCTTTTTGGGCTGCTTATGATGTGCCTATACATTTATGGCATTTTTCTAAAACGGCCATTCGAAAACTTTTTTCACAGCATCAATTAGAATTAGTTAAAGTGCTTCCAATGAAATTTGACAGTTTTTATGTTAGTCTCCTTTCTGAAAAATATAAATATGGAAAGATGAATTTTATTAAGGCATTTTTTATCGGATTGAAGTCAAATCGCTTCGGAAGTACAAATTCTGAGTATTCTTCGCATATTTATCTCTTAAAAAACTCCAAAAACTAAATAAAAGCGTTCTTTTTAATGCAAAATGGGGTTAATAAGGCTAAAGTTATCCAAAAAGAGAACGTGTCTTAGGGTGAATTTATGGAGGCCGGTTCTAATAGAGGGGGTTTATTCCCTTTTTAATACTTATAATTAATATTTATAACATCAAAAAACAGTCAATTTTATAAGTTTTTACTATTTCAGTTTAAATTTTTATACTTTTGGCAAATACTAAAAATTAACATCACTTAGAATGAAAAAAATTGTAGCTTGTATAGCAATGGCAGTAGTAATGGTTTCTTGTAATAAAACTACAGAAGCGAAAGATTTTAAAACAGCATACATTGACACCAACAAATTATTAGAAGAGTCATTAGAGGCTAAAGACATCAAAGCGAAATACGAATCAATGGCAGAAGAAAAATCAGGTCGTTTGAAAGTAGAAGTAGAGAAATTACAAGCTGAAAAAAGCAGTTTCCAATCCAATGCTCAAAAAAATGGTCAAGCTTGGGCACAACAAAAATATGGCGAACTTCAACAAAGAGAACAACAATTACAATATGCAGAACAAGCTTTAGCACAACAAATTCAAGGAGAACACGGGGTTGAAATGGATTCATTAGTAACCAAATACCGAAAAGTTTTTAAAGATTTTGGTAAAGATAAAGGCTATGATTATATATATGGAACAGGTGAGGCTCCTAGTGTGTTATATGCTAAAGATCAGTATGATATTACTAAGGATATCATAAAAATGGTAAATGATAAGTACAAATCAGAAGACAAAAAAGAAGACAAATCTTCAGACAAAAAAGAAGATTCAAAAAAATAATTTTGAAATAAAATATATAATTAACGCCTTCTTTTTGAAGGCGTTTTTTTGTTTGTATATAATGCATTATTTTTGCTAAAAATTGCTCTTATGGAGTCCCTTTCTGCTGAAGCAAACTATGTTTTGCAATTTATTAATCAAACCAATCGCTCCCTATTTTTAACGGGTAAAGCAGGTACAGGAAAAACTACGCTTCTTAGAGAAATCATTCAAACTACCCATAAAAATTGTGTCGTTGTTGCGCCTACGGGTATTGCTGCTCTTAATGCAGGGGGTGTAACGATTCATTCCATGTTCCAATTGCCTTTTGGGGGCTTTATTCCTGATAACTCAGCGCCTCAATTCTTCGAAAACTCTAAGTTTGAAAGCCGTGCTACTTTGCGTAGACATTTTAAAATGAGTACCTTAAAAAGAAAAGTAATCCAAAACATGGAGTTGCTTGTTATCGATGAAGTAAGTATGTTACGCGCTGATTTATTAGATGCAATTGATTTTATGATGCAATCGGTTCGAAGAAAATCGATTCCTTTTGGTGGTGTTCAAGTACTTTTTATTGGTGATTTATTGCAATTACCACCAGTGATTCGAGAAGAGGAGTGGAGCACTTTGCGCAAGTATTACAAAGGGAAATTCTTTTTCCATTCCCATGTAATTACCCAGAACCCCCCTTTATATATTGAGCTTTCAAAGATCTATAGACAAACGGATGACACCTTTATTTCTATATTAAACAACTTGAGAAACAATACAATTACTCAAAAAGATATTGAAGTTTTAAATCATTTTGTGCAACCATATTTTGATTTAAAAACCAATAAAGGTTATATTACGCTTACAACTCACAATGCTAAAGCCGATCAAATCAATCAACAATCTCTAACAGATTTAAAAGGCATTTCTCTTTTCTATAAAGCCGATGTCATTGGTGACTTTCCTGAAAAAATTTATCCACTTGAGGCGACTTTAGAATTGAAAGTAGGGGCACAGGTGATGTTTGTGAAAAACGATACTTCGTTTGATAAGAAATTTTATAACGGCAAAATGGGATTTATTCAATTCCTTTCGGATAAAGAAATACATGTTCATTTTCCTGAGGAAAATAAGACAATTGAACTAGAAAAGAATGAATGGCAGAACATTAGATATACGGTTGATGAAAATACTAAGGAAATTAAAGAGGATGTTTTAGGTACTTTTTCTCAGTTTCCGATAAAATTAGCTTGGGCCATTACTGTTCATAAAAGTCAAGGCTTGACGTTTGATAAAGCAGCGCTTGATGTATCGCAAGTTTTTATGCCCGGGCAGGCCTACGTTGCTTTTTCGCGTTTACGCTCTTTAAATGGCTTAATTTTACTTTCTCCGCTTCGAATGAATGGCATTTCGAATGATCAAGAAGTGATGGATTATTCTTTAAACAAAGCTTCGGAAGGCTTTTTAGAAAATACTTTACAGCAAGAAACTCAAGTCTTTATTCATAACTTTCTTAAAGACAGTTTTAATTGGGCGGACCTTGCACAAGAATGGCGCAACCATAAGTTCAGTTATAGAGACAAATCAGAGATTTCTGAAAAAACCAAACATGCGGAATGGGCTCATAAACGAACCGACGAAATGGAAGCACTGATTGTTCCTTCTGAAAAATTTGTCGCTCAATTGAATAAACTTTTTTCCAATACAATTGATTTTAAATTCGTTAATGAACGAATACTTGCGGCTTATAATTATTTCTTTCCAGTGATGGACCAATTGGTTTATGAAATCCTTTGGAAAATAGAGGAAGTGAAACGCATTAAAAAAGTGAAAGCCTTTTATGAGGAACTAATGGAATTAGAAGATTTGCAAATCAATGCCGTTTTGAGATTGATGAAAGCTAAACTTTTTATGGATACAATCGCCAATGGGGAAACCATTTCCAAAGAATCACTTTCTTCAGATGCTATCAAAAACTATAAATCAGAGAAACTACTGGCTGTCGTACATGATTTCAAAAAACTCAATGTTACTATTATTAACGACCAAGAAGACATCAATCGCTACGAAAAGAAAACAAAAGCCGCCCCTAAAGGACCTAAAAAATCTACTGTACAAGAGACGTATGAATTATGGCTTCAAAAAAACTCCATTAAAGAAATTGCAGCTATTAGAAAACTAACGGTTAGTTCAATTGAAAATCATTTAACAAAATTAATTGAAGCGAAAACTATTTCAATTTCAGAGCTATTACCTCAAGATAAATTAGAAGAATTGCGTTTAGTTTTTAAAGATTATAAAGGCGAACCGCTTTCTGAAATCAAAGAACGATTTGACAACAAGTATTCCTGGGAAGAATTAAAAATGGTTAAAGCGATTTTGAATCATTAAACTTATCCTAACCAATAGACCGCCAAAACCGCTGGAATAAAATAGATTACTATATTTCTTGCACCATCATAATCCTTAGCTAATCGTTGCCCTACTAGCATTAGCAATAATGAAAAACAAGAAACTACCGCACCATAAAAACCAATGATTCTCCCTCCATTCATAAATAATTGAACAATTCCGGCAATACTAAATATTCCGGCAATCAATTCCGTTAGCAACAAAAAGGCTACTGCCTGAGGAACATATTCTTTTAAAAAAGTCTTTTCAAAATATCCCTTTAACCAATTCATAGTATCTTGCCAATGAAATATCTTTTCTTGTGAGGACATTATAAAGGTTATGGCCAAAAAAAGCAAAACAATTATCGAAGCAGCATGGTTCATAAACCCTTGTTTTTGTTTATTTTTTGTGAATTAATCGCGTTAATTTAATGGATAAATCAGTAAGGATGATTTTTGCATTTCCATTACGCTCTATGTGATAACTGGCATCTGAAAGCTCCTTAAATATCTCAGTGATGTTATTTCCGTTTACAAAAGGCGCAAAGTTTTCTAACTTAAACTTTTCGACCTTTGGTTCAAAATACACCAAACTTTCCGCTTGATAATTTAGTAACAAGGCTTGACGAAAAAAATCAGTACAATAATTCAAAAATTTTTTTTGACGCTCTCTCCCCAATCCAGCAATTTGCTCACTCCATGATATCAAATCCTGGATAGCTGCTGCATTACCCTTAGCTCTAAAAGCCGCTCGAACCCACAATACAAACCATTCTTCAAAGGGCAACTCTTCATTGTCCTCATTGATCAAATGCAACGCTTTGTTATAATTTCCTTGCGCTTGATGGGCAATTTTAAAAGCTGTTTTTTCATCTATATTTTCACGTGAAACCAAAGATTGAGTGATAACAGTTTCAGGTAAACCTATAAAATGCAATACTTGACAACGGGAACGAATCGTTTGAATAATATCTTCTTCCTTTTCTGAAATCAATATAAAAACGGTTTTATCAGTTGGTTCCTCTAACAGTTTTAGTAATTTATTGGAAGCTGCAATATTCATTTTATCAGCCATCCAAATAATCATTACTTTATATCCTCCTTCATGCGCTTTTAAGGAAAGCGATTTGACAATTTCTTGTGCATCATCTACCCTAATTTCCCCCTGTTTATTTTGAACACCAAGTAATTTGTACCAATCAAACAAGCCACCATAAGGAGTCTCCAACACAAACTGTCTCCATTCTTGAATAAAATCAATACTTTTTGGTTTGCTTTTTACATCTTCTGTAGTAACAGTTGGATATACAAAATGTAAGTCAGGATGTGATAAATGACCGAATTTTAAATTACAGGCCGCATTTTCGCCTTCGTTTTCCGAACCGATGTTGTTACAAACTAAATATTGCGCGTATGCAATCGCCATTGACAGTGTTCCGGTCCCTTCTGGTCCCACAAATAACTGCGCGTGAGGAATTCTCCCTTGACTCGCACTTTTTGTCAAATGGCTCTTGATATGCTCGTGACCTAAGATTTCTGAAAACAACATACGCAAAGATAGAATAATATTATAATTTCCTATTCCATATTCTAGTTTTGTTTTTGTAAGATAAGTTGTATAAAACACTAAAAATATACCAAAAAAGTGTATTTTGTCGAGATTATTTGTTATATTATCGGAAGAAAGAATTACTTTTGAACAACTTATTAACAATATTTGTGCTTCGTTTTACGATCCATTCTAAAACATCAATACTATGAAGACTAAAATAAATAGTAAATCAGGGCTTTTCTCAATTGTAATATTGATTTCTTTCATAGCTAATGCTCAACAATATGTTCCTTTCAAAATCAGATACCAATCTATGGTTAAAGGAGATATGGTAGTAATTGCTAATAATAGTTCCAATAGAGTTGATTATAATGACAGCCCGAATGATGCCTATTATAATCATACTTCTTCTGCTTTACTCAACGATGAGTTTACAATGGAATATATTGATATTGATGATGATGCTACAACTTTTTCTTCTAGTAGTGCGGAATTGTTATTGGATAATCAAAATCATAAAAAAATCCTCTATGCCGGTTTATATTGGGCTGCAACCTATAAATACAATTCTGGAATTCAAAAAAAAGAAGATAAATTTTCTCCTGTCGACGCCAAAAGGGAAGAATTTAACGATGTAAAAGTAAAATTCCCAAATAAAGACAGCTATACTGATGTTATTGGTCAAGTTATTTTTGATGGATTGAAAGATAATAGTACTTCCGACCAAGCTCCTTATGTAGCATATGCCGATATTACAGAATATGTTAAAAACTTAGACAACCCTTCAGGAGTATATACGGTAGCAAATGTCAAATCCACTCAAGGAACGTTGAATGGGGGAGTGGCTGCCGGTTGGACCATCGTTATGGTTTATGAAGACCCTAAAATGTCTGGTAAAATGATTACCAGTTATGACGGTTTTTCAGGAGTCAACAATGTAACTACAGATATTCTTTTTAATGGTTTTACTACTCCTGCTCAAGGCGCTGTGAAAGCAAAAATAGCTTGTGCCGCCTTAGAAGGGGATACAAATTATGGTGGTGACCAACTGCTTTTTAGTAGTGCAACAAATACTGAATTTACTCCTCTTGGAAACGCTATTCGCAAAGCGGATAATTTCTTTAACAGTGCCATTTCTATTGAAAATCAATTCTTCATGGATCGTTATCCCGATAGTAAAAACACTCTTGGATACGATACTTGTATGATGACTTTACCCAACTTAAACAATAAACTTTTAGGTAATAATCAACAATCGGCTACTCTAAGAATCCAATCTTCAGGGGATAAATATTTTATGTTTTTTACTGCCTTTGAAGTTGAAATGACTCCTGCTCCATTGTCTTCTACTAGTGATTTGGCAGTCAATCAAGCCCCAGAAGTAACAAGCAAAGTGAAATTTGTTCCTGCAAATAAAGATATGGTGACTGACATCACCAAACCAATGTCTTCTCAACGTTTGAAAGATAAAGAAACCGTTTTAGATCCTAACAAATTCGAAAAACCTATCGAAATTCAAACCTTAACCGTTGCCAATCAAGATAGAGGATACTATTTAGTTGCTGGGGTTTATAGTGATTCTAGAAACGCTTATAACTTTGTTACTCAATTAAAAATAAAAGGCATCGAACCTCAATCTTTTATTAATCCAATGAATCGTTATGAATATGTTTATTTAACTAAAGTGGCCTCTGAAAAAGAAGCAATTGATCTTTTTCAGTCTAAAATAAACAATACTTATAAAGATAAAATTTGGATTTTATCTGTCAACAATACTTCCAATATGATTATTGCGAATGAAGATTAACCTTTGATTTCTTCTAAATAATTTTTATTTTACTATTGAATTTCTATCTTTTGAGGGCTATTCTAGCAAAACAAAAAACTAAGGATTTTCATTAAAAAAACAAAATGGCTATATTTGCGGATTAAATACTAATCTTGTAAATCAATGAAAACAATCAACGACTTCAATTTCGACAATAAAAAAGCACTTATTAGAGTAGATTTTAATGTCCCTTTAGATGAAAATTTCAACGTAACGGATGCTAACAGAATTGAAGCGGCGAAGCCAACCATTGATAAAATTCTTGCTGAGGGAGGTAGTGTGATTTTAATGTCTCATTTAGGCCGTCCAAAAGGTAAAGAAGACAAATATTCCCTTAAACATATCGTTGCCAAAGCCTCTGAAATCCTTGGTGTCTCAGTCATTTTTGCCGCGGATTGTATTGGTGATGTAGCTCAAAATGCTGCCGATAACCTTCAACCAGGACAAGTATTACTTCTAGAAAACCTTCGTTTTTACCCACAAGAAGAAGCTGGCGATGTGGAATTTGCTAAACAATTAGCTTCCCTAGGCGACATATATGTAAACGATGCCTTTGGAACCGCCCACAGAGCTCACGCTTCAACCACTATTATCGCTCAATTTTTTCCAAACGATAAATGTTTTGGGTTGCTTCTAGCTAAAGAAATCGAAAGCTTGAATAGAGTATTAAACAACTCAGTCAAACCCGTAACTGCTGTTTTAGGAGGATCAAAAGTATCTTCTAAAATCACCGTTATTGAAAATATTTTAGACAAAGTCGACCACATGATTATCGGTGGTGGAATGACCTTCACCTTCATCAAAGCACTTGGCGGTAAAGTAGGTAATTCAATTTGTGAAGATGACAAATTGGATTTAGCCATCGAAATCCTACACAAAGCCAAAGAGAAAAATGTTCACATTCACATTCCTGTAGATGTAGTTGCAGCCAATGCTTTTTCAAATGATGCCGACACTCAAATCGTCGATGTTAGAGAAATTCCTGACGGATGGCAAGGTTTGGACGCAGGTCCTAAATCCCTTGAAAACTTCAAAGAAGTAATTATGAACTCTAAAACCATCCTTTGGAATGGTCCTCTTGGAGTTTTTGAAATGGAAAAATTTGCTCACGGAACCATTCAATTAGGCGAATATATCGCTGAAGCTACTGCTCATGGAGCCTTCTCTTTAGTAGGTGGTGGCGACTCCGTTTCCGCCGTTAAACAGTTTGGCCTCGAAGACAAAATGAGCTATGTTTCTACCGGTGGTGGAGCAATGTTGGAGATGTTAGAGGGTAGAATTTTACCTGGAATTCAAGCTATTTTAGACTAATATTGTCTTTTTTAACAATAATTAAACGGTTTTTAACGTTATAAGGTATTAGTTTTGTACCAATTATGGATTTTATCCAAACTTTTTCAATTTATAGAATGAGAATAAAAAATAAAATTACGGCACTCCTTTTAATAGCTACTTCTTCTTTCTACGCCCAAGAAGTAGTCCCTTCAACGGACTCTATTATTAAAAATGAGGTCAAAATTTCCTTCCTTGATTCCATCAAAAAAACCTTTGTACATTACGAAGGCGCCGAACGAATCGATAGCCTTTGGATGAAAGAACTTTCGGTACTTAATCAATACGATGATATGGTCGCCGATATCGCCAAAATGGACATCAACCAAAAAGTAGATTATGAATTGCCTACCGAATTATTAAAAGAACGTCTTAAAAAATTAGACGAAAAATCCCCTTTTAATATCGAATACAACGAAGGTTTGGAAAACATCATCAAGTCGTTCTTGAAAAACCGCAAACGCAGTTTCGAACGCCTGATGGGAATCTCTCAATACTACTTTCCTATGTTCGAGGAAGCTTTGGCAAAATACAATGTCCCTTTAGAAATCAAATACCTTGCAGTTGTCGAATCAGCACTTAAACCAAAAGTAATTTCCAGAGCCGGTGCTACTGGACTTTGGCAATTTATGTACGATACAGGTAGACAATACGGCTTGAAAATCGACTCTTATGTAGACGAACGAAGCAATGAACTCAAATCAAGTGATGCCGCTGCCCGATATATGCAACGTAGTTATGAGGCCTTAGGCGATTGGGAAATGGTATTAGCATCCTATAATTCTGGTTTAGGAAATGTTTCCAAAGCAATCCGTCGTTCCGGCGGACATCAAAATTATTGGAATGTTCGTAAATACCTACCAAAAGAAACCCAAGGATATGTACCCGCTTTTTTAGCAACAATGTACATCTTCGAATACCATAAAGAACACGGTATTGTTCCTGATAAAGCAATTGCAAATCACTTTGCTACGGATACTGTAGCAATCAAAGGACATCTTACATTCAAAGAAATCTCCGATTTATTGGACATGCCAATCTCTGAATTAGAGTATTTTAATCCCGCTTATAAACGTAATGAAATTCCTTATATCACTGGCGAAATGCATTATCTGCGAATGCCTAAAGATCGAATTGCCGTTTTTACTTCTAATGAAGATAAAATTTATGCTTACGCAAAATATGAAGACAGCAAACGCGAACGTCCTAACGATCGTTTAGCCGTTGCTAAAGCCAAAAATGGTGATACCGACAAAGAATTCGTTACCAAAACACAATACCATATCCTCAAAAAAGGAGATAACCTTAGCGAAATCTCCGATCAATTTGGCGTTTCAATCTCTGATCTAAAACGTTGGAATCGTATCAAAGGAAAAAAATTACCTTACGGGAAAAACTTAAAAATCTTCGTTTCCGAAAGAGTTGCCAAAACCATAATCAAAAAAGACTCCACCGCTGCTTCAAAAGATCCGCTAAATGACTTACCTAAAGAATCCACTTCTGTGGCAACTTTGGATCAACCCAAACCAGCCAAAACCTTTAAAACCGAAAAAGTGGTTACCTTCAAAGACGTAACCAAAATCTATAAAGTCAAAAGTGGCGACAACTTAGGTGCTATTGCCGACAAAAACAACGTATCGGTGGCGGAAATCAAAAAATGGAACCACCTCAAATCCGATAATATTGCCCAAGGCAAAAGCCTTAAAATCATCACTAACGAAAAAGTAACCACCATCGTTAAAAAAGAAATCAAAGGAAACGCAATCGCCAAAAACGAAACAGAACCTAAAGAAATCAAAAATAACAAAGCCGATTTAGCCAAAAACAAAGACCGCAAAGAGGACAAAACAGAAATCGCTGCTGCCAAATCCGACACCTACACCGTTGTATCAGGCGACAATCTAACAACCATAGCCAAAAAGCATAAAATAGCAGTCGATGACTTGAAAGAGTGGAACAACATCACCGACAACAATGTCAAATTTGGAACACAACTAATCGTTTCAAAACCAAAAACGACTAAACAATCGAATGAAAACGACATTGAATACGTTGTTGCCAAAGGCGATAACATGAGCACTATTGCCAAAAAACACAACACCACTATCGACAAAATTAAAGAGTGGAATAATTTAGAAGACAGCAATGTAATCATAGGCTCCAAATTAATCGTTGGAAAAGAGGACAGCACAAAGGCATACTCCAAAAACAACAAAGAAAACCTAGCCGTAAACAGCAAAAAAGCCAAAAAGGAAAAGTTATACCAAGTCAAAAGAGGCGACTCTCTTTTTAGTATTTCTCAAAAATTCCCTGGCGTAACCATTGCCGACATCAAAAAATGGAACAATATCAAGGATGAAAGCATTCATCCTGGTATGAAATTAAAAATAAATGGATAGAACTAAAATAGCATTCCATTTTCCAATCCTTACTAGGATGGACAAATCGCTTATTTTAGTTCTATGCCTTCTATTAGCTTCCTGCTCTAAAAAAAAGGAGAACAACACCGCCCTCCCTGTCGACAAAATCAATACCGTATCAGTCATCATTGACGACCAACTTTGGAATGGCGAAGTAGGGGACAGCATCCGCAACAAATTTGCCTCTCCCGTTTTGGGACTCCCACAAGAAGAACCTCTTTTCACCCTCAATCAATATCCCGTCAAATTACTCGAAGGATACATGACCAACAGTCGCAACATCATGGTCATCAAGAAAGAAGCCAAAAGCCAATTTCGTATCGAGGACAATGAATATGTCAAACCCCAAATTGTCATTCACGTTTCAGGGCGCACCGTTCAGGAAATACTCGACACCATACAAGCCAACGACTCACTCATCTCACACAAAATCCGTAAAGCCGAAATAAAGCTCTACCAATCCCAACTCGCTAAAGACACCCTTCAAGACCTCAGTGTAATAACCAAAAAATTCAACATCCGTTTCCTTCTACCACTCAAGTACAAATTGACCATGAAAGGCCGACGATTTGTTTGGTACAAAAAAGAAATCACCAGCGGTAGCCTCAGTCTACTCCTCTATCAATTACCCCTCAAAAGCATCAACCTCAAAGGAAATGTAGCCAATCGAATCATCAAAATCCGTGATTCAATAGGCAAAAAATACATTCACGGCACCGAACCCCACACCAAGATGGTCACCGAAAGAGCCTTCTCCCCCTATTTCTCCAAAACCACCATCTACGGCAAAGAAGCCTTTGAAAGCAAAGGATCCTGGGAAGTAACCCACGACAATATGTCCGGGCCATTCGTAAGTTACACCATCATTGACAAAGCCAACAACAGAGTATTAATCCTCGAAGGATTCTGTTATGCACCATCCAAACCCAAACGCGATTTGATGTTTGAATTAGAATCAATGATCAAATCCATCCAATTTTTAAAAAAGAAATAATGCCAAACAACATACAATGGAAAATAAGCGCATTTCAAGCACTAACACTTGATGAATTATACAAACTCATCCAACTCCGCATTGAAGTCTTTGTCGTTGAGCAAAACTGCGTCTATCAGGACATCGACGGTAAAGACCACAAAGCATTACACCTAATGGGAATCGAAAACGGCCAAATAATCGCCTACGCACGCCTCTTCAAACCCAACGATTATTTCGACAACGCCTCCATCGGACGAGTAATCGTCAACCCCACCCACCGCGCCAAAGCAATTGGCCACCAATTAATGGACCACGCTATCAACGCCATCCATCACCATTTTAATCAAACCAACATCACCATTTCAGCCCAATTATATCTCCAACAATTCTACGAAACCCATCAATTCCACCAAACCTCCGAGCCCTACCTCGAAGACGGAATCCCACATATTCAAATGAAAAGAACGTAATAATGTTCAGCACCCCCTTTTATCTCCCAAAACCTTTCAACTACAACCACCCCCCTCGACAGTATACATTATACAGTATACAATATACAAACTACCCACAACGATAACAAGGGCGTGCCCCTGCGGGTCGGGCTTTCCGCTTCAATCTTTTGTTTTTTTAAGAAAAAAAACAAAAGGATTTCCGCTTCAATCCCTCACGCGGAATCCCATTTCATAAGATGAAATATACACAACAGATTAATCTATCAATTAAGAACTATTTTACGCAATAGGCAATCAATTCACAATTGAATAAAGACCCAAAAAGCAAGATGTTATGGTAAGAGTTTAGAATATAGAAAATCTAATGTATTTGAAAGCCCCGTTAGGGGCGAAATATCGGTAGCAAATGCTACAGACAAAGACAAGGAATCCCGTAGGGATGACATATAATTAATATTCGTAATCAAGTTAGTATTTCAAGTCTCGAACCCATCAAATGGAAATACAAACACTTTTTGAAAAAACACAATTTCTGCATTTCAATACCTTGAATCATCTTTTTCATATCTTGCAATGTACATTTCATAACTTGTAACGTACACTTCATATCTTGCATCGTTTGTTTCATAACTTGCATCGTACACTTCATATCTTGCATCGTTTGTTTCATAACTTGCAACGTACACTTCATATTTTGCATCGTTTGTTTCATAACTTGTAACGTACACTTCATATCTTGCAACGTTTGTTTCATAACTTGCAACGTACACTTCATATCTTGCAATGTACATTTCATATCTTGCAACGTTTGTTTCAAAACTTGCAACGTAAACTTCATAACTCGCAATAACATTTCAAATTTTATCTAAAAGTAAAAAATAAAGAACCCCAGAAACTTCCCAATTCTCCATAACGAACCTACAACCTACAACAAAAAACCTACAAACTAATATGACATTTATCATTTCCCCATCCATTTTTCATCCCTACATTTGAGATACTAAATTTCTATTATGAAAACAATTAGCATCAAATTAGTTTTAATCCTACTATCGCTTTCTATTTGGAGCTGTGGTGGAAACAAAAAAGAAGATCAGTACGGAAATCCAGCAACTAAGGACGGAAATGCAACTACCGAAGCATCCGAATTCCCTCTTGCTGAAAAAGGAAAAGCAATTTTTGAAGGCAAAGGAACCTGTGCCACCTGCCACAAACCCGATTTAAAATTAGTCGGTCCTAGCTTAGTAGATATTGCCAAAATATACACCGACAAAAAAGGAAATATCGTAAACTTCCTTAAAGGCGAAGCCGAACCCCTTGTTGATCCTTCTCAATTCCAAGTGATGAAAGCCAATTTCGCGCTAACCAAAACCTTTTCCAACCAAGAACTGCAATCTTTAGAACAATACATTTACAGCCAGAAATAGTGTAAGAAAGTATTAAGTATTAAGACGAAAGAGGCAAGAAGAAAGAAGCAAGATATTGAGGATATACGTTATAGAAATAGTGTCATAAAAAATCACAAACTCCTATAATTATATACAATTATCAAGAATTGCTAACTTGATTATGAATCTTGTTTTATACCCAATTTTCTATTCTATTCTCTCTCCTCTAAGCGCAACATATCCACCCAGTCTTAATACTTAATTCTTAATACTTAATACTTTTCTCTAATTCATCATTATATTTGTAATTATCAATTACAAGTTATGTCCATTGCTTATATACAAACGCCACTCGGTATCGCTTCCATAGTTGGGGATGAACACGGCATTTCTGAAATTTCCATTCTTGAACAAGGAAATTGTAGCGAAATTATTCCTGAGGAATTAGGAACCGCAGTAACACAACTACAAGAATATTTTCAAGGCAATCGACACGATTTTGATTTTAAAATGAATCCCAAAGGAACCGATTTCCAACAAAAGGTATGGAAAGAATTACTCCAAATCCCTTTCGGAAAAACCATATCTTACTTAGACCTTTCCAAAAAACTAGGTGATGTCAAAGCAATTCGTGCCGTAGCATCCGCTAATGGCAAAAATCCCTTGTGGATCGTCGTCCCTTGCCACCGAGTAATCGGTACCGATGGATCTCTCACGGGTTATGCAGGAGGATTATGGCGCAAAAAATGGTTGTTAGAACACGAAACACCCTCTTTTCAGCAAAGTTTATTCTAATCATGCAACTAATCTATTCGCAAATCCAACTGCAAACAAGACTTTAAAATATTTTCACTACTTTTATTTTTTAAAATACCCTAAAGCTTACTTTCGCATTGACAATTCAGGCTTGTTGCCTAATTTAACTCCAAACTTATGATTGAAAAAATAAGATTAGACAACATACTCTTCCTAGATATTGAAACCGTTCCCGAACAAGAACACTTCAACCATTTGGATGAGGACATGCAGCACCTTTGGGAACACAAAACCCAATACCAACGCAAAGAGGACTTTTCAGCAGAAGAATTTTATGACAGAGCAGGAATCTGGGCAGAGTTTGGCAAAATTGTTTGCCTTTCTGTGGGCTATTTTGTCACCAAAGGCGACATCCGCAACTTCAGAGTAACCTCTTTTTTTGGCAATGAAACAAAGATATTAACCGATTTCAACAACCTTCTCAACAATTACTTCAACGGCCCCCAACACCTTATTTGCGGACACAATGCCAAAGAATTTGACATTCCCTTTATTGCAAGACGAATGATCATCAATCAAGTCAACCTTCCCAACAAGTTAAACCTATTTGGCAAAAAACCTTGGGAAATCCCACATCTAGACACCCTTGAATTATGGAAGTTTGGCGATTACAAACACTTCACCTCCCTCAAACTCCTAACCAAAATCCTCGGCATCCCCACTTCCAAGGACGACATCGACGGCAGTCAAGTCGCCCATGTGTTTTATGTCGAAAAAGACATTGATAGAATTGTAACCTATTGCGAAAAAGACGTAATCGCCGTAGCACAAGTATTCCTCCGCTTCCGAAAAGAAGATCTTTTAATCGACGACGAAATCATACACGTTTAATTTGAATTATGAATTATGAATTATTGTATTTCGTGATTTAGATAATGATATATCTCCATTTCAATAACCACCGCACATTGGAATTTGGAATTTGAACATTGGAATTTGAACATTGTAATTTCACCACGTGTTGGAATTTGGAATTTCATTATTGGGATTTCACAATGTGTTGGAATTTGGAATTTGAATATTGGAATTTCACCACGTGTTGGAATTTCACCACGTGTTAATTACATTTACAAAAAAAATATTATGGTATTAAGCAGATTCTGGTTAGCGATATTTATTTCCTCAATTGCCTTTGTGGTAGTGAGTTTATTTACAGGCAACAGCTATACAATAGATTTTATTTTAAATGGAAAAAAGGACGATCCCATCCTAATTTCAGAAAAATACCTGCATCAAATACCTGTTTTCATCAAAGACAGCATCAAAAAAGCACCCGATGAAACCATGGTCATCAATCGCGATACCTTAAATCCCGACACGACCTATGTATACAAAAGCAAAACCGTAAAAATCTATACTGGCAAACAAAAATCCGACGGTTTACTACCTACTTGCAAAAACAGCTTACTCGATTTAATCATTCCATTAATTGCTTATCTAGCCTTCTTCTGTGGACTAATGCAATTGCTGATTGACTCCGGAGCTGCTGAAAAACTTGCCAAAAAACTAAGCCCCGTTTTTACCAAAATATTCCCTTCCGTCCCCAAAAACCACGAGTCAATCTCTTATATGACCTTAAACTTTGCCGCCAACTTCCTTGGTTTGGACTCAGCCGCCACTCCTTTTGGACTGAAAGCAATGGAGAGTTTACAGGAAATCAACCCTGATAAAGACCGCGCCAGCGATGCCCAAATAATGTTTTTGTGCCTCCATGCAGCGGGACTAACACTTATCCCAACCTCCATTATTGGCTACCGAGCTGCTGAAAACGCCAGCAATCCCGCCGATGTTATGTTGCCTTGCATCATCACTTCCTTTATCGGGACAATTGCCGCCTTTCTAATCGTTGGTATTCGTCAAAAAGTAAACTTTAAAAGCGCCTCTTTGTTAGTAGGGTTAATGTCCATCATTGCAGCCATCGTCGGATTATTATTTTACATCAATCGTTTGGATTTGATTGGCAAAAACTTCTTCACTTCTAATCTTTCCGGTTTGATGTTGGTTGTCATTATTGCCTTTACACTCATCTTTTCTTTTATCCACGAGAAAAAATTCATCGATAAAAATACCACCATCTTTGACGCCTTTGTTTCAGGAGCTAATAATGGATTGCAAACAGGAGTGAAAATCTTTCCTTATGTATTGGGAATGCTAGTAGCCATCTCTTTTTTTAGAAACAGCGGACTATTTGAAATCATCAGCGATGGTATTTCTTTTGTATTTTCGCATATCGGAGTAAGCAAACAAATCACCGATTCATTGCCCGTAGCAATGTTACGTCCCTTCTCTTCGGGAGGCTCTCGAGGATTTATGATCGATTCCATGAAAATGTACGGCGTCGATTCCTTTACCGCCCGGTTGAGTTGTATATTCCAATGCAGTGCCGAAACCACTTTCTATGTGATTGCGGTTTACTTTGGAAGCATCAAAGTCAAAAACACACGCTACACTCTTTCAACAATGCTTTTAGTAGATTTCATCTGTGTATTAGCAGCCATATTAGTAGCCAGCTGGTTTTTTTAATCACATTTAAGTAATTTAAAATAGTTATCATCTATTCTTCAACAGTTCTTCCTCTATTTTCCATAAAGACAATTGGAATTTGGAATTTAATAATTTGGAATTTCTCCCAGTGTTGGAATTTGGAATTTAATACATTGGAATTTCTTCCAGTGTTGGAATTTGGAATTTAAAACATTGGAATTTCTTCCAGTGTTGGAATTTGGAATTTGAACATTGGAATTTCTCCCAGTGTTGGAATTTGGAATTTAAAACATTGGAATTTCTCCCAGTGTTGGAATTTGGAATTTAAAACATTGGAATTTCTCCCAGTGTTGGAATTTGGAATTTAATACATTGGAATTTCACACAGTGTTGGAATTTGGAATTTAAAACATTGGAATTTCTCCCAGTGTTGGAATTTGGAATTTAATACATTGGAATTTCTTCCAGTGTTGGAATTTGGAATTTAAAACATTGGAATTTCT
>CANCJZ010000021.1 GCA_947378465.1 Flavobacteriaceae bacterium
GGTTGTAGGTTTGTTGCGTATACCTAGTTTTTTTAATTATTCAGTTTGTTTTTGGTATTAGCCTTAATGATACTACTTGGAGCTTAGTTGTTTCTGGTACAATCCTTATTTATCTTGTTAAGATACATATTTATTCAAAAAGTTGTCTCGTTGTTTTAAAAAGTCCTCTTATATATCTTTACATTAGACTAGTTGATTTTATTTTTTTTAATTAAACTATTGTTTTATATTTAAAACTTAAAACCCAATATTTCCACTCCAGAACTTACAACCTACAACAAAACCAACCTACAACAAAAACAACATAAAACAAAAACAACTTACAACAAAACAAATATGCTACCCAACTGGATAAAAGATCTTAAAGAAGAAGAGACCAAACAACCTGTATTATTTATTGGGCATGGTTCGCCGATGAATGGTATTGAAGATAATATGTATTCTCGTAATTGGGCTACTTTAGGAGCAACTCTTGTCAAACCTAAAGCAGTTATTGTTATTTCAGCACATTGGCTTACTCGCGGCACTTATGTAACGGCTATGGAACAACCAAAAACGATTCACGATTTTGGTGGTTTTCCAAAAGAGCTTTATGATGTGCAATATCCCGCTAAAGGGGATCCTGAATTAGCCAAAGAAGTTTCAACTTTAATCTCTTCAACAACCGTTGGTTTGGACCATGATTGGGGATTGGACCACGGTACTTGGACGGTAGTTCGACACATGTATCCCAATGCGGATATTCCAGTATTGCAATTGAGTATTGATTATAATAAACCTGCACAATATCATTTTGATTTAGCCAAACAATTGGCTTCCCTTCGCAAAAAAGGTGTACTTATTATTGGTAGTGGAAATATGGTTCACAATTTGGGAATGATTGCGTGGGACAAACTTCAAGAACCGGAATATGCTTATGATTGGGCTACCGAAATGAATGCCATTTTTAAAGAAAAAATATCCGATGGCGATTTCCAATCGTTGATTAATTATAGCAGCCTCAACAAAGCGGCGCAATTGGCTATTCCTACTCCTGATCATTATTTCCCTTTGCTTTACAATCTAGCATTAAAAGACAATAATGATACTATCGAATTCTTTAACGATACCATAGTGGGAGGCTCCTTAACGATGACTTCTGTTAAGATAGGTTTTTAGAAGCTAGAAGAAAGAAGCAAGAAGAAAGATGTTGCGGTAGGGAGAATAGAATATAGAGCAAAAGCAAGAAGCAAGATATTGTTTTAGAGAATAGAATATAGAATATAGAGAATAGATGAAGGGGAGGGGCAAGTAGCAAATATTAGGTATTGTATAACTTCTAACTTATCCACAACGTACAATATACAATATACAATTTCTCTAAACTACTTCAATCCTAGGATTAATCTTCAATAGTTCTTCGATAAAGATTTCTTTCTTTTGTGGGGAAACGTATAGATCTGCAAAACTTTGCGAACTGATAATAAAGCCTTTGGTATCAAGGGCCGGTTTTTTAGTTACAGGAACTTCTTTACCTGAGAAATATTGAATCTTTTGAATTTTTTCAATATCAATTCGTCCTCTAAAGGGACCAGAACGATAAAGCAAAAAATGATTTTTGATTACATAACGCGTATCTAACAATACCCAAATAATTAAAGCAGTAACTAAAGATAGAATTACTATTGGGGTACACGAAAGATGTTCTTGAATTAAGCCAATAGCAATCATGCTTGACATAAAGGCAACCAAGCCCCAAAGCATGATAATAGTAATTTTGTTTTTAGTAGATAAAAAGCGTTTCATGGGTGTAGATTTAGAGGCCTAAATTGGTTTTGGTTTTGCTAACTAAAGCGTCCTTGTGCAAAAGTACAGATATACTTTTTAATTTCAAATAGGCTACACTCATATAAACAAAGCCATCTTTGCCTGCTTTTGCGCCCCAAGAATTTTTTACTTTATAATAGATGTTTCCTTTTTGATCTTTTACTTTACCAACAATATGCATCAAATGATCGTCTTGAGTCGATAGATTTTCAAATTCTGCTTGGCGGTATTCAGAAGTGATGCTTTTCTCAGGTTTGATTTCCGTTAAAATGGATTTGTTGTCTGCATCATTTTCAGGAACTACAGCTACTCCAATTTTACCTGAAAAAGTAGGCTCACTTACATCACAATCCAATGCTAAGGTGTAACCTTTATCAATTGCATTATCAATGTTTTGAATATATTCTTCTAAAGGAAGATTGTAAAATAAACCATTAGAAAAGTTGTCAGGTATGGGTAACATAAAAGGTTTGTATAACGCTTCGTTTGAAAACGAACTAATCGTTATATAGTCATCTGGTTTGATTTTAGTGGTTTCAAAAAAGCTCTTAGGAGTGTATTTTTTTCCTTCGTAGGTAAACTCCGTTGGATTTTTCCCCATATATACATCCAATACTGCGCTGATGGCTTCTTTCCATTGAGGTGAGAGTTTTTTTCCAGGATTCTCCACATAGGTTTTCAACATCGACTCTAATACAGCTGTCATTTCAGCATGATTATAGGTTTCGTATGTGGCTAATTTACCAGTATAAACACTTTGAGGAACAACCCCAAATTCACGAGCGCTGTTGATGACATCGTGTGCCAATCCTCCTTCACCAAATTGAGCCTTCCCTTGACGCATTACATAGTTCCACGCTTTCTTTGGATAAGTGTTGCGAACATTGTACATCTCTGATAAATCAATGTGTTTCCCAGTAATACGAATGATTTCCGCCTCTAAAAAAGAAGTAGTAGAGAAACTCCAACAAGTACCTGTTTGGTCCTGTGAAATGACAGGATTAGCTTCAATATCTTTTATGGTTTGAAATTCATACGTTTGAGAAAATCCATTGAAGGAAAGAGCAACAAATGCAAGACTTAATAGCGTTTTTTTCATGTTAATAAAATTTATTTCGTCAAGTGAAAAATTGGTTTAAATTTACGCTAAAATAATACATTTTATTAATAATCTACTAATGAGTACAATTAATTGGGTAACGGTCAGAGAATTTGAGGATATTACTTATAAGAAATGTAATGGTGTAGCGAGAATCGCCTTTAATAGACCCGATGTTCGCAATGCTTTTCGACCAAAAACCACCTCCGAATTATTAATCGCTTTTCATGACGCTCAGGAAGATACTTCTATTGGTGTGGTTTTGCTTTCTGCTGAAGGTCCTTCTTCTAAAGATGGAGTGTACTCTTTTTGCAGTGGGGGCGATCAACGTGCACGTGGTCAACAAGGCTATGTAGGAGATGATGGCTACCATCGATTGAATATATTGGATGTTCAACGAATGATTCGTTTTATGCCAAAAGCCGTCATCTGTGTCGTTCCGGGATGGGCAGTAGGAGGAGGTCATAGTTTGCACGTGGTATGCGACTTGACTTTGGCCAGTAAAGAACACGCTATATTTAAACAAACTGATGCTGATGTGACTAGTTTTGATGCGGGTTATGGATCGGCTTATTTGGCTAAGATGGTAGGACAAAAGAAAGCCAGAGAGATTTTCTTTTTAGGAAGAAATTATTCCGCTCAAGAAGCTTTTGAAATGGGGATGGTGAATGCCGTTATTCCTCACGATGAATTAGAAGATACGGCTTATGAATGGGCACAAGAAATATTAGCAAAATCGCCAACGTCTATTAAAATGTTGAAATTTGCAATGAACTTAACCGATGATGGAATGGTAGGACAACAAGTGTTTGCTGGTGAAGCAACGCGATTGGCCTATATGACGGAAGAAGCAAAAGAGGGTAGAGATGCCTTCCTTGAAAAAAGGAAGCCTAACTTTGAGAAAAAGTGGTTGCCATAATTAATGAAGTTTATTCCCATTATTAAACTTTAAAATAAAAACGAAATGAAACATTGGATACAAGCAGCTCGAGTTAGAACCTTACCTCTTTCGGTTTCTGGAATATTAGTAGGAAGCTTCTATGCATTAGCTAATCCTACGCAAGATATACTTACTCCTACACAGGTTTTTAATTGGAAAATCTTTAGTTTACTCTTGAGTACTACTATCGGTTTGCAAGTGCTTTCCAATTTTGCCAATGATTATGGCGATGGAATGAAAGGAACGGATAACGAAGATAGAGTAGGGCCTAAGCGCGCTATTCAAAGTGGGGTGATTTCTCCACAAGCGATGAAAAGAGCAATTATTATCACTTCTTTCTTAACCTTTATGTCTTCTGTGTTGTTAGTGTACTTCTCTTTTAGATACAAACATTTGTATTACTCTTTATTCTTTTTAGTATTGGGAGTGGCTGCTATTGCTTCAGCAATTCGTTATACTGTGGGTAAAGGCGCTTATGGCTATAGAGGCTATGGCGATGTGTTTGTGTTTATCTTCTTTGGATTTGTAAGTACGTTTGGATCGTATTTCCTTTTTACTAAAGAAGTCAATTGGATGTTATTCCTTCCTTCCACAGCAATTGGTTTTTTGAGTGTTGGAGTTTTGAATCTAAACAATATGCGTGATGAAGAATCAGATCGCAAGTCAGGAAAGAATACTTTAGTAGTGCAAAAAGGTGGTGCTTGGGCTAAGAAATACCATTACTTTTTGGTAATTTCTGCAATGGTATTGATGTTAGTATTTGCTACGATTAATGATTTTACTACTGATGGTATGTTTAATTTTGATCAATACTTTTTTGTGGTCGCTTATTTTCCATTAACGAGTCATTTATTAACCGTTAAGCGAAATACCAATCCAAAACTATTGGATCCTGAATTAAAAAAACTAGCCTTAAGCACTTTTGTATTGTGTATATTGCTTTCAATGTGCTTGATTTTCTTTTTATCTGATTTAGTTGTAAATAATAATTAATCCCTATTACTATGAAAATTACCTTCTACGGTCACGCTTGTATTGGTATAGAAGTGAGTGGCAAACATATATTAGTAGATCCTTTTATTACGGGGAATCCCAACGCAGCTCATATTGATATTACTACTTTAAAAGCAGATTATATTTTATTAACCCACGCGCACAACGATCATATTTTAGATGCTGAAGCAATTGCAAAAAACAATGACTCCGTAATTGTAGCTTCGTATGAGGTAGCAACTTACTTTGGCGCTAAAGATATCAAATACCATCCAATGGGAATTGGTGGAAGCTGGCAGTTTGATTTTGGAAAAGTTAAATTAGTGAGTGCTATTCATTCCAGTTCATTTTCTGATGGCACTTATGGTGGTAATCCTGCAGGATTTGTGATTGAAGGCGAACATAAAAATATTTATATCTCTGGAGATACTGCTCTTACAATGGATATGAAATTGATTCCAATGCGCACCAAACTTGATTTGGCTATTTTATCCATTGGAAATAACTTTACAATGGATGTTGACGATGCCATTATCTGCGCTGATTTTGTGGATTGTGATAAGGTGTTAGGAGTGCATTATGATACTTTTGGATATATTAAAATCAATCACGATGAAGCTAAAAAGAAATTCTTTGATGCAGGAAAAGATTTGATGTTACTTGAAATAGGAGAAAGTATCACACTTTAGTGAATTACAAAATAATTATAATGAAATACAGACTATTAATTGCTTTTGCTTTTATCTCAACCTTATCATTCGCACAATCTAAAGAAGGATATTGGGACAATGTTCGAACTACCAATGAAACCCTACATTTAAAAGCCGGAGAGCGCAAATACATCAAGTCAGCCGATTTACCAGTTGGTACTACCGAAGTTGTGTATCGTATTACTCTTTTGGACGACAATCAAAAGATATCGGGAAGTTTGGTTTCAATTTTAAAATCCATTCCTGATCCTACTGGGATTAGTCAAGGTTCAGCGGGCGCAATTTTTTTAGCATCTACAATTACGGGCGATGA
Organism: Flavobacteriaceae bacterium; assembly: GCA_947378465.1. Classification (GTDB taxonomy): domain Bacteria; phylum Bacteroidota; class Bacteroidia; order Flavobacteriales; family Flavobacteriaceae; genus Flavobacterium. The sequence goes on from CANCJZ010000021.1 coordinate 5,862, forward strand.
TAAATGCAAATATGCTTTGTTTACATCAGCAACGGATGCAGATAATTATATCAAAACATCCAAAGCAGTTAATGCTTGCATTATTCAAGATACTCCTGTCAATAAAGAAGCAAAATTGCTGTCGACTTCTTCAAAATGTTTGGATAACAATGCCAAAAATATCTGGTTTGCTTTTCAAAGCGACAACTGGGTAATGAATCAAAAAGTGGTATTAGAAGTTGTACCTTGGGTAGATAACAAATTGAGTAGTGGATGGAATGCAGATACTAAAAAAGAGTTATTGAACATTTGCAACAACTTTCCTTTGACCAAATCCATTACTAAAAAAGATTTGTTTTGTGGTTATTTCCTTGAAGGAGTAACTCAAAGGTATTCCTATAAACAATTCTCAAGTTTGCTAGCAGTAGAAAAAATAAAACTCTACAATGAAGTGTCAGAGCAAGCTTTGATTAAAACAGGCGATAAAGATGCTTTTACAACTATTGCCAGAAATAATATCAGTCAGCTAGTTGCTTCTAACAAAAAACAAGAAGCTATTAATTTATTGCAAACTGAAATTATAGATAAAGGACAAGCAACCGCAGCCGATTATAATACTGTAGCGAGCTTTTATCTTTTTTCAAAACAATTTGATAAGGCTAAGAAGTTTCTTGATGCCGGAATTCAAAAGGATTCAATTGATTTGAATTTGCAACTTACTCTTGCGCATTGGTTCCTTTTTAATAATGAATTATCGCAAGCTAAAGATATTCATAGAAAATATGAATTGCAAAACATCAATGCTACTACAACTTGGGTGCAACAAACCAAAGCCGATTTCAAACAGTTTGAAAAACTTGGTTTTCCAACAGATGATTTCAAGAAAATCTTGCGAATCTTCGGGGATAACTAATGATTACTAAAATGAAAGCTAGCTATCATAAGTATGTACTGGACTTTAAAAGACCTTCGGGAACTTCAAGAGGCGTATTGACTCAAAAGGAAACCTGGTTTATTGTTTTAGAACAAAATGGTAAAAAAGGAATAGGCGAGTGTGGTATTCTCAGAGGCTTGAGTATTGATGATCGTCCTGATTACGAAGAGCAACTACAATGGGTTTGTCAAAACATTCATTTAGGAGTTACGGAATTATGGGAACAATTGATTCAATTTCCATCCATTCAATTTGGAGTTGAAATGGCTTTTCAATCTTTGCAAAGTGCTGATCCTTTTGTATTGTTTCCTTCTGATTTTACTTCGGGTTCAAAATCCATTCCTATCAATGGATTAGTTTGGATGGGCGAAGAAGCATATATGAAACAACAAATAGAAGAGAAATTAGCTCAAGGATTTGATTGTATCAAACTCAAAATAGGCGCTATAGATTTCCAAAAAGAACTCGATTTGTTGCATTTTATCCGTCAAAACTTTGATGCACAAACCATCGAAATTAGAGTAGATGCCAATGGAGCTTTTCCAAAAGAACAAGCCTTAGAAAAACTACAGCAATTAAGCAACTACGAATTACACAGTATTGAACAACCTATTGCTAAGAATGCTATTGCAGAAATGGCTGCTTTGTGTATTGAAAGCCCTATCCCGATTGCTTTAGATGAAGAGTTGATAGGAGTTACTTCAATAATTGATAAAGAACATTTACTGCAAAAAATCAAGCCACAGTATATTATTTTAAAGCCAAGCTTAGTAGGAGGGTTTAAAGGAACAAAGGAATGGATTGATATAGCTCAACAACTAAATATTGGTTGGTGGATTACTTCCGCATTGGAAAGCAACATCGGACTCAATGCTATAGCGCAATGGACTTTTATGCAAAATAGCCCTATGCCTCAAGGATTGGGAACAGGAGCTTTATATACTAATAATATAGATTGTCCATTAACAGTTTCTAAAGGACAATTATGGTATAGAGCAGCAAATGCTTGGGAAGCTTTCCCCATTTTGTAAAATAAAATCCTTTATTATATAAAATGAAACAATCTCTACTAATGTAGAGATTGCTTAGGCTTTAAGTCGGGGAGCTTAAAGAATATTTTAAATGCTATAATTGGGAAAATACTTTTGATATATTTCTTCAATTATTTCAATAGTCAACGGTTTGTTTCTAAATTCAGATACCGAAGATAGCTTTTGAGCCCTTTCAATATCATCTGGGTTTTCGGACGTTGATAGCATTACAATTACAATCTCTCCTTTTTGATTATCATCAAGATTATTATAAGCATTAATAAATTCCCAACCATCCATAATTGGCATGTTGATGTCTAAAATAATTAGAGCAGGCTGTGAATAAACGGTCCCTCTATCAGCATATTTACCAGTATTGGTTAAGTACTCAAGTGCTTCTTTTCCGTTGTATACGGTGTCTACTTTTTCAGCGATACCAGTGCGTTCAATAATAAATTTATTGAGGAAATTGGTTCCTTCATCATCGTCAATCAATAAAATACAATTTAGTTTTTTCATTATAGGTGTTTATTATTTGGGATAGTAAAATTAAATGTACTGCCTTCATTGAGTTTCGATTCAACCCATAGTTCCCCTCCATGGAGTTCGATGATTTTTTTACAATGTGACAGCCCAATACCTATCCCTTCATATTCATTTCTGTTGTGCAGTCTTTTGAAAATAATAAAAATTTTCTCTTGATCATTTTCACTAATTCCAATTCCGTTGTCTTGAACTGTAAAGTGCCAATGCGTTTTTTCTTCTTTGGCAGATATTTTTATTATAGGTTTTTTTTCATTAGTACGAAATTTTAATGCGTTACTAATCAAATTTTGAAAAAGCAAGCGTATTTCCAATGCATAAGCATTCAGACTTGGCAGTTCGGACACACTGATTTGAGCCTTGCTTTCCAGTATAGAGGAATTCAAATCAGAGATTACTTCATTTACAATTGAATTGCAGTCTACAAAACTTAATTCTCTGTGTTTTCCAACTCTGGAATAATCTAATAAGCCTTTAATTAGTTGTTGCATTCTTTTAGAAGAATCACTGATAAACCTAATGTAAGTTTTTGCAGCTTCATTATGATCATCCGAACACTGGCTTTCTAATAGCTCAGAAAAACTGACAATTGTCCGAAGTGGTTCTTGCAAATCGTGAGAGGCTATGTAAGCAAACTGTTCTAATTCTTTATATTGAATTTGTAGCTTTTTATTTTTTAAAGCAATTTCTTCTTCTACTTTTTTCCGTTCTGTTACATCCCGGATCGCAGCTGTAATAATCGTTTTGTCAGATAAATTTACAGGACTTAAACTGATCTCAGCTGCAAATTCACTTCCATCTTTTCTACACGCCCAGAGTTCGTTTTTTGATCCCATTTTTCGGTTAGAGGGATTTAATATGAATTCTGTTTTATGCGATTGATGATGGTGATGATAACGTTTTGGAATCAATAATTCAATATCTTTTCCTTCCAATTCTTTTTTGGTATAACCAAACAATTGTTCCGTTTGTTGATTAACTAAAAGGATTTTCCCTAAATGACTAATTATAATCACTCCATCTGGAGCAGAATCAAAAACAGCTTTAAAAGTTTCTAATCTATTCATACTTAATCAAGCGGGTAATGTATTTTAACAATTGTTTATGTAATACGATTGTTGTTTGTTTTTGTGATTTTTTTACAAACAAATTATTTCGTTTTGTAGAAAAATATCTACATAATGTTTACAAATATAATATTTTATCTCACATACAAAAATTAATAAAAATTAATTTTACAGAGCATTATAGGTATTAAAAAATATATAATATTTCTTAAATTGTTAAAATAATTGCATTTTATGTTTTAATGAAATTGTTTTAAATTCTTAAAATCATTTGATTTTAAATGTTATAATAAGTAGGGCTGTTTTGTCAATAATGGAAATATATAGTAATAATCTAAAATATTAACATTTGTTTAGTCGCTAAACAGTCTTGTATTTTCCTAAAAAGAAGTAATGAATTTGATTTATTTCAAAAAAAATACCTCTTGAATTCAAAAGGTATTTAATAGGTGTTTAGTTTTTGTATTAGTTCACTAAAACTTTCTTTACAATAGTTTGATCATTTGAAGTAATTCTTAGTAAATAGAATCCACTAGGAATGTTCATTAATTCAAATCTATTATTGGTCAACTGAGGTTTTTGAATACTTTGCATTAACTGACCATTAATAGAGTACAATTCAATTTTATCAATTGCATACACATCAGACTGAATAGTTGTTTGGTGATTATTTGTTGGATTTGGATATACCTCAAAAGCATTTTCTTTAATGCTAGTGTGAACATTTAATGCAGTACAGTCATTATTCCAAATAATACAAGCATATTCAGGATGGTCAATAAATGGATTTCGGTTGTTTTGACGGACATAAATTGCATTATTTCGCTCAATTTCTCGAGCACTTACAGGATCTTGGTTGTGCCACGTAAGTAATATGTTAATGAATGTTGAGGAAAATGAATGATCGCTTGTTCCATCAAACATTACTTTGGCTTCAGAAGTTGAGGAATAAAAACCTACTAATTGATCTTCATAGCGTGTAACAAAATACAATAAATTACGAGCCAAATCGCCTTTGAATTCGTCTAATGGTTCGAATACCTTTTGTGAATATCCAGCGGCATATCCTGAATTAATGTTGTTTCCTAATTTTGATCCATTCATTGTATAACAAGGAGTGTTGGTCGCTCCGGCATTGCACGGATTTGAGGTACTCGCTACTAATCCATAAGGATGGTCGTCTCTCCAGCCATTAACCTTCCCATCTGTTGGTAAAATAAAATGTGCATCTGAATACATAGGTTGTATACCCGTTCCAAAATAACTTTGTGGAACTGTATGTTCTCGATTATAACATCCACCCTCTGAGCTATAGGATCCACATTGATTGGTTGGGTAGTTATAGGTATAGGGATCTACTCCTGTCGGGTTTTCTGAATAGACATCCAAAACGGTTCCATCATTTTCATATTGATGATCTCTGTCTGAAGTTAAATAGGTAGTCCATAATCCACTATATCCTTGGTCGGTATGTCCTTTGATGATATTGAATAATTGGGTTTTAAGCGTATAACCTGTTCCTGTTGCGGTACTATAATAACCTGTTGGAATTTGAGCGTTAATTGTTAAAGAGCTCAATATGAAAAGAGCAATTAGAATGTTTTTCATGGGGATTTTTTTATAATTTACGTTCTAACAAAGCCATATAAAAGCCATCAAAACCTGTTTCTGATGCTAGTATTTTAGAATCTTGAATCAAAGTAAAACTTTTTCCGATTTCAGTTGTTTTCAAAAATTTAGCTACTTGTTCTTCGTTTTCAGAAGGCAGAATAGAGCAGGTTGCGTATACTAATTTACCTCCAGGTTTTACTATTTTAGAATAGCTTTCCAATACTTCCGCTTGAACTTTACGAATATTATCAATAAACTCAGGTTGTAATTTCCATTTACTATCAGGATTTCTTTTCAATACTCCTAATCCACTGCATGGAGCATCAATAAGTACTCTGTCCGCTTTTTCGTGAAGCTTTTTGATCACTTTAGTGGTGTCAATAATTCGGTATTCAATATTAAAAGCGCCATTTCTTTTAGCTCTAAGTTTTAATTGCTTTAATTTACTTTCGTACAAATCCATCGCAATCAATTGTCCTTTGTTTTCCATTAGTGATGCCATGTGCAAGGTTTTACCTCCCGCACCAGCACAAGTATCGACTACTCTCATTCCTGGTTTTACATCTAAAAATCGGGCTACTAGTTGTGATGACGCATCTTGTACTTCGAAAAATCCATTTTTAAAAGCTTCAGTCATGAATACATTCGCTCTTTCTTTAAGGACTAAAGCATCCGGTTGGTCTTTTAAATATTCCGTTTCAATATTTAAGTCCATTAATAGTGCGCGTAGTTGATCTTTGGTTGTTTTTAAGGTATTGACTCTCAAAATTACTTGCGCTTGCTTGTTTTGCGCTGCTAATTCTTTAGTCCATTTTTCTTCCCCTAACTCTTTAGCACACATTTCATCCATCCAATCCGGAATAGATTCTCTGTACACTCTAATTTTAGAAAGTTCATCAAAACGTCCTTTTATTTTTCTTTCAGGAGTACCTTCTAATTGACGCCAATCAGGAATTGGATACCCTCTAAGTACTGCCCAAACGGCAAACATACGCCATAGGTCGTCTCGGTTATATGGTTCTTTAACTTCGGCAATTTCCGAATAGAGTCTTTTCCAACGAACCACTTCGTAAATGGTTTCTGCAACAAATTTTCTATCGGCACTTCCCCAACGTTTGTCTTTTTTTAAAGCTCTCGCCACTACTTTATCGGCATATTCTTTTTCATTGAAAATGGCGTTCAATGAATCAATCGTAGTATAAACTAAATTTCTGTGTAATCTCATTTTTATTTTAATCAAGCTTGCAAAGGTAAAGCTTTTAAAAGAAAAAATAGCATTCTAAAAGAATGCTATTTATATATTAACAATTATGTTTGTCTAAACGCTTCATTCCAATAATTTCTGGTGGGTGAAGTACCATAGGGAATTGTTCCACTTTAACGGAACTACTATCTAATCCAAATCCTTTTTCTTCTGATAAACTGAATTTTTTCAAAAAGAAATAAGTGGTCATGACGATGTTCTCAAAGAAAGTTAAATCGCTATCATTAGATAAAAATTTCTCTGAAAGAACAAACTTAAAGTCTCCAATAATATTGTTTTTATTCAATGATTCATAACGGCTAGTTACATCCACTTCGCCATTTTTTACCATATCTTTAATTACTTCTTTGAACATTAAGTTGATTTTTGTTGGCTCTCTAAAACCTAGATAAAAATCTATTCTATAAAGATCATCTTTAATAACTTCACTTACTTTGTATTCTTTTCTATAAGGTTCACTCAATATGTTCACGTGAATAAACCAATAGATATCGGCTCTTTTAGGTCTTTTTTGTAATATAGAATACATTACCTTTTCTTCAATTTCATCAACTCGAGTGGAATTGGTCATGTACACTAAATGTGTAGCATATTTAGGGATGGATAAATCCACACTTAATTCAGCAAGTACTTTTTTGTAATTATCAATCTTAACAATTTTAGTGTAGTTTTTACTAATTTGTTTGGCTAAATACCAAGTAGTCATAACTCCAATCAATACTGAAGCAATCAATAAGGTAACAAATCCTCCGTGAGTAAATTTGGTAATATTAGCAGCTAAGAAACTGAATTCAATAGCAAGATAAATTATTATCAAAGGGATTATCAAAAACAATTTGACACGCTTCATAATCAAATAGAAATTCAATAATATGGTCGTCATAATCATACATAAGATGATCGCCAATCCATATGCATGTTCCATTTCCCCTGATTCTTTAAAATATAATACAATTCCAATACATCCCGCTAGCAATAACCAGTTGATCGATGGAATGTATAATTGTCCTTTTAATTCTGTAGGATATTTGATTCTTACTTTTGGCCAAAAATTCAAACGCATGGCTTCATTGATCAATGTAAACGATCCACTGATTAAGGCTTGTGAGGCAATTACAGCAGCTAAAGTAGCAATTACAATTCCTATGGGTTGGAACCATTTTTCCATGATTAAGAAAAATGGATTACCCGCATTACCTCCTAATTGCATTAAAGTCTTTCCTTCATGGCTGATCAAATATGCTCCTTGACCGAAATAGTTTAACAGCAACATTATTTTTACGAATATCCAGCTGATTCTAATGTTCTTTCTTCCACAATGTCCCATATCTGAATACAAGGCCTCAGCTCCTGTGGTACATAGGAAAACTGCCCCTAATACAAAGAATCCTTCAGGGTGTATCGATAATAAATGGTAGGCATAGTAAGGACTAATTGCTTTAAATACTGAAAAATCATTTACAATTTGTATAGATCCTAAAACCCCTAACATCGTAAACCATACTAACATCATTGGTGCAAAAAACTTACCTACTAATTTAGTTCCGAATTGTTGTATTATAAATAGGAGTACTAAAATTGCAATTACAATTGGAATAGTTTTTATTTCAGGATTAAATAGTCGAAGCCCTTCTACTGCTGAGGATACGGAAATAGGAGGGGTGATGATTCCATCCGCCAATAAGGCACTTCCTCCAATGATTGCAGGCACAATCAACCATTTGATCTTTGTTCGTTTTACTAATGCAAAAAGAGCAAATATTCCACCTTCCCCATGATTGTCAGCACTTAGTGTGATCAATACATATTTTAATGTAGTCTGTAAGGTAAGGGTCCAAAATATACATGATATTCCTCCTAAAACCACATCTTTTACGATGGGGTAATCGCCAAGTATGGCTTTCATTACATACAATGGAGAGGTTCCAATATCTCCATATATAATTCCTAAAGTAACCAATAATCCCCCCATAGTTAGTTTACTATGAAGATCGTGATGATGGCTGTTATTTGAACTCATAATTTTTTATAAAAGTGCACAAAGATATTCTTTTAATCAATTATTCGAATAAAAATCAATGCTATTTTGCAGTGTTTTTATCTATTTAAAATCAAACTAAATTTTTTAATACATTACTTTTTGTTTTAATTTTTAACAATTATTTTTTCTTTTAAATGCTTAATATACCTTTTGTTATAAATACATTCCGTTTTTATTAATCATTTTTCTAACTTAATAATTGTACTTTTACTTTTCAAAATATTAATTATGCTTAAAAAATTAGCACTTACATCAGTTCTTTTTTCTTTGTTAATCTCTTGCAAACCCTCATTGTTGAATCCATTACCCAATGTAAGTACCATTGTTATTGATACGCTTTTGAAAGGTACAATGAGTGTTCGAGCTTTGGATTTCGATAAATCAAAAGTGTATTACGCAGCGAACAAAAATAGAGTAGGGTATATTGATTTATTAAGCGGACAAAAATTTGAACGAACCCTAAATATCGACAGCCTAAATGTTGAATTTCGAAGTATTGCAGTGACTGAAGAGGCGGTATTCGTGTTAAGTGTTGCTAATCCTGCCTTGTTATATCGCTTTTCAAAAGATTTAACCGCTAAAAAACTAGTTTATCAAGAAAATCACGAAAAAGTATTTTATGACGGAATGAAATTTTGGAACAATAATCAAGGTATCGCTATTGGTGATCCTATCGATGGCGCATTTTCCCTTTTATTAACCAACGATGCCGGATTAACTTGGACTAAATCTTCCGTTGCTATAAGTCCTAAAGCATTGGAAGGCGAAGCCATTTTTGCAGCGAGTAATTCTAACCTTATTAGTAAAGAGAATAAACTTTGGTTTGTTACGGGTGGTAAAACAGCAAGAGTCTTTTGTTCATCGAACAACGGAAAGTCCTGGATTGATTATCCAACGCCTATCATTCAAGGTAAAACGATGACTGGAATCTTTACCGCGGATTTCTATGATATTAACCTTGGAATTGTTGCAGGTGGAGATTATGACTTGTTGGATCAAAACTTTTCGAACAAAGCGATAACCACTAATGGTGGTAAAAACTGGAAATTAATTGCCAATAACATTGGATTCGGATATGCTTCGTGTATTCAATTTGTTCCAGGAAGCAATGGGTTTTCTTTAGTTAGTGTCAGAGCTTCTGGAGTATATTATTCAAATGATAAAGGAACCTCTTGGACTCAATTGAGCAAAGATAGTTCCTTATATACGATTCGCTTTTTAGATAGTAACACTGCTATTGCAGCAGGAAAAAATAAAATTATTAAAATCAAATTTCTTTAATCGCTCTATTAACTCTTGTCTTTTTTATCTCGATATTGTTGTAATAACTTTCGACTAAATTCTTCTTCCGCTTTTTTTAATTTTAAAATTTTCGTTGCTGGAAGAATCCCTTTCAAACTATTCAAAAATTTCTTTCTCAATTGATATATTTCGTCTTCTGTACTTTCAATTTGATTCAATAAAGTAGTCGCTTCTTTTTCCGTTAATTTGTCATTGGTACTGTTTACTTTATCCAAATAATTGTTCAACTTTTGTTTTCGTAATTCTCGTTGTTTGTCTTCAAATGCATTGAATAATGGCCAAAACTTTGTTGATTCTTCTGGAGTCAGATTTAACTCTGTAGTAATATAAGCAATCTTTAATGATCTGATTTGCTCTCTTTTTTGTTGTTTGTTGTCTACTTGACCGTATCCACTAATGGTGAACAATGCAACAAACATATAAAAGGTGTATTTTAGTTTCATAAATCTTTATTTAATCTGAAATCTCTGAACTTTCCATCAGAATTTCATCGTTGTCATTTATTTTAAGGGGCTTATCTATTTTTATTTTTGCAATATCTTCTATATTTAACAAATCTACTAAATCTTCTTCAGTAAGGGTCGAGTGATAAGTCAAATAGTTTTCGATTTCAATAGAGCTTACATTTTTTTCAGTAGGCTTAATCGTGTGCATTATTGGCAAGCTGATCGATAGCACTATTACAGCCGCCATTCCATATATCCATTGTTGGTTTCTTTTCCACAAAGATATTGTTCTTGGTTCTTCAACTGCTAAACGGTAAAGGATGTTTTGAGGTAAAGTATCGAAATAATCCTCAGGTGTTTTAAATCCTGAACTTATTTTTGGAGTCGTATCTATTTTGAAATTGTTCATATTCTTTGGACAAATTGTGGTTCAAAAGGTTTAATTATTATTCATATAATCTTCGATTTTTTTTACTGCATGATGATAGGAAGCTTTTAATGCTCCTACTGATGTTCCTAGAATTTCGGACATTTCTTCGTACTTTATCTCTTCAAAGTATTTCATCTTAAAAACTAATTGTTGCTTTTCTGGTAATAGCACTATAGCTTTTTGTAATTTTAGTTGAATCTCATCCCCATCAAAATAAACATCCGCTTTCAAATTATCTACTAATTTTGTTTGTAAGGCCTCACTGGTAGTTTGACTTTTTTTTGCTTTTTGATTGATAAAAGTAATTGCTTCATTAGTCGCAATCCGATACATCCAAGAAAATAATTTACTCTCTCCTTTAAAATCTTTTAAATGCTTAAATACTTTTATGAAGGTGTTTTGAAGTACATCATGTGCGTCGTCATGATTCAAAACAATATTTCGGATATGGTTGTACAAAGGTTTTTGATAATTGTGTACCAACTCGCCAAACGCCTTATCTTGCGTTTTGGGGTTCAATAACTCAAGTATAAAATCTTTTTCTTCCTGCAAAGTAAAATTTATTGAATTGGATTAACAATTCGGCTAATGGTTTAATGCGATAATCAAATAATTTTATTTTGGCTTATTATTGAATACTGTCTTTTGGAGTTGTGTAAGTACTAACAGGCTCTCTTTTAGGCAGCAATGGAATATAAATTTCAGTAACCCATTGCGATGGATTTTTAACATCTTGAATGGTTTTACTATATACTTCAAAGGTTTTCAAATTCAAATCGGGTCTCAATTCGTTGCGGTTAATATAATCTAAAGCTTTCTTTTTCGCTGCTTTTAAATGCGAGTAATCTCCAATCAACGTAACTTTCAATGCCGACATTGTTTCTATTTTGCCTGAAGTCATATCACTCCCTTCGGATATATTTACAGAATCTCGAACGGCCATACTCACAGTAATGTTTGAAGTTTTATTTTCACCATTTTCTTCATTGTATTGAACAAATGGTTTACCCACTGCAGTAAGTTTATTTTTATTAAAAAAATGAATTAAGTTAGGAATCATAATTTTAATGTTTTTCAACACCTTATCATCATAACAATGGATAGTTTGTCCAATATAATATTTCTTCGGTAGCGCCACAACACCATTCACTCTAATCTTGTAGGAATTAAGTTCGTAATTCAAAGTGCGGTCCAATGCCAACAAGTTTTTATCAATATAATCCCCAATAATACTAGTAATACCACCATGAAAAAATGAATAAATTTTCATCTTCAAATCTATTTTGCCCTTTGTACGAATACTAATTTTAGTCTTCCCTAAAGTATCCTTCAAAGTCCAACTTATAGTAGAATTCATTTCATGCCAAACTATTTTTTGTGAAATACTATCGTTCTCCTTACTATTTAACGTATTAGCATAACCAATTTCATCATTATTTTTCCAAGTTACAAAACCATCTTTAACATTTGAATTATTGGAGTAGTGAAATTGAATACCAGGATAGTCTTGCATCCACGTTCCAAAAGTTTCCCAATTTCGATAGTCAACCACATAGTTGTATATTGTAGCTTTCGGTTTTGCAATTATCTTGCTTCTTACAATATCATATTCGCCCTTCTGAGTTGTTACAAACACAGTTAGTCCTATCAAAAATAGAAACATTAATAACAATAGATATTTAAGAATTCTCATTAGCTTTTATTTTAAGGGAAACATTTTCTAATGTTTAAAAAATATTTTTATTAAAAATAGCAATACTACAAATGCTATAAATCCAATCAAAACATTTGAACTACCGCTATAAAATTTTTTGTGCAATGCTTTATCTCCTTTGTATGCATAAAATGTTGCGATTACAAAAACTACAACAAAACATCCCGCAAAAATTAACTGTCCACTACTAAACATGATACTTATTTTCAACAAAAATAGACAATTGTTTTCTTCAATAAAATTAAAATTCAGTATTCTTTCTGTTAAAATAAACCACCCACCATTCAATTTCCACAACAATAATTCAAAGCTTTCTAACATTTTATGATATCACCCATTTCTAACTCCTCACAAAATAACCTTCCCTACATTATACAATATACAATTTTCAATATACAAAATTAGGGTAAAGTTAAAAAGGGCGCGCCCCTGCGGGTCGGGCTTTCCGCTTCAATCTTTTGTTTTTTTAAGAAAAAAAACAAAAGGATTTCCGCTTCAATCCCTCGCGCGAATCCTCATCCATAAGATGATTTATACACAATTGAACAACCTTTCAATTAAGAACTATTTTCAGCATTAGTTAATAGTATTTAGATAATTGTATATGTTGACTTTACAGTAGATAGAATAGAATTTATAGAAAAAGCACGAAACACGAAACAAGAAACAAGAAACGAGAAGCAAGAAGCAAGAAGCAAGAAACAAGAAGCAAGAAACAAGAAGCAAGAAGCAAGAAGCAAGAAACAAGAAGTATGTAGACGAATGTGGAAAGAAGATAGAAGATAGAAGAAAGAAACAAACAAGTACGACATATATTAAGTTTCTAAATCACGATAAATATTCACGTCTCGAACCCTCGCAGGGTTTAAACCCCTGCGTGGGTTGGAAAAAATAAATAAATAAATAAATAAATAAATAGAAATCGGTCAACACTAATCAGAGAAGATCAACAAGAAGCAATAATCAAGACATTTCGTTAAGAGAATCGAGAATAAAACATAGATATAATAAAAATGATAGAATTAAAGCCCCGTTAGGGGCGAAATATCGGTAGAAACATTATAGACAAAGGGAAGGAATCCCGTAGGGATGACATATATCAAGAGCTATAATCACGATAAATATTCACGTCTCGAACCCTCGCAGTGTTTTAAACCCCTGCGTGGGTTGGAATAAATAAAATGATTGACACAGTTTATTGAACACTCCCTAAATTTTATTGACTTCTAAATCAATATACAATCCTTCTAAGTTAATTTATAAATCATCTAAGCTAATTTACAATCCTTCTAAGCTAATTTACAATCCTTCTAAGTTAATTTATTAATCATCTAAGTTCATTTACAATCCTTCTAAGCTAATTTATAAGTCATCTAAGCTCATTTACAATCCTTCTAAGTTAATTTATAAATCATCTAAGTTCATTTACAATCCTTCTAAGCTCATTTATAAATCATCTAAGCTCATTTACAATCCTTCTAAGCTCGTTTATAAGTCATCTAAGCTCATTTACAAACCTTTCCTACCTAAGGAATCCTTTCCTGTGGACTAATAGTAAACTATTTTATTCTTCATAAATTCTAATAACTTTATTATACAATTTTCAAATGCAATTTCTTTTTTTTTATATTTTTATCAAACAACAATTAAACTATAATTACGATGCAAAATAAACTTAATGCGGTGAAAGAATTTCATACCGCCTTCGGTCTTGGAGTAAGCCAGGAAATGAAAGCAGATTTAGGGGAACAAAAAAATCTTCTTAGATATAACTTAATGAAGGAAGAAAATGAAGAATACCTTGAAGCAGTTCAAAATAATGATATTGTTGAAATCGCCGATGCCCTAGGAGATATGTTGTATATTCTTTGTGGCACCATTTTAGAACACGGATTGCAACACAAAATTGAAGCTGTTTTTGAGGAAATTCAACGCAGTAATATGAGCAAACTTGATGATAACGGTAAACCTATTTACCGCGAAGATGGAAAAGTGCTCAAAGGACCAAATTATTTCAAACCTAATTTTCAAGAGATTTTAAAATAAAAAAAAGGCGTATCCATTATAGAATACGCCTTTAATAATTTAATAATATAAAACTATATTTTTACAGTCCAACCAAAAGTATCTTCAGCCAATTTGTATTGAATTTTTGTTAGCTTTTCTTTTAATTGAAGCGCTATCGAATCATCTAATTTAGGTAGTTCATAATAAGTATCTTGATAGGAAAACCCAATAATAGGATTAACCACTGCGGCAGTTCCAGCTCCAAATATTTCTTTTAATGAACCATCTTTAATTCCATCAATTAATTCGGATACCAACACTGAACGCTCTTCCACTTTAATCCCATCTCTTTTCGCAATGTCGATCAAACTCTTACGAGTAACTCCATCCAATATTCTCTCGCTTGTTGGAGCGGTATATAATGTGTCGTTTATTCTAAAAAAAACATTCATCGTTCCTGCTTCTTCTAGCTTTGTGTGTGTAGCATCATCCGTCCAAATAATTTGTTGGAACCCTTGATCATTCGCTAATTTTGTTGGATAAAATTGTGCTGAGTAGTTTCCTGCAGCTTTGGCAGCTCCAATTCCTCCATTTGCAGCACGACTATAATGCTCTGCAATTAACACTTTTACTTCCCCTGAATAATACGAACGTGCTGGTGAAAGGATAATCATAAAACGGTATTGACTGGAAGGCTGTGCAATCACTCCTGAGCCAATTGCAATCATAAATGGTCGAATATATAAGGTATTCCCTAATCCTTTTTTAACCCATTCTTTCTCCATTGATAGTATTGTTTTCAATCCATCAATAAATACATTCTCAGGAACTTCTGGCATTGCCATACGCACTGCTGATTTATTGAATCGATGATAGTTTTCTTCCGGACGGAACAACCATACGTCGTCATTCTCATCTTTATAAGCTTTCATCCCTTCAAATATGGCTTGTCCATAATGAAATACTTTTGCTGAAGGATCAATTAAAAATGGTTCGTAAGGTTTGATCGTTGGTTTTTGCCAAGCGCCTTCTTTGAAATCACATACCAACATATAGTCAGTAAATACATTTCCAAATGTTAGATTTTCAAAGTCTACACTATTTATTTTTGAAGAATTGGCTCTAACTATATCGATGTCGAGAGTACTATTTAAACTCATTTAGTAGCGGTTTAAGAGATAATATTAATTTTAAACACTTAATCTTTAAGTTGTTGTGTCGATTTTAGTCAAGTGTTATTTTTTTTGCTAAAATAATAAAAAAAAAGTCATTTATTGGAGCTATTTTTTAAATAAATAGAAATAATAGTCCATATTTTAATTATTTTAAAATGTCAGCTTATTTTAATATTATTTTTAAAAAAGACTACCTTTTTAATGACATTAACCCGTTGGGTGTAATTATTTGAAGTTAAATAAATTGATTAGATATTGGCCAAGATACTAAAATTCAGTATCTTGATGTCGCCAAACAAACCAATATC